>JAEUSV010000087.1 GCA_016788485.1 Flavobacteriales bacterium
ATCGGCATCGGCGATACCTGCGTAACGCCTGAGAGCGGCAGGATCCCCGGCAGCAACAACGACTTCTTCTGCGTCCAGCGCTGGATCGATGTGAGCAACGACAGCATGGGCGTCACCATCGTGTGCCCGCAAGGCGCGCTCTGGGAGATCGGCGAGATGGTGGACGAGCGGAAGGTGAACCCCGGCAAAGGCACGAACCCCGAGTACTACAAGGCCTGGAAGACCGAGGCCAGGAGCAGCAGCACCATCTACCTCTACGCCCTCAACAACTACTGGCACACCAACTTCAAGGCCGACCAGGAAGGACCGATCGTCTTCGACCTCTACCTGAAGATGCACGGGCCGTTCAAGCTGGAGGAGGCGCGCAGGTTCGGATTGGAGATGACGAGGCCGCTCATTACTTGGTGGAAGTGAGTGCTTCACCACAGAGGCACAGAGGAGCACAGGGAGGGAAGTGAATGCATGAACCGCTACGACGCGACGAACGCAACGAACAGCATATTCACGTAGCGCTCGTTGCGCCGTTGCGGTTAACCTTTGCGCGATGAAAAAACGCCCCACCCTCTCCGACCTCGGCGGCCTGGTGTACAGCACCAACAAGGGCCTCAGCACCGAACGGGAGCCCGCCACCCTGCCCCCGCCCCAGCAGGACCTCCGCATCCACCTGGACCGGCTGAAGGGCAACAAGGAGGTGACGCGCATCGTGGGTTTCGTGGGCAAGCCCGGCGACCTGGACGACCTGGGCCGTGCGCTGAAGAGCAAGTGCGGCGTGGGCGGCAACACCAAGGACGGCGTGATCCTGCTGCAGGGCGACCACCGCGACAAGGTGCTGGCCTACCTGGCGGAGAAAGGGTACAAGGCGAAGAAGGCGGGGGGATAGTCATCGGTTGCCAGTTGTCAGGGCTGCGACCCGCCTCAGCCTGGCAACGGCAACTGAGAACTGACAACCAACGGCGTATGCCGGCGATGAGGAAACCCAAGACCTGGACCTTCACCGCACCGCTGGAGCGGATGGAAGGCCGCTTCGCGTGGCACTACGTGGAGTTCCCCCACGATGTACAGGAGCTCTTCGGCAAGCGCGGCGAAGTGCGGGTGAAGACCCTGATCAACGGGGTACCCGCGGACCGCGCGCTGATGCCCACCAAGAGCGGCTACCACATCCTGGTCTTCGGGGGTGACCTGCGCAAGAAGGCCGGCATCCGCAAGGTGGGCGACCCGGTGCAGGTGGAACTGTGGCTGGATCCCGAGCCCGACCGCATCAACATCCCCGAGGCCCTGGCCGAAACGCTCGACTTCATCCCCGAAATGAAAGCCGCGTGGGACAAGCTCACCCCCGGCATGAAGCGCAGCATGTGCTACTGGGTGGGAAGCGCCAAGACGGAACCGACGCAGGCCAAGCGCATCGCCGAGCTCCTGCGCCGCTTCGAGGCCGGCGACTTCCAGGTGGGAAAGACCCCGAAGGCCTAAGGCGCAGGCCTGTCCTCCATCACCGTTCAACGACCAATTTGAAAAGTCATGTCACGGTGAGCATGTCGAACCGTCCCGAAGCTTCGGGACGACGAGCTCACCGTGACGAGCTTCGGATCGCGACGAGGCGTGCGGACCTACGGCAGCGCGCACCAGTACTGCGCCTTGGCGGGCTCGCAGCGCTCGAAGAGGGGCAGCTCCATACCGGGCTTCACCAGCAGCAGGGCCCAGGGGTCGGCCACGAGCAGGAAGGGCGCACCGGCCTTGGTGACGGCCAGCGACAGCGCCCGCTCGTGCGCCCGGTTCTCCACCGCCTCGCAGAGCGACTCGCGCAGGAGCGCGCCCTCGCCCACGCCCGTGCGCTTGGTGAAGGCCGTGAAGTCCATGTAGCCCTGCAGCAGGTACTGCTTCATTTGGTCGGCGCGCTGCACGCGCCACACATCGCGGCCCGCGCGCTCGCGCTGCTCCTCCACCGCGCGGAACTGATCGCCCGTGGGCTCGGCGTAGGTATCCTTGAACACGGCCTCCTTCGCGGGATCCTTCTTCAACAGCGTCTGCAAGGGTGCGGCCATGCCGGGGCGCACCAGGATCAGCTCCTTCTCGGGAATGTGGAGGAGGAACTCCAGGCCCTTGTCCGTGGGCACGTAGCCGTGGTACCGCTGGAACTCCCCGTTCTCCTCGCGCCGTCGCAGCAGCCCCAGCCGGACCAGCGGCCCCAGACCGGCGTAGCGGCCCAGGTGGTCCGTGAGCTCCTCATACCCTTCTTCCCGGGACCGCAGGATGCGGTTCCAACGCAGTTCGAACGCAGCGGCTGACATGCCGCCAAGTTGGCCCCATGCGGACCCTCGATCGGCCCGGCGCCGGGGGTGATTACCAACAGCCGCCCCTTGATGGACCGCCATGAACAAGGGAATGGGGAAAAAGGAAGCCGGGAAGGCGACCACGCCCCTTGCATGGCACGCCCGGGGGCCGGATCATGAAGCGCGAGGCCGCTCAGGAGAAGACCCGCAGCAGGTCGCCGTTCAACTGGGTATTGAACTGCTGCAGGGGGCGTGGCGCGGGACCGGAGGACACGGCACCCGACAAGGCGAACCGTGCGCCGTGTACGGGGCAGCGCAGGTCGCCGCTGCCAGCCTGGAACTGCACCGTGCCCCCTTGGTGCGTGCACGTGGAGGCCACGGCCGCGAACTGCCCCGGCGCGGTGCGCACCACCAGCACCTGCTGCACGATGCGCGAGCCGCCGTCCTGGCCCAATACGCTGTTCTCCGGGGCGGTCAGGTCGAGGGTGAAGTCGCGGTTGAGCACGGAGGGGGCCATGTCCTCCTCCTCCTCGCGACGGCATCCGCCCAGGCATCCGACCACCAGGGCGCCGCCGGCCAACAGGCCCATCCGCTTGAGGAATTCCGTTCGGTCCATGCCTCATCAACAGCGTGAGGCGCCGAAGGGTTCTTGCGGCCAGCGGGCAAGGTCCGCTCATCCTCCTGCCTCCTCCTGCCTCCTCCTGCCCCCTCCTGCCCCCTCCGGCCCGTCGGCCAGCCTTCCCCGTCCATCGAACTTTTGGTCCGCGCGCCCTGTTCCACCGGCTACATTGCCCGCCCTGAACAACGCCATGCGCACCCGCACCATCCTGTTCGCCCTGCTGGCGCCCTGCCTGATCCAGCAGGTCGCGGCCCAACACGTGCTGAGCACCGCCACCAACGCCCTCGGGCAGGAGGTGACCACCGTAATGCCCACCGGCTTCCAACGCACCGCCCCCATGCGCACCTGGCCGGTGGTGCAGGAGGACCCCGACATGCCGATGGAGAAGCGGCGCGAGGTGCGCAATGTGATGACGCGCAACACACCGGTGAACCCCGATGCCCTCCCGAACGGCCTTGACCCGGCGCTGCAGCAAGCGATGGCCACACGCGGCCAACGCGCCCCGATCGAGAACTGGGCCGGGCAGAGCGGTTCGGGCTACCCGCCGGACCCCTCGGGATCGGCCGGGCCGAACCACTACGTGCAGGCCGTGAACACGGCCTACCGTGTGTACTCCAAGACGGGGTCCTCCCTTGGCGGACCCTACAACCTGAGCAGCCTGTGGCCGGGAAGCACCAACGAGGGCGACCCCATCGTGCTGTACGACCGCCACGCCGACCGGTGGTTCATCTCACAGTTCCAGTTCCAACCGAACCGCATCCTCATCGCGATCAGCGAAACGCCTGACCCGCTGGGCGCCTACTACGCCTACAGCTACACCTTCTCGCAGTTCCCCGACTACCCCAAGTACAGCGTGTGGTGGGACGGCTACTACATGACCTCGAACTCGAACAAGACCGCGGTGGTGTTCGACCGGGCGAAGATGCTGGCGGGCGATGCCTCGGCCGCCATGGTGGCCCTGACCGCACCGGGCGCCGCCAACACCGGTTTCCGCTGCGTGATGCCCGCGGATGCCGATGGTGACCTGCCCCCCGCCGGGACGCCGTGCTACTTCTTCAACCTGGAGGACGATGCCTGGAGCGGCGTGTCGCAGGACCGCATCAAGGTCTACGAGATGAGCGTGGACTGGACCACCACCAGCAACACCACCATCACCACTTCACAGACGATCGCCACGGCCCCCTTCGACACCAACTTCGGCACGGGCTACAACAACATCGCGCAGCCGGGCACCACGCAGAAGCTCGACGGCATCCCCGACGTGTTCTACTTCCGCGCCCAGCACATGCGGTGGGTGGGCTACAACACCGTGATGCTGTGCCACCTCACCGACGTGGACGGCAGCAACCGCGCGGGCATCCGCTGGTACGAGCTGCGCGATGCCAACGATGGCAACTGGACCATCCACCAGCAGGGCACCTGGTCGCCCGATGCCGCGAGCCGCTGGCTGGCCAGCATCGCCATGGACAGCTACGGCAACATCGGGCTGGCCTACAGCTATACCGATGCGGCGAACAACCTGTTCCCGGGCCTGCGCTACACCGGGCGTTACGCGGGCGACCCGCTCGGCCAGATGACCGTGCCGGAGACCGTGGCGCAGACCGGTGGGGCTGCCCAGCAGGGCATCAACCGATACGGCGACTATGCGCACATGAGCCTCGACCCCAACGGGTCCACGTTCTGGTTCACGGGCGAGTACCTGAGCACCAGCGGACAGCCCCGCACGCGCATTTTCTCCTTCGACCTGCAGACCGCCGTGGGCGTGGATGAAGCCCCTGCGGCCGATGCCACCCGCCTCAGCACCGGGCTCAACGGCGACCAGCTCACGGTGGAGCTCACCGGCGCGCCCGCAGGCGAGGCGCTCCAGCTCGACCTCATCGCCATCGACGGTCGCACGCTGCGCAGCGAGGCGGTGCGCGCCACGAACGGCACCTGGCGCTCCACGCTCGACCTCAGCGGGCTCGCCCCGGCCGCCTACTTCGTGCGCGTGGGCAACAGCAGCTTCCAACGCGCCCAACGCTTCGTGCTCGCCCGATGATCCGCCACACCCACCTGACGCTCGTCGCGCTGCTCCTGCTGGGCGCCTGCGCCAACAAGCAACCCGCCGTGACCGGGGAACCTGCCCCCACCGTGGTGAAGTACGCCGGCACGGTGACGCTGAAGGCAGCCGGTGATGGCTGTCCGCTGCTGGTGATCCTCGATGGGGGCGACAAGCAGGCGCTCATCCCCGTCGGGCTCGACAAGCGCTACCAGCAGGAAGGACTGCGGCTGAAGTTCACCTACCGCCCTTCGCGCGCCAGCAGTGGCGAATGCGGCAAGGGCAGCCCTGCCATCCTGGAGGACATCTCCGTGATGGGCGAGGCCGGCAAGTGACTCAGTAGGCCTTCAACCGGGCGAGCGCCTGCTTGAAGCGCGCCTTGGGCAGGAAGTTCTGCTCCAGCTCCACGGCGAAGGGCACGGGCGTGTCCAGCGAGCCCACGCGCACCACCGGCGCATCCAGCACCTCGAAGCACTCCTCGGCGATGGTGGCGGCGATCTCGCCCCCGATGCCGCCGGTGAGCGTGTCCTCGTGCAGCACGATCACCTTGCCGGTGCGACGCACGCTCTCGAGCACGGCCTCCTTGTCCCAGGGCAGCAGGCTGCGCAGGTCGATGAGGTCGGCGCTGAGCGTGGGGTCCTCGTTGAGCGCCTCCAGCGCCCAGTGCACGCCCATGCCGTAGGTGATGATGCTGATGTCGGTGCCTTCGCGCAGGCGGTTGGCCACGCCGATGGGCAGGGTGAAGAAGCCCTCGTGCACCGGACCGGTGAGGCTGCGGTAGAGCATCTTGTGCTCGAAGTACATCACCGGGTCGGGATCCTCGAGCGCCGCGCACAGCAGGCCCTTGGCATCGTTGGGGAAGGCGGGGTACACGATCTTGAGGCCGGGGGTCTTGAAGAACCACGCCTCGTTGCTCTGACTGTGGAAGGGCCCCGCACCGGCGCCAGCGCCCGTGGGCATGCGCACCACCACGTCGGCGTTCTGCCCCCAGCGCCAGTGCGCCTTCGCCAGGTTGTTGGTGATCTGGGTGATGCCCTCGCTCACGAAGTCGGCGAACTGCATCTCCACCATGCTCTTCATGCCGGCGATGCTCAGGCCCAGGCCCGTGCCCAGGATGGCGCTCTCGCACAGCGGGGTGTTGCGCACACGGTCCTTGCCGAACTCGGCCACGAAGCCGTCCGTGACCTTGAAGGCGCCGCCGTACTCGGCGATGTCCTGCCCCATCAGCACAAGCTGCGGGTGGCGGCGCATGCTCTCGCGCAGGCCATCGCTCACGGCCTCGATGAAGCGCATGTCCTTCGTGCCACCGGTGGGCGGCACCACGATGGGCGTGTTGTTGCTGTACACATCGCGGATCTCCGCGGCGGTATCGGGCACCACGGGCGGCTCACCGAAGGCCACCTCCACGGCATCGGCGATCTCTGCCTTGATGCGCTTGCGCACCTCGTTCATGGCGGCCTCGTCGAGCACGCCGATCTCGAGCAGCCAGCGCTCGTAGTTCACCACGGGGTCCTTCTTCTCCCACTCCGTGAAGAGCTCCTGAGGCACGTACTTGGTGCCGCTGGCCTCCTCGTGGCCGCGCATGCGGAAGGTCATGCACTCCACCAGCACCGGGCGGGGCCTGCGGCGGATGCTCTCGGCCACCTCGCGCAGCGTGTGCACCACGTCGAGGATGTTGTTGCCCGCCACCACACGCGTCTCCATGCCGTAGCCCAGGCCCTTGTCGCTGATGTAGCGGCAGCGGAACTGCTCGTTGCTGGGCGTGCTGAGGCCGTAGCCGTTGTTCTCCACCACGATGATCACGGGCAGGTCCCACACGGCCGCCGTGTTCACGCTCTCGTGGAAGTCGCCCTCGCTGGTGGCGCCGTCGCCGGTGAAGACCAGGGTGCAGTGCTGCTCCTTGCGCAGCTTATGGGCCAGCGCGATGCCGTCGGCCACGCCCAGCTGCGGGCCCAGGTGGCTGATCATGCCGCAGATGCGGTGCTCGCGCGTGCCGAAGTGGAAGCTGCGCTCGCGGCCCTTGCTGAAGCCGTTCATGCGCCCCTGGAACTGGCTGAAGAGCCGCGCCATGGGTACGCCCCGCGTGGTGAAGGTGCCCAGGTTGCGGTGCATGGGCAGGATCCACTCCTCGGGCTTCATGGCCAGCGCCGTGCCCACGGCCACCGCCTCCTGCCCGATGCCGCTGAACCACTTGCTGATGCGCCCCTGGCGCAGCATGCTCAGCATCTTCTCCTCGATCAGGCGGGGACGCAGCAGCTGCTCGTGGATCGACAGCAGCTCGGTATCGGAGAGGCTGCGGCGTTCGAAGGTGGTCTGCTTGCGGTCGATGGTCTCGCTCATGGTGAAAGGTCGGTGGTCCGCCGGGCGGAGCGGGCGCGAAGTTAGCCGGGCCGGGCGCCGGGGCGGGTCCGCGTCCACAGGTTGTGCATCTTCGCAGGCCATGGCCGCCCGCCTGCGCCCCTTCCTGCTGATCCTGGCCCGCCTCGGTGCCGTGGCGCTGGTCTATTCCTTGGTGCGCGTGGCCTTCTGGTTGCTCAACCGCGACCAGTTCCCCGATCCGCCGCTGCTGGCCTTCGTGGGCGGCGTGCGCTTCGACCTCAGCGCCATCGCCTGGACCAACCTGCCCTGGCTGCTGCTCGCCCTCGTCCACCCCTCCCCCGGCCCCCGGTTCAGGCGCGTGCAGGCCATCACCTTCCTCGCGGTGAACGCCTTCGCCCTCTTCTTCAACTGCGTGGATGTCGCCTACTACCGCTTCACCCTCAAGCGCAGCACGGCCGACCTCTTCGGCATCATGGGCGCCGGCAACGACCTCGCCAACCTGGTGCCCGTCTTCCTTAAGGACTACTGGTATATCGTGCTGCTCTTCGGCGCGGTGCTGGGCCTTCTGTGGTGGGGCTACCACCGCGTGGAAGGCCGGCTTCCGCGGAAAGGCCCCACGCGCCCCTGGTGGCTCTGGCGGCTGCTCACCATCGCCACGGCCGTGCTGCTCACCCGCGGGGGCGTGCAGCTGATCCCCATCGGCGTGCTGCACGCCAGCAACTACGCCGAGCCCGCCTACATGCCCGTGGTGCTCAACACGCCCTTCACCATGCTGCGCAGCATCGGCCGGCCCGTGGTGGAGGAACGCGTGTTCATGGCCGACGGAGAGGCCGACCGCCTGTGGCCGGTGCGTCACGCCTACACCACGCCCCTGGTCCTCGCGGGCGACACCCTTGCCCCCGCTGCACGCCCGAACGTGGTGGTGATCGTCCTGGAGAGCTTCAGCGCCGCCTACAGCAGCCGGCTAAACGGCGGCGGCCCCGGCCACATGCCCTTCCTCGACTCGCTCATGGGCCAGGGGCTCTGCTTCACCCGGGCCTACGCCAACGGCCGCCGCAGCATCGATGGCGTGCCCGCCGTGCTCGCCTCCATCCCCAAGCTCACCGAGG
>JAEUSV010000113.1 GCA_016788485.1 Flavobacteriales bacterium
CACCTTGTCCGGCGCGGCGTTCACATCACCCTTCATGTAGTCGACGATGTTGCGGGGCTTGCCGCGCCAGCTGGGGTAATCCTTGTCCCACTCCTGCTCGGTGAGGTACTGCACGAAGGTGTTGAGGCCCTCATCCATCCAAGTCCACTGCCGCTCATCGGAGTTGATGATCATGGGGAAGAAGTTGTGCCCCACTTCATGCGTGATCACGCCGATCATGCCATACTTCGTGCGTTCGCTGTAGGTACCGTCCTTCTCGGGGCGCCCACCGTTGAAGCAGATCATGGGGTACTCCATACCGATGCGGTCGGTGTGCACGCTGATGGCCACGGGGTAGATGTAATCCGCCGTGAACTTGCTGTAGGTCTTGATGGTGTGCGCCACGACCTTGGTGCTGTATTGCTCCCAGAGCGGATTGCCCTCTTTCGGGTAATAGCTCATGCACAGGACGTTATTCGTCTTTACAGGCTGGTTCATCGCATCCCAGATGAACTTGCGGCTGCTGGCGAAGGCGACATCACGCACGTTCTTGCTCTTGTACACCCAGGTCTTGGTGCCGCTGCCGCGCTCCTTCTCGTTGTCCAGCGCTTCTTCCGGGGTGACGATCATGACCGGCTTGTCGCTGGTGCGGGCCTGTGCGAGGCGCTTCTGCTGGGTGGCGGTGAGCACGCTGGAGGCGTTGGCCCATTCGCCGGTGGCCGCCACGATGTGGTCGCTGGGCACCGTGATGCTGAGCGTGTAATCGCCGAAATCGAGCGTGAACTCCCCCGCGCCGAGGAACTGCTTGTGCATCCACCCGCTGTAGTCCATGTAGGCGCACATGCGCGGGTAGAACTGCGCGATGGTGAAGATGTAATTGTCCTCCTCGGGGAAGTGCTCGTAGCCGCCGCGGCCGCCCCACTTGAAGCGGTCGTTGATCCAGTTCCACCAGCTGACCTTGAAGCTGAAGGTGGCACCGGGCGCGAGCGGCTTCGGCAGGTCCACGCGCATCATGGTCTTGTTGATGGTGTACTTCAACTTGCCGCCATTGGCATCGGTGACCCCCGTGATCTTGTAGCCGCCATCGAAGGGGTGCACCCACTTGTCGAGCTGATCGAAGGTGACGCTGTCGGGCATGGTGCCGGTGCGCGTCATGTTGGCATCGCTGCCCGGCTCGAAGATGTTCTGATCGAGCTGCAGCCAGAGGTACTCGAGCTTGTCGGGGCTCTGGTTGTGGTAGGTGATGGTCTCGTAGCCGGTGAGCTTGGGCAGGTTCTCGACTCCGCTCGAACCGACAGAACCCGCTTTGGGCTCGGTGATCTCCACGTGGATGTCGTAATCGGCCTTCATCTGCCAATAGGCGTGGCCGGGGGCTCCGCTGGCGGTGCGCTGCTCGTTGGGGGTGGGCAGTTCCTGGTCGAGCTGGCGGAACTTGTCGCGGCCGTAGCGGGGACTGTCCTGGGCGAGGGCGGTGCCGATCACCAGCAGGGAAAGGGCGGAGAGCGCGTGCTTCAGAGGCATAGGCGCGAAAATACGGGCGCTCGGCCGGACCATGGGATGGACGATCTTTGCGACGGAATGAAAGCCGCACTCCTATCCTTCCTGTTCCTGGCGTTCGCCGCGCCCCACGACTTCTTCGTTTCCATCCTCACCATCCGCCATTCCCCCAACACCCGGACCCTCGACCTCACCTGGCGCATCACCGCGCACGACATCGAGCACGCGCTGGAGAACGTGGCCCCGCTGAAGCTCGGGTCCGACAAGGAGCACCCCAAGGCCGACAGCCTGCTCAACGCCTACTTCACCCAGCACCTGGTGCTCATGCAGCAGAAGCAGCTCTCCTGGACCTGGGTGGGCAAGGAGCTCGACGGTGAAACGCTCTACTGCTACCTGCAGGTGGAGCATATCGCCTCGCCGAAGGACCTGCTGGTGCAGAACACCCTGCTGCAGGACGTCTTCCTCGAACAGCAGAACCTGGTGCATGTGGAGGGCGAGAAGCTGCCGACCCGGTCGCACACCTTCATCCAGGGATCGCGGCCGTACACGTTCGTGTGGTGAGCAATGAAAGCCGATGCACGTTGAATGATGTCCAGTCGTCTAAAGGTCAGACTTATACTAAGGTGGAAAGTCCCTAATGACGGGAATGCACTGACCAAGTTCGCGCAGTCAATTGCCGCCATACTTCTTCTGGTGCCACTTATCGCCTTTAGCTGCTTGGTCTTCATCGCTATGCTACCAGTAATTGCGATACAAAAGTCAACGGGATCCAGATCTTCGAAAATGAACGAAGCAGCTTCTGGAACTGAACATTGGACTCCTTTTGTTCAGATGGATGGTATGCTGATCGAGAAAGTCTTCCAAGGCGAGGTCCGCTTTGGACCAGCATACTTCAAGCTGCGCAGTACACCGGTAGTACCAGGTCTTTCAGAGAGGGTATTTGGAGATTGGGCTCATCGAACATCCAACGGAATTCTCCTACAGCAATGGAACTCGACCGCAGTAGCTGATACTGAGTTGATCTATCTGGACGTTCGCAAAGGCACCTTGAGCACCGTGCTCAGGGAACTCGACAGCGTGGATTGGTCGATCGGAGAACAAGACCATCACAACTTGATCTTGACCTGCAACAACGGCAAAGAGACGGTGATCTACCAGATCAGTGAGCCAACATTGAGCTATTGACCTCTTAGGCTGATCTGATCGCTGAAGCGCCTTCTTGCACTGGCTAATTTCGACCTACCGCAATCGGACTCCGCCCCATGCGCTCCTGCGCCCTTAAATACGGCCTCGTCTACCTGATCCCCGCGGTGGTGGCGGCCTCGCTGGCCACACGAAGCGCATGGTCCTTCGCCGCGGTGGCCTTCATCTTCGGCGTGCTGCCGGTGCTCGAGCTGATCCTGAAGCCCGATCCCCGCAACCTGGACGCCGCGCAGGAGGCCGTGGCGAAGCAGGACCGCCTGTACGACCTGATCCTTTACAGCCTGGTGCCCATCCAATGGGGGCTGCTGCTCTTCTTCCTGGTGCAGGTGAGCGCGGCGGAACTTTCGTGGGTGGTGAAGCTGGGGCTCACCACGGCCTTCGGCATGGCCTGCGGGGTGCTGGGCATCAACGCGGCGCACGAGCTGGGGCACCGGACGACCAAGCACGAGCAGTTCATGGCCAAGGCGCTGCTGCTCACCACGCTGTACATGCACTTCTTCATCGAGCACAACCGCGGGCACCACAAGCATGTGAGCACCGACGAGGACCCCGCCAGCAGCCGGCGCGGCGAGTGGCTCTACGCCTTCTTCCTGCGCACCATCACCGGCAGCTGGCTCAGCGCGTGGAAGCTGGAGGAACAGCGCCTGCGGAAGAAGGGGCTCCCCGTGTTCAGCCTGCACAACGAGATGCTTCGCTTCCAAGTGATCCAGTTCGCGCTGTTGGCGGCCATCGCCATCGCGTTCGGGCCGGAGGTGATGGGCTGGTTCCTCGGCGCGGCGCTCATCGGCATCCTGCTGCTCGAAACCGTGAACTACATCGAGCACTACGGTCTTCGGCGGAGGAAGGTCGGCGACACTTACGAACGCCCGCTGCCCATCCATTCGTGGAACTCCGACCACCCGCTGGGCCGACTGATCCTGCTGGAGCTCACGCGCCACAGCGACCACCACTACCTGGCCAGCCGCAAGTACCAGGTGTTGCGCCATTTCGACGAGAGCCCGCAACTGCCCGCCGGCTACCCCGCCATGATGGCGCTGGCCTTCGTCCCGCCACTTTGGTTCCGCGTGATGGACCGCGAGATCGATCGCTTGAAGCAACGCGCCGGTCACGGGGCGCTCGCCTGACCCATGAACGAGCCTACGCACGACTTCGACCACGTGGTGATCGGCAGCGGCTTCGGCGGCTCGGTGGCGGCGCTGCGCCTCAGCGAGAAGGGCTACCGCGTGCTCGTGCTGGAGAAGGGCCGCTGGTTCAACAAGGCCGAGGACTTCCCCACGTCCAACTGGGACCTGCGCCGCTGGCTGTGGTGGCCGCGCGTGGGCTGGAAGGGCCTCTTCAAGATCAGCTTCTTCCGGCACGTCACCGTGCTCAGCGGCACCGGCGTGGGCGGCGGCTCGCTCGTGTACGCCAACACCCTGCCCGTGCCGCGCACGCCCTTCTTCCGCAGCGGCAGCTGGAAGGACCTGTGCGACTGGGAGCGGGAGCTGGCACCCTACTACACCCTGGCCAGGCGCATGCTCGGCGTGGAGCGCCACCCTTACACCAGCCGCAGCGACCGGGTGATGCGCGACCTCGCCGCGGACATGGGCGTCCCGCAGGGCTTCGACACGGTCGACGCCGCCGTGCACTTCGGCGCACCGGGCGTCACTGTGAAGGACCCCTACTTCGGCGGCAAGGGCCCCGACCGCACCGGCTGCATCCAGTGCGGCGGCTGCATGCTCGGCTGCCGGCACAACGCGAAGAACACGCTCGACAAGAACTACCTGCACCTGGCGCAACAGCTCGGCTGC
>JAEUSV010000165.1 GCA_016788485.1 Flavobacteriales bacterium
GATCTGAATTATTCATGTATTCAGAAACAATCTCATCGTATTTATTGCGATTTATAATTGAAGTTGATAGATATCTATTCCAGCAATAAATAATGATTGCAAAAATACAAAAAAATAATATGCTATTAATTCTTCCGAATATCTGATACAATAAAAATCTATAGATGTATGATATTATTGTTATTGTATTAATGGATAGGCAGAGTGATAGAAAAGAGCACGCAAGGTCTTCGTTCTTAACTCCTTCTCTTGGAATTGAGGAAAATACCGAATAAATCGATGCGAAAAGAGTGTGAACTGGGTTTTTCACGGGTCAAATGGGTTTTGTTCTAGGCCCCCTCCGGCGTTCGGCTGTGCTTTTGCCCATTTCTGCCCCGGTCTCCGGTCGCCAAAAACCCCATTCATCTCTCTAATTGTCGCAAGTGTTCCGAGCGCGGCGGAGCGAGCGATCGGGTCACTTGTGACTTCACGAACGAATGTACGGAACGAGCGGTTGCCGGTGTGTGACCGGCGCAACGAAGCCAGTCACAGACTGCCCGAAAAAGCACGGCAGGGATCCTCGTCTCCTCGTCCGGTCCTGTCTCACAAGTGACCCCGCCTGTGCAGTGGGATCATGGGTGGGGCGGGAACACTTGCGGGAATTAGGGCGACGTAATGGTGAAGTAGAAGCGTAGCGCCCGCGTTGCAAACGCGGGTGAGTGGGAAACTTCAACACATTCTGGCCGACTCAATAATCCCTCCTCTCAACATGGCACCCTGGTTCAGACCAAATTATTCTACTGTTGGTTGGGTTATCTCTGTCGTATTCCACTTTAAAAGTTAGGCCAATACAAGATTTGTTTTGGAGGCAACCTGCGAATCTTTTGTCACTTCCTGAAATCGATTCGAATCGATTTCCATTTACATAATATTCGTACCAACTTGATCTTCCACTAGGCCCTGATTTTTCATACCTAACAATAGTTCCACATGTCACACCTGTATTTTCATCTATTTCTTTCGAAAGTTGCCTGGATTCAAGAACCTTGATTAACAAGAAAAGAATTACTGATATCAATATAGCCAATTGTATCTTATTCATTTCCTTGTAATGGTCAATCTGTCGTTAATTCTTCCTCCCCTACGGTGCTCCGCGGTGCTTGTGCCCATTTCTGCCCCGGCCTCCGGCCGCCGACAACCCCATTCATCCCTCGAACATACGCAACGGCCCAATTCCCCGGCATCCGCAACCGCCCGTGGATAACTGGCCCTGAGGTCCAGGTGGGGGCGGGGGAGCGGGGGGCCAACTTCGCCCCATGCTGTTCAAGTCTGACGAGATCAACATCGACCTGGGGATCCTGGTGGTGCGCGCCAGCGCGGGGGGCATGATGCTGTGGCAGCACGGCTGGCCCAAGCTCATGAACTTCACCGATCGCATGGACAACTTCGCCGACCCCATCGGGCTGGGCTCCACCATCTCCCTGGCGCTCATCACCCTGGCCGAGACCCTTTGCGCGCTGCTGGTGGCCCTGGGCCTGTGGACGCGCTTCACCACCCTGCCCCTGATCATCGGCATGGCCGTGATCGCCTTCGTGGTGAAGGGCGGCGATGGCTTCGGGGAGAAGGAGCTCGCCCTGGTGTACCTCGCAGCCTTCCTCGGCGTCTTCCTCACCGGCAGCGGCCGCTTCAGCCTGGACCGGTTGACGTTCCAGTAGGCAGCTAGCGCGGAGCAGGGGCAACTGAGCGCCGCACCGCCCGTCTTTCGCCCGGAACCCGTTCCTTCGTCCGCTCGCACAGAACCCTTTCGAACGCGCATGCCCGTATCCCTCGTCACCGGCGGAGCCGGATTCATGGGAGCCCACCTGGTGAAGGAGCTCCTGAACATGGGCCACACCGTGGTGGCGCTCGACGACCTCAGCGGCGGTTTCCGCGACCAGGTGGACCCGCGGGCCACCTTCGTGCAGGGGAGCATCAACGACTACGCGCTGGTCGACGCCCTCTTCGCCGAGCACCGCTTCGACCACGTGTACCACCTGGCGGCCTACGCGGCCGAGGGGCTCAGCCATTTCATCCGCGGCTTCAACTACCAGAACAACCTCATCGGCAGCATCCACCTGATCAACGCCAGCGTGCGCCACAAGGTGAAGTGCTTCGTGTTCACCAGCAGCATCGCGGTGTACGGCGCCCTTCACCCGCCCATGCGCGAGGATATGCAGCCCCGGCCCGAGGACCCGTACGGCGTGGCCAAGTACGCGGTGGAGCTCGACCTGTACGCCGCGCGCCACATGTTCGGCCTCAACTACGTGGTGTTCCGTCCGCACAACGTGTACGGCGAGTACCAGAACATCGGCGACCGCTACCGCAACGTGGTGGGCATCTTCATGAACCAGCTGATGCAGGGCATCCCCCTGAGCGTGTTCGGCGACGGCCTGCAGCAGCGCGCCTTCAGTTATGTGGGCGACATCGCCCCGGTGATGGCCCGCTGCGTGGACGTGCCCGCGGCCTACGGCGAGGTCTTCAACATCGGGGCCGACACGCCCTACACGGTGCTCCAGCTCGCCGAGGCGGTGATGGAGGCCATGGGGGTGAAGGGCGAGGTGAAGCACGTGGAGGCCCGCAACGAGGTGGTGCACGCCTGGAGCGACCACGGCAAGCTCGAGCGCGTGTTCGGTCCGCAGCCCAGCACGCCGCTGGTGGAGGGCCTTACGCGCATGGCCGAGTGGGCCAAGCGCACCGGCGCACGCCAGAGCAAGAGCTTCGGCCACATCGAGATCACCGAGAAGCTGCCGCCCTTCTGGGTGCAGCAGGGGTGAGGGCCTGCAGGTCCTGTTCCCCCGCTGGTTCGCATCTTAGCGGCCCAGGCGGGGCCCAGGCCCCGCTTTCCGATCGTCCATGCCCCGCATCCTGTTCATCGCGCAGCACCGCAAGGACCGCAGTCCCGGCCAGCGCTTCCGCTTCGAGCAGTACCTCGGCCACCTGGAGCGCCACGGCTACCAGTGCGAGGTGAGCCCGCTGATCAGCGCGGAGGACGACAAGTTCCTTTACAAGCCCGGCAACTACCTGAAGAAGGCCGGTTTCGTGCGCCGCAGCAACGACATCCGCCGCCACGATGCCGGGCGGATGAACGACTTCGACATCATCTTCATCTTCCGGGAGGCGCTGATGACGCGGAGCATCCGCTACGAGCAGCTCTTCCGCCGCAGCCGCGCCAAGCTCGTGTTCGACTTCGACGATGCCATCTGGCTGCAGAACGTGAGCGAGGCCAACAAGTGGTTCAGCTGGATGAAGGACGCCGGCAAGACCAGCAAGCTCATCGGCCTGTGCGACCTGGTGTTCGCCGGCAACGCCTACCTGGCCGACTATGCCCGGCGGTACAACGCCAACACCGTGATCGTGCCCACCACCATCGACACCGAGGAATACGTGCCGGTGGAGCGCAGCGGCGCGGGTCCGGTGGTGATCGGATGGAGCGGCAGCATCACCACCATCCAGCATTTCCGCTACGCCATCCCGGCGCTCCTGGCCATCAAGGCGAAGTACGGCGACCGCGTGGCCATCCGCGTGGTGGGCGACGGCAGCTACCGCGAGCCCGCGCTCGGCGTGGAGGGCCTGCCCTGGCGGAAGGAGACCGAGCTCGACGACCTGCGCGCCATGGACATCGGCATCATGCCCCTGCCCGATGATGCCTGGGCGCGCGGCAAGTGCGGCCTGAAGGGGCTGCAGTACATGGCCCTCGGCATCCCCGCCATCATGAGCCCCGTAGGCGTGAACAGCGAGATCATCCAGGACGGCGTGAACGGCCACCTGGCCACCACCACCGAGGAGTGGGTGGCCTGCCTGAGCCGCCTGATCGACGATGCGGAAGCCCGCCGCGCCATGGGCCGTGCCGCGCGCCGCACCGTGGAGGAGCACTACAGCGTGCACGCCTGGCGCGACCGCTACGTCCAGCATTTCGACCAACTGCTCGGCCTGCCCGGGCGCGTCCGTTCAACCCCGATCACCGCGGCCGGCGCGCAATAGCCCCGGCCCACCACCCATTCCCCCGATACCCACCGACCATGTCCGACACAGCGACCCTGAAGCGCATCGCCCTGAACCACGTGCACGAGGCCCTCGGCGCCAAGATGGTGCCCTTCGCGGGCTACTCCATGCCCGTGCAGTACACCGGCGTGAACGATGAGCACCTCACCGTGCGCAACGGCGTGGGCGTGTTCGACGTGAGCCACATGGGCGAGTTCCTGGTGCGCGGCCCCGGCGCGCTCGACCTGATCCAGAAGCTCACCAGCAACGACGCCAGCAAGCTCACCGTGGGCAAAGTGCAGTACAGCTGCCTGCCCAACGCCACCGGCGGCATCGTGGACGACCTGCTGGTGTACCGCATGCAGCACGCCGACGACCATCACTACGTGCTCGTGGTGAACGCCAGCAACATCGACAAGGACTGGAAGTGGATCAACGACCACAACACCTTCGATGCCCAGCTGGAGAACATCAGCGACCGCATGAGCCTGCTGGCGGTGCAGGGCCCCAAGGCCACGGCCACGCTGCAACCCCTTTTCGATGCGGACCTGGGCGCCATGGAGTACTACACCGCGCAGTACGCCGAGATGAAGGGCGTGGGCCTGGTGCTGATCAGCAGCACGGGCTACACCGGCGCCGGCGGCTACGAGGTGTACATGCCGAACGCCCTGGCCCAGAAGGCGTGGGACGCCATCTTCGAGAGCGGTGCGCCCTACGGCATCAAGCCCTGTGGCCTGGCCGCGCGCGACACCCTGCGCCTGGAGATGGGCTTCTGCCTGTACGGCAACGACATCGACGACACCACCTCGCCCATCGAGGCCGGGCTGGGCTGGATCACCAAGTTCACCAAGGAGTTCACCAACAGCGCGGCGCTCAAGGCCCAGAAGGAGCAGGGAGTGACCCGCAAGCTGGTGGGCTTCGAGCTCATCGACCGCGGGATCCCGCGCCACGGATACAATATCGTCGATGCCGGCGGCGCCGTGATCGGGGTGGTCACCAGCGGCACACAGAGCCCCTCGCTCAACAAGGCCATCGGCATGGGCTACGTTCCCGTCGCGCTCAGCGCCCCCGGCAGCGAGATCCTCGTTGATGTGCGCGGCAAGGCATTGAAGGCGCGCGTGGTGAAGATCCCGTTCTATCTTCAGCCCACCGCCAGCAAGGGTTGAGGGGATGAAAGCCGCGAGCAACAACGCCGATTACAAGTTCCGGGTCGAGACCTGCTTCCTCCCGGGGCAGTACCCGCTCTATGCCCAGGACATGGGCATCGTGGTGGTGATCGACATCCTGCGCGCCACCAGCGCCATGGTCACCGCCTTCGACTGCGGGGTGAAGAGCATCATCCCCGTGAGCACCATCGAGGAGGCGCGGCAGTACATCGGCCGTCCGGGCTACCTGGCCGCCGCCGAGCGCAACGGCGAGGTGGTGGAGGGCTTCCCCTTCGGCAACAGCCCGCTGGCCTTCAAGCAGGCCGACCTCAAGGGCAAGACCGTGGTGATGACCACCACCAACGGCACCAAGGCCATCAACCTGGCCCGCGACGCCCGCAAGCTGGTGATCGGCTCCTTCCTCAACATCACCGCGCTCACCGACTGGCTGGTGAAGCAGGACGACAACATCCTGCTCCTGTGCAGCGGCTGGAAGGACAAGTTCAACCTGGAGGACAGCGTGTTCGCCGGGGCCGTGATGGAGAAGCTGCTCGACAGTGGCAAGTTCGGCCTGGAGGAGGACAGCAGCATCGCCGCCAAGTACCTGTACCAGACGGCCAAGGAGAACTACCTGAGCATCCTGAAGGCCGCGCCGCGCCGTAAGCGCCTGGAGCAGCTGAAGCTGGTGGACGACGTGAAGTTCTGCCTGACCCCCGACCAGAGCACGGCCATCCCCGAGCTGCGCGAAGGCGAACTGGTGCTGATGACCCCCTGAACCGTACACGGCCATGAAGCGTGCAGGGTGGAAGGTGATGCTCCTGACCGGTTCGCTTGCGCTCGCGTGGCCCTGGGCCACCGCCGACGATGCCGGCGCCTGGGGCTTCTACGGCCACAAGCGCATCAACCGGATGGCGTGCTACACGCTGCCCCCGGAGATGTTCGGCTTCTTCAAGCGGCACATCGACTTCATCAGCGACCACGCCGTGGACCCCGACCGGCGCCGCTACGCCGATCCGGCCGAGGCCCCGCGCCACTATATCGACATCGACCACTACGCCCACGACGGAGACCCCTTCGCCGTGGTGCCCCGGCAATGGAACGTGGCGGTGCAGAAGTTCACCGAGGACACGCTGCAGGCCTACGGCATCGTGCCCTGGCACATCCAGGTGGTGCTCGGCCGGCTCACCAAGGCCTTCCAGCGCGGCGATGTGGACCGCATACTCTTCTACGCGAGCGACCTGGGGCATTATGTCGGCGACGCCCATGTGCCCCTGCACACCACCGAGAACTACAACGGCCAGCTCACCAACCAGCACGGCATCCACGCCTTCTGGGAGAGCCGGATCCCCGAGCTCTCGGCCGAGAACTACGACCACTTCGTGGGCCGGGCCCGTTACCTGGACGACCCGCTGGACGCGGCCTGGGTGGCGGTGCAGGAGAGCAATGCCCGCGTCGATTCCGTGCTTGACCTGGAGCGCACGGTGAACGCGCAGTTCCCCGACGACCGCAAGTTCGTGTTCGAGGACCGCGGGCGCGGCGGCATGCGCTTCTACAGCCGCGAGTACACCAAGGCCTACGAGGACGCCATGGACGGCATGGTGGAACGCCGCATGAACGATGCCATTATCAGCCTCGGCAGCTTCTGGTACACCGCCTGGGTGAACGCCGGCCAGCCTGAGCTGGACCGCTTCGAGCAACAGGAGGTGGGCGACAGCCTGAAGAAGGTCCTCGCCGCCGAGGAGGAACAGTGGAAGATGAGCGGCAAGGCCTTCGGCCGCGAGCATCCGGAGTGAGCGCTGGGGAGGAGTGACCGATCCAACGATTGGCGTCACAACACGAAAACCCCACGGAATGCTCGACCAACTTCTCTCCACCCTCCAGGGCCAGCTCGCTCCGGAGCTCATGAACAAGATCGGCCTCGACCAGAAGCAGGCCTCCGGATCCATCAACGCGGCGGCGGCCAGTGTGAAGCAGGTGCTGGGCAGCGGTGATGGGTTCGGCATGGACGACGTGCTCAACCTGTTCAGCAGCGCCAAGAACACCAGCGCCGCCGACGGCATCCTCGGCAACATCGGCAAGGTGTTCGAACAGAAGCTCACCGGCGAGGTGGGCCTGAACGGCCAACAGGCCGGTGGAGTGGCCGCGCTCGTGCTTCCCGCGCTCACCCAATTGCTCAGCGACAAGGTGGGCGGCAACGCGGCCAACCTCCAGGGGCTCCTGGGCGGCCTCGCCGGCGGCAACGACCTGGCCGGCATGGCCAAGGGACTGCTCGGCGGCCTCTTCAAGTGAACCCGTCCCCACCCGGCGACGCGCGTGTGCCGCAAGGCCGCGCGCGTCGTTTACTTTGACCCCATCATGAAGACGAAGGAGGAGTTCATCCAGGTGATGCAGGCAGGCAACGCCGTGCAGGGCGGATCCATCGAGCTGGGCGCGCCCCTGTACAACGGCGAATGCGTGGGCGAGGTGCGCGTGCGCGTTCCCTTGCGCACGATGAACCGTCATGGCCTCATCGCCGGCGCCACCGGCACGGGCAAGACCAAGAGCCTGCAGACGCTGGCCGAGCAGCTGAGCCTGCACGGGGTGCCCACGTTGCTCATGGACATCAAGGGCGACCTCAGCGGCATCGCCGCGCCCGGTGCGAGCAACGAGAAGATCGCGGCCCGCCACCAGAAGCTCGGCATCCCCTTCGAGCCCGCCAGCCTGCCGGTGGAACTGCTGAGCCTGAGCGGGGAGAAAGGCGCCCGCCTGCGCGCCACCATCAGCGAGTTCGGTCCGGTGCTGCTCGGACGCATCCTCGAGCTCAACGACACCCAGCAGGGCGTGCTGGCGCTGGTGTTCAAGTACTGCGACGACAACGGGCTGCCGCTGCTCGACCTGAAGGACCTGCGCCGCGTGCTGCAGTTCACCACGCAGGAGGGCAAGGCCGAGGTGCAGAAGCAGTACGGCGCCGTGAGCCCCGCCACCGTCAACACCATCCTCCGCAAGCTCATCGAGGTGGAGCAGCAGGGCGCCGACCGCTTCTTCGGGGAGCGCAGCTTCGACGTCAACGACCTGCTCGCCCAGCGCGATGGCAGGGGCGTGGTGCACATCGTGCGCCTCACCGACATCCAGGACAAGCCGCGGCTCTTCAGCACCTTCATGCTGTGCCTGCTCGCCGAGATCTACGCCACCTTCCCCGAGGTCGGCGACCCCGAGAAGCCCAAGCTGTGCCTCTTCATCGACGAGGCGCACCTGATCTTCGACACGGCCACCAAGCCCCTGCTCGAGCAGATCGAGACCATCATCAAGCTCATCCGCTCCAAGGGGGTGGGGGTCTACTTCTGCACCCAGGACCCCGGTGATGTGCCCGAGAGCGTGCTGGGCCAGCTGGGTCTGAAGGTGCAGCACGCGCTGCGCGCCTTCACCGCCAAGGACCGCACCACCATCCGGCGCACCGCCGAGAACTACCCGCTCACCGACTTCTACGACACGGAGACGCTGCTCACCTCCCTGGGCATCGGCGAGGCCATCGTTTCGGCGCTGAGCGAGAAGGGCACCCCCACGCCGCTGGCCCATACGCTGATGCGCGCGCCGGTGACCCGCATGGACGTGCTGAGCCCGCTGGAGCTCGACGGCCTGGTGGCCCGCAGCGCCCTCGCCGCCAAGTACAACGAGGTGATCGACCGCGACAGCGCCTTCGAGCTGCTGGAGAAGCGGTTGAAAGGGGAGGAGGCCGCGCCCGCGAAGCCCGACCCGGCCCCCAAGACCAAGGCGCCGGAGAAGGACACCAGCGTGCTCGAGGACCTGAGCAGGAACACCATGGTGCGCCAGGTGGGCAACACACTGATGCGTGAGCTCACGCGGGGGCTTCTCGGTGTGCTGGGCGTGAAACCGCGCCGCCGGCGCTGACCCATGCGTTCGGCCATCGCCGGAGCCTTGGTGCTGCTCGCTGCCTGCGGTCCGGCCGGAGCGCCCGCACCGGAGCCGGGCACCACGGCCGAGGAGCGCCTTGCCACCATGCCGCCCCAGCCGCTGCCCACGGGCGCCACCTTCGTGTTCTACAACACCGAGAACCTCTTCGACACCATCGACGACACGGGGCGGGGCGACGATGACCTCACCCCCCTGGGCCGCCTGGCCTGGACGGGGGAGCGGTACCGCACCAAGTTGCAGCGCCTGGGCGAGGCTGTGCGCCTGAGCGGCGATGCGTGGCCCGTACTGGTGGGCTTGGCTGAGGTGGAGAACCGCGGTGTGGTGGAGGACCTGTCCCGCGGCGCCGACCTGCTGGGGGCGCACTACACCGTGGTCCATTTCGATTCGCCCGATGAACGAGGCATCGACGTGGCCTTGCTGGTGGACCCCGGGCATTACCGGGTGGCCGCGTCCGCGCCCATCGCCGTGGAGCTCCCCGGCGACCGCACGCGCGACATCCTGCACGCCACGCTGCACGGCGCCACGGATACGCTCGAGGTGTTCGTGAACCATTGGCCGAGCCGCCGGGAGGGGGAGGCCGAGAGCGCACCCAAGCGCATGGCGGCGGCCACCACGCTGCGCAAGGCCGTGGAAAGCCTGCCCGAACGGCACCGTGTGCTGATCATGGGCGACCTCAACGACACCCCGCTGGACCGCAGCGTGCAGGAGGGGCTCGGGGCCGGTTGCTCCCGCCAGGCGGCGCTGGTGGACCTGATGTGCCTGGACCAGCCCGAGGGCCGCGGCAGCCACCAGTACCAAGGCGAATGGGCCTACCTCGACCAGTTCATCGTGGACCGCGACCTGCTGGCGCATGTGGAGGGTGCGGCCGCGCTCTGGGACGAACGCCTGCTCTTCCGGCACCCGCGGTACGGCCTTTCGCCCGACAAGACCTACAGCGGCGACCGCTACAAGGGCGGTTACAGCGACCACTTGCCCGTGGTGCTAAGGCTGAAATGACGAAGGCCACCGCGTTGGCGGTGGCCTTCCTTTCCGTCGGGGCGCGGTTCAGTCGCGGCGGCCCATGTAGATCATGATGTAGTAGAGCAGCGTGGCCAGCGAGCCGATGGCGGCCACCACGTAGGTGCGGGCGGCCCACTTCAGGGCGTCGGCGCTCATGTCGTACTCGGTGGTGGTGACGATGCCGTTGCGCTTGATCCAGGCCAGGGCCCGGTTGCTGGCGTCGTACTCCACCGGCAGGGTGATGAAGCTGAACAGCGTGGTGAGGGCGAAGAGCACGATGCCGAAGAGCAGCAGGGAGGTACCGAAGGAGTTCACCAGCAGGATGCCGCCCAGGATCACCCACTGCACAAGGCTGCTGCTCACCTGCACCACGGGCACCAGCTTGCTGCGCATGGTGAGCCAGCTGTAGGCGGTGGCGTGCTGCACGGCGTGCCCGCACTCGTGGGCGGCAACGGCCGCGGCCGCGGCGTTGCGCGCGTGGTACACGGGCTCGCTCAGGTTCACGGTCTTGGTCAGCGGGTTGTAGTGGTCCGTAAGCTGGCCGGCCACGCTCACCACCTTCACGTCGGTGATGCCGTGGTCGTGCAGCATGCGCTGGGCGATCTCGGCACCGCTCATGCCGTTGCTCAGCGGGGTCTTCGAGTACTTCTGGAACCGGCTCTTGAGCTGCTGGCTCACCAGCAGGCTCACCAGCATCATCACGGCTCCGATCACATAGGCGCCCATCATGGTCGTCGGTCGGTTTGGTTGGTCGGTGTGCGATCAAATCTAGTTCCAAGGTGGAACAACACGCGAAAAGGGGCCGTTGTGCGGCCCCTTTCCGTACATCTTGTCAGGTCGTCTGTCATTCCCCCTCGGCCTCAGCCAGCTTGATCTGCTGGTCGAGGATCTCGTCCATCACCTTCAGCTCCTGCTCGCTGATCTTGGCGTTGGTGCGCGCCTGCTTCTTCATGAAGCGGAACATGGCGGCCTTCTTGATCTCGTAGGCCACATAGACCGTGTATTCCTTGGTATCCTCCTTGAAGTAGGTCTCCTCGCCGATCTTCCGCAGGTCGGCCAGCTCGGTGTTCATCACCTCGCGCACCAGCGTCTGGAACTTGTCGGCCACATCGGCGGCGTTCGCGTTCTCGGTCTGCCCGAGATACTGGTCGCTCACGGCCTTGATGTTGGTGCCCACCTGGGCGGCCAGCTGGTTCTTGGCGTCGAGGTCGGCCTTGCCGCGGGCGATGTTCTGCTTCACGCTCACCCCCTGGCCCGTACCACGGAAGAAGCGGTTGTTGCTCTCGTAAGCGTTGCCACTGAAGGGCTGCTTCACCTTGGTGCCGGCCGGGTTGGTCTTCTTCGAGCAGGCCGGCAGGGTGAAGGCCAGGACGGCCAGCAGGAGCAAGGGGAAGGCGAGGGTATGGCGCAGGGTCTTCATGGGTCGGGGGCGTTAGGCCCGCACCTGCAAAGAAAAGAGCGTGCCAACCATCGGACACCCGCACTTGGCGCAATTCACGGAACGTCCACCTTTGTAGGACCAAACACACCGGACCCCATGCGCGCGCTCAAGACCATCCTCATCATCCTGCTGGCCCTGCTGGCCATCATCGTGGTGCTCGGCCTCACGGGCACCAAGCACTTCCGCATCGAACGCTCGGTCAACATCAAGGCCCCGGCCGAGACCGTTTACCCGCAGCTCAGTTCGCTCCGCAACCAGCACGCCTGGAGCCCCTGGATGGAGAAGGACCCCAAGGCATCCATCACCTTCGAGGGCACCGATGGCACCGTAGGCTCGGCCATGAGCTGGTCGGGTAACGACAGCGTGGGCAGCGGACGCCAGGAGATCACCGAGCTGGTGCCCAACAAGAGCGTGCGCAGCGCCCTGCATTTCATCACGCCCTGGGAGGCGCACAACACTGCCGCACTGGACATGGAGGTCGCGGGCGACAGTGCGCGGGTGACCTGGAGCCTGGAAGGTGACAACAACTTCATGATGCGGGTGATGGGCCATTTCATGGACATGGACGGCATGCTCGGTCCCGAGTTCGAGAAGGGCCTGGCCAAGCTGAAGGCCACCACGGAGGAGGCCCACGCCAAGGTCCTGGCCGAGCAGGCCGACCGCACCGTGAACGGCTACCTGATCGAGCCCTACGACAACCCCGAGCTGGTGTACGTGGGCAAGCACGACAAGAAGGTGAAATGGAAGAACATGGGCACCTTCTTCGGCACGAACTTCCCAGCCACCTTCGCCGCTGTGGGAGCGGCCAAGCTGGAGATGGCCGGTGCCCCCAGCGGGGTGTTCTGGGCCTGGAACGAGGCCGACCAGAGCGCCGACCTCATGGCCGGTATCCCGGTGAAGGGGGGCGCGGACACCAAGGTGGAGGGCTTCGAGACCCATGTGATCCCGGCCGGCCGCATGCTCAAGATCGCCTACTACGGCGACTACGCGAAGAACATGCCCGCCCACGAGGCTATGGACGCCTACATCAAGCGCAAAGGGCTGACCCATTATGGCAACGTGATCGAGGAGTACGTGACCGACCCCATGGCGCAGCCCGATACCAGCAAGTGGCTCACCAACATCTACTACATGGTCAAGTGACCGGGGCGCCGTTCCCGGGTGAAGCCCCGGCCCCACGTGGCGTGGGACCGGGGCTTTCGCCTTGGCGCCTTTCCCCGGCCGATCGTGGATGATCGGCCCTGTCCGCCGGTCGACCACGCGCCGGGGAACGGACCTTTGGGGCACCATGGAGGTCGCGTTCAGCTATTGCCGGTACAGGCTGCGGTTCCGGCATCCCTTCGGCACGGCCCACGGCCTGCGCGTCGGCACCGACAGCGTTTTCATCCGGGCTAACACCGGTGGAAAGGCCGGGTACGGCGAGGCCACGCTGCCGCCGTACCTGCCCGAGACACAGGATTCGGTGATCCAACGGATAGCCCGGTTCGTGGAACAAGGTCCAATGAGCGCAAAGGCAGCCTTGGAGCGGCTTTCCAACGGTGTCGATCCATGGGCCGATGCGCCAGCGGCCCGTGCAGCGCTCCACATGGCCTTGTATGACCTATGTAAAAAATCTCATAGTACTGGTATTCATGCTTTTAGATCGTTCCACTTAAACCATCCAACGACCTTGAAGACGGTCGGCTCCGGGGAGCTTGACGAATTGGAAGGCAAGCTGGCCGACACCCACGGTGCGGCCGCGATCAAGGTGAAGCTCGGCGCACCGAACGACGAACTTGCGATCAACCGGATCAAAGAGCTGGACAACAGGTTGTTATTCCTCGATGCCAATCAAGGATTGCGCTCCGTGGAGGAAGCCCTGCAGCGCATCCAATGGGCCGGTGAGGATCGTGTGCTGGGCATGGAACAGCCGTTCCCGAAGGACCGCCCGGACCTGCACGCCGACCTGAAAGCCCGGACCCGGGTGCCGGTGTATGCGGATGAGTCCGTCCAGGGGCTGGGCGATCTGGAGCGGACCGCCGAGGCATTCAGCGGCGTGAACGTGAAGTTGATGAAGTGCGGGGGACTGGACCGCGCGTTGGAGCTGGTGGAAGCCGCACGGAGCCGCGGCATGAAGGTGATGCTCGGCAGCATGAGCGAAAGCTCGCTGGGCTGCACGGCGATGGCCGGTCTGGCGGATCGCGCGGACGTGGTGGACCTCGACGGACCCTGGCTGCTGGCCAACGATCCGTTCAAGGGCCTGGACATCCAGGAAGGGCGGTTGATGGTGCCGGCTGGTCCGGGCCTTGGAGCTGTTCCGATCGCTCCGCTTCACTGGACCCCATTCGTCGCATAATTTATATTATGTTAAGTATTATCCCCCTGTTCCACAGCGGGAAATGAAAAGGCGCATCACGACCGATCGTGATGCGCCTCTCCTGCGCTCCTCGCTCCTCAGTTGCTACGAACGAACTGATGCTCCGGCACCGGAACCCCTTTCGCCCGGGCTTCTGCGAGCTCGGCCTGCAGCTGCTTGCTGGTCATGCTGCTGCCATCGTGGCTCCAACCCGGCGGCCCGAAGATGTACATGAGCTTGTTGCGCAGCCCGGGTGCCTTCTTCACGTCCTTCCAGATCTCCTGGAACTCAAAGATGTTGTGCGTGATCGGGTTGTTCGTGTCCGGGTCGTGGCTGATGCCGAATTTGGGCACCACCCCCGGGATCGGCTCCTGCCAGGTGCCGTAGATGCGGTCCCAGAACGTGAAGATCCCGCCGTGGTTGCGGTCGAGGTACTCGGTGTTGCAGCTGTGGTGCACCACGTGGACGTAGCTGGTGTTGAAGATCCGCTCGATCCAGCCGAACGACGGCAGCAGCTGCGAGTGCAGGGTGAACTGGTAGAACGCGTTGGCGATCAGGCAGGTGGCGATCATGATCGGCTCGAAGCCCAGGATCGGCATCCACAGCCAGTAGATGGGCTTCACCAGGGTGATGAACCAGCCGTTGCGGATGCTGATGGTGAGGTTGTACTTGCGCCCGCTATGGTGCGGCAGGTGCGCGGCCCACAGGAGCCGCACGTTGTGCGCCAGCCGGTGGTGCCAGTAGAAGTTGTGGTCGTCCAGGACGATGCAGGCCACCCACACGTACCAGGCGAAGCCCAGCGTGGTATAGCCCAGGTATTGCTCCCGCAGCCCGGCGAACTTCCAGAACAGCCACATGTACAGGGTGATCTCGAACACGTTGGTGATCACCCGGATCACCGTGGCGCCCATGCCGATCACGAACCCGCTGAAGCTCTCCTTCAGGTCGAAGAGGTCCTTGGCCTTCAGGTATTCGAGGATGATCAGGACGAGGAAGACCGGATACACGTAGATCAGTCCGATCCGTTCGATGGGCAGCTCCGGCAGCTGCGCCTTCATGTCAAGCCAGGCTTGGATGATGTTGAATCCCATTCGTGGTCGTTGAGGCCCGCGCTATTGGGAGGTGCGGGCTTGCGGGCGGTGAAAGTAAGTCCGAACGGCGATGCGCGCCCCGCATGAAAAGCGGAAAGCCGGGACTGTCCCGGCTTTCCTTGGTGATCATTGAACGGGGCCTTACTCGCCCAGCTGCTTCTTCATGTCGTTGTACTTCGCCGTGTCGCCGGTCTTGGCGTACAGCTTTTTCAGCTGCTGCATGGTCGGCTTGTCGTCCGGACGCAGCTCGTGGGCCTTCTCGAAGAAGGGAACGGCCTTCAGGTAGATGTCGTCGGCACCCTTCTTGGCCGCGTTGTACTTGTTGTCGTCCTTGATGTCGGCGATCTTGTCGTAGATGTAGGCCGCGCGGTTGTTGTACAGCACGCCGATGTTGAAGTAGCTGTCGAAGAACTTGGGGTCCTTCTCGATGCTGGTCTTGTAGGCCTGCTCGGCCAGGTCGTACCACTTCATCATTTCAGCCTCCTCGAGGGCCTTGCCGTCCTTGGGGTTGGCCTTGGCATCGTACAGGCTGCCGAGCACCGAGTAGAGCACGGCGTTGTTGGGGTCCTTTTCGATGGCGGCCTTGGTGCTCACCTCGGCCTCCTCGCTGCGGCCCGCCTCGAGCAGGAAGGCCACCTCGTCGAGCATGATCTCCTTGTCGTTCGGGTGCGCCTTGCGGCCGGCCTGGGTGGTGGCGATGGCACCGTTCAGGTCGCCCTGCTTCTTCTGGAGGCTGGCCAGGTAACGGTAAACCTCGGCCTTGTTGTAGCCGATGGTGATGCATTCCTGGTAGCGCTTCATGGCGCCGGCCGCATCCCCCTTGGTCTCATAGGCCAGGGCGCTGTTGAACACGGCGTTGCTGTCCACCTCGTTGAACGACTTGGCGATGCGCTCGCTCTGGCCGTACAGGGCGATGGCCTGGTCGTAGTTCTTGGCCGTGAAGGCATCGTTGCCGCTGTTGAGGGCCTCGGCCTGCAGGCTGCGCATGGCGGCGAGGTTCTCCTTGCGGTAGTCGCCCTTGGCATCGAGCTCCAGCGCCTTGGCGTAGCTGTCGGCGGCCTTGGCCAGCGCGTCGGGGAACTGCGACTTCAGGTTCGCGTCCGTGCCCAGGGCGATCAGCTTGTAGATGTCGCCGCGGTAGCGCCAGGTCTTCTCCTTGCCCATGGTGGCCTCGTGGGCGATCGCGGGCTCGATGTACTCGGCGGCCTTCGCCAGGTCGCCGTCCTTCATGTAATTGTAGGCGTTCACCACGTTGCTGTTCTGCGCGGACAGGGCCAGCGCGGCTCCGGTGAACAGGATGGAAAGGGTCGTTCTCATCGGGTTGCGTTCCGTGTGGTCGTTGGGGTTCAGGCTTCGTCGCTGCCGTCTGCAACTTCGGTGCCAGCCTCGGGGGCATCGGGTCCGCCCTCGGTGGGCGCCTCGCCCTCCTGGCCTTCCTCGTCCTCGTGCAGGCCGCTGTCCACCTTGGCCACCGCGGCGATCCGGTCGTTGGAGCGCAGCTCGATCAGGCGCACGCCCTGCGTGGCGCGGCCCAGCTCGCGTAGCTCGCTCACCCGGGTGCGGATGGTGATGCCGCTGCGGTTGATGATCATCAGGTGGTCCTCCTCGGTGACGTCCTTGATGGCCACCACCTTGCCGGTCTTCTCGGTCACCTGCAGGGTCTTCACCCCCTTGCCGCCGCGGTTGGTCATGCGGTACTCGTACTCCCCGTCCTTGTCCATCAGGGGCGTGCGCTTGCCGTAACCGTTCTCGCTCACCACCAGCACCTGGCGGGTGCCGGTCTCGGCCTTGTCGATGGTGATCATGCCGATGAGCTCGTCGCCATCCTCGAGGTTCATGCCGCGCACCCCGCTGGCCCCGCGGCCCATCGGGCGCACCTGGTCCTCCTCGAAGTGGGTGGCCTTGCCCTCGCGGCTCGCCATGATGATGTGGCAGTTGCCGTTGGTGAGCTTGGCCTCGAGCAGCTCGTCGCCCTCGCGGATGCCCACAGCGATGATGCCGTTGGCGCGCGGGCGGCTGTAGGCCTCGAGCGTGGTCTTCTTGATCACCCCGTTCTTGGTGCAGAGCACCACGAAGTGGTTGTTCAGGTAGTCCTCACTCTTCAGGTCCTTCACGTTGATGTAGGCCAGCACCTTGTCGTCACCCTCGATCTGGATGAGGTTCTGGATCGCGCGGCCCTTGCTCTGGCGGGTGCCCTCGGGGATGTCGAACACGCGCATCCAGAAGCAGCGGCCCTTCTGGGTGAAGATGAGCAGGTAGTTGTGGTTGGTGGCCACGAACAGGTGCTCCAGGAAGTCCTCGTCGCGGGCGGTGCTTCCCTTGCTGCCCACGCCACCGCGCGCCTGGGTGCGGAACTCGGCCAGCGGGGTGCGCTTGATGTAGCCCAGGTGGCTGATGGTGACCACCACGGCCTCGTCGGCGATGAGGTCCTCCATGTTGAGGTCGGCGCCGCTGCTCACGATCTCCGTGCGGCGGGCGTCGCCGTACTTCTCCTTCATCTCGCGGAGCTCGTCCTTGATGATGCCCATGCGCATGCCCTCATCGGCCAGCACGGCCTTCAGGTGGGCGATGAGCTTCATGAGCTCGGCGTGCTCCTCTCGGATCTTGTCGCGCTCCAGGCCGGTGAGGCGCTGCAGGCGCATGTCGAGGATGGCCTTGGCCTGGACCTCGCTGAGGCCGAACTGCTGCATCAGGCCGTCACGGGCCTCGTCGGGCGTCTGGCTGGCGCGGATCAGCGCGATCACGGCGTCCAGGTGGTCCAGGGCGATGAGCAGGCCCTCCAGGATGTGGGCGCGCTCCTCCGCCTTGCGCAGGTCGAACTTCGTGCGGCGCACCACCACGTCGTGGCGGTGGTCGACGAAGCGGGCGATCATGTCCTTCAGGTTCAGGAGCATGGGCCGCCCGCCCACCAGCGCGATGTTGTTCACGCTGAAGCTGGTCTGCAGCGCGCTGTATTTGTAGAGCTGGTTGAGCACCACGGTGCCCATGGCCTCGCGCTTCACCTCGTAGGCCAGGCGGATGCCGGTGCGGTCGCTGTAGTCGTTGACGTCGCTGAGGCCCTCGATGCGCTTCTCGTTCACCAGATCGGCCACGCCCTTGTAGAGCTGCACGGCCTTGTTGGTCTGGTACGGGATCTCGGTGCAGATGATGGTCTCGCGACCGGTGCGCTGGTCCTCCTCGATGTGGCACTTGCCCCGGAGCACGACCTTGCCGCGGCCGGTGTGGTAGGCCTCACGCACGCCTTCGATGCCGTAGATCACGCCGCCCGTGGGGAAATCGGGGCCCTTGATGTGCTTCATCAGGCCGTCGATGTCGATGTCGCGGTCCTCGATGTAGGCGATGGTGGCGTCGCACACCTCGCTGAGGTTGTGGGGCGGCATGTTGGTGGCCATGCCCACGGCGATGCCGGCCGCACCGTTCACGAGCAGCTGCGGGATCTTGGTGGGCATCACGCTGGGTTCCTCGAGGGTGTCATCGAAGTTGGGGCGCATGTCCACCGTCTCCTTGTCCAGGTCGGCGAGCACCTCCTCGGCGATCTTCTTCAGGCGGGCCTCGGTGTAACGCATGGCCGCCGGGCTGTCACCATCGATGCTGCCGAAGTTGCCCTGGCCGTCCACCAGCGGGTAGCGCAGGCTCCAGTCCTGGGCCATGCGCACCATGGCATCGTACACGCTGCCGTCGCCGTGGGGGTGGTACTTCCCGAGCACCTCCCCTACGATACGGGCGCTCTTCTTGTAAGGGCGGTTGCTGAGCACGCCCAGCTCCTGCATGCCGAAGAGCACGCGGCGGTGCACCGGTTTCAGGCCGTCGCGCACGTCGGGCAGCGCCCGGCTCACGATCACCGACATCGAGTAATCGATGTAGGCGGTCTTCATCTCGTTCTCGATGTTGATCGGGACGATCTTCTCTCCTTCTGCCATGGTCGTTCTGTCAGTTCCCCGCCCTTGCACGGTAGTTGCTGGCAGGGTCCCTGAAAAGGGAGCCCGAAAGTACTTCGATCGCATACATCGGGACCCCGCAGTTATCCACAACCACACACGCTTCTGTGGAAAAAAGCACCGCTCCCTGAAAAGCCCGCCCGAAGCCCTTGGGATAGCTTGCCCCCGCTGGGAAAGCCGCTACCTTCGAAGGGCGAAGGGAACCGGACCGGACCGGTGATCGTTCCACAGCAGACCGACCGAACCACAGATGGACGCCAAATTCTCGCCCAAGGTCAGGGATGTCATCACGTACAGCCGTGAGGAAGCCCTGCGTCTGGGCCACAACTACATCGGCATCGAGCACATCCTGCTCGGCCTCATCCGCGATGGCGAAGGCAACGCGGTGAAGATCCTCAAGCGCCTCGACGTCGACCTCGAAGAGCTCCGCAAGGTGGTCGAGGGGGCCATGGAGCCCGCCAGCGCCATGCGTCCGCCCGACAAGGACAAGATCACCCTGGTGAAGCAGGCCGAGAAGATGCTGAAGATCACCTTCCTCGAGGCCAAGCTGTTCAAGAGCCCCCACATCGACACCGAGCACCTGCTGCTGAGCATGCTGAAGGACGAGGACAACCTCGCCACCCGCACGCTCCACAAATTCCAGGTCGATTACGAGAGCGTGAAGAACGAGATCGATGCCATCCTGGCCGACGGGGGCATCAAACCGGGCAAGAGCTCGCCCAAGGCCCAGGGACCGCAGAGCGCCGACGACGACGATGACGACGGCGGCAGCTTCAGCGGCGGCGGTGGCCAGCGCAAGCAGGGCGACAGCAAGAGCAAGACCCCGGTGCTCGACAACTTCGGCCGCGACCTCACCAAGCTGGCCGAGGAAGGCAAGCTGGACCCCATCGTGGGCCGCGAGAAGGAGATCGAGCGCGTGAGCCAGATCCTTTCCCGCCGCAAGAAGAACAACCCCGTGCTCATCGGGGAGCCCGGCGTTGGCAAGAGCGCCATCGCCGAGGGCCTCGCCCTGCGCATCATCCAGCGCAAGGTGAGCCGCGTGCTCTTCAACAAGCGCATCGTGGCGCTGGACATCGCCAGCCTGGTGGCCGGCACCAAGTACCGCGGCCAGTTCGAGGAGCGCATGAAGGCCGTGATGAACGAGCTGGAGAACAGCCCGGACGTCATCCTCTTCATCGACGAGATCCACACCATCGTGGGCGCGGGCGGCGCGAGCGGCAGCCTGGATGCCAGCAACATGTTCAAGCCCGCCCTGGCGCGTGGCGAGATCCAATGCATCGGCGCCACCACGCTGGACGAGTACCGTCAGTACATCGAGAAGGACGGGGCCTTGGAGCGCCGCTTCCAGAAGGTGCTGGTGGAGCCCACGAGCGTGGACGAGACCATCCAGATCCTCAACAACATCAAGGAGAAGTACGAGGACCATCACAACGTGAACTTCACCCCCGAGGCCATCGAGGCCTGCGTGAAGCTCACCAACCGCTACATCACCGACCGTCACCTGCCCGACAAGGCGATCGACGCGCTCGACGAGGCCGGCAGCCGCGTGCACATCAGCAACATCGTGGTGCCGAAGAACATCCTCGAGGTGGAGGGCAAGATCGAGGAGGTGAAGGAGGAGAAGAACAAGGTGGTGCGCAGCCAGCGCTACGAGGAGGCCGCCAAGCTGCGCGACCGCGAGCGCCAGCTGCTGGAGGAGCTCGACCGCGCGAAGAAGCAGTGGGAGGAGGAGAGCAAGAGCCACCGCACCACCGTCTCCGAGGAGAACGTGGCCGAGGTGGTGGCCATGATGAGCGGCATCCCCGTGACGCGCATCGCCGAGAAGGAGAGCGGCAAGCTGCGCCGCATGAAGGAGGAGATGATGGGCAAGGTGATCGGCCAGGACGAGGCCGTGGCCAAGGTGGTGAAGGCCATCCAGCGCAACCGCGCCGGCCTGAAGGACCCCAACCGGCCCATCGGCAGTTTCATCTTCCTGGGTCCCACCGGCGTGGGCAAGACGCAGCTGGCGAAGGAACTGGCCCGATACCTCTTCGACACCGAGGAGGCCCTGATCCGCATCGACATGAGCGAGTACATGGAGAAGTTCTCCGTGAGCCGCCTGATCGGTGCGCCTCCGGGCTACGTGGGTTACGAGGAAGGCGGCCAGCTCACCGAGAAGGTGCGCCGTCGCCCCTACTCCATCGTGCTGCTCGACGAGATCGAAAAGGCGCATCCGGACGTGTTCAACCTGCTGCTGCAGGCCCTCGACGACGGCCAGATGACCGACAGCCTCGGTCGCCGGATCGACTTCAAGAACGCGATCATCATCATGACCTCGAACATCGGCGCGCGCGATCTGGCCGACTACGGCAAGGGCGTGGGCTTCGGCACCACCGCGCGCGACGCCGCCACCGAGGAGAACAACCGCGGCATCGTGGAGAAGGCCCTGCGCAAGGCCTTCGCCCCCGAGTTCCTCAACCGCATCGACGACATCGTGATGTTCAACTCGCTCAAGCGGGCCGACATCCACAAGATCATCGACATCGAGCTGGGACACCTGTACAAGCGCATCGCTGAACTGGGCTACGAGCTGAAGCTCACCGATGAGGCCAAGGACTTCCTCGCCGAAAAGGGCTACGATGAGAAGTTCGGTGCGCGTCCGCTGAAGCGGGCGATCCAGAAGTTCATCGAGGACCCCATGGCCGAAGAGATCATCAACCAGGCCATCGAGGAGGGCGACAAGATCAACGTGTCGCTCAACAAGGAGAAGGAAGGCCTCTCCATCAAGGTGGTGAAGGGCAAGAAGAAGGTGGGCAAGGGCGAAGGCAACGGCGACACCAAGGAGCTTCCTCCTTCGGAACCGCAGGCCTGATCCCGCTCCGCAACGCAACGAAACGAAAAGCCCCGGTCAACGCCGGGGCTTTTCCGTGGGCCCTACCAGCCCGGTCCCGCGTCGGGGCTGCGCATGAAGCGCGTGCTGAAGCCCAGCCCGGCCGTGAGGTAGCCATAATGCGCGCTCGGTCCGTTGTCCGTGCGGCCCGGATAACCGTCCAGGCAGAGCTGTTGTGGTGTCATGCGGGCCGCATCCTGCTCATACCCCACCATCACCCCGAACGCCAGGTTGTCCGTGGCGTGTAGGTAGTAGCTCGCGTTGAGGCCCCAGAAGAAGCCCTGTTGGCGGGTGGGTTCGGCGCAGGTGGCGCAGCTCCAGGTGTACTGGCTCGTGCCGAACTGCGCGGCCAGCTGGTAGTAGGTGCGCGGCCCGGTGTACCGCTCGTACTGGGCCTGGCCGTAGAAGGTCCAGCGCTCCACATCGCCCGCGATGTTCTCCGGGGCCAGGCTGTTCTCCTCGAGGTCGAACAGCGATGCCTTCACCCCCGCCCCCAGCCCATAGCCCTTTTTGCTCAGCGGCATCTGGAAGCGCAGGTCGAGCTGGCCCACGGTCTCGGTCACATCGTTGAAGATGGGCACGCCCACGGGGATCGGCAGCAGCAGCCAGCCGTGCAGGTTGGGCTTCACTTCGGGCAGGCGCTTGCTCTCCTGGGCCATGCCCGAGGTGCAAAGGGCCACGGCGAACATCACGGCGATCGGCTTCCTCATCATGGCAGAAGACGGAAGAGGCGCACCGTGCGTTGCGTGGAGGTGGCCAGTTCGAAGTAATGTTCCCCGGGCTCCATGGGCGGGAGGACCAGTTCGAACGCATGGTCGCCCGCCGCCAGCGTAAGGGTGCTCCACGCATGGAGGGGCTTGTGCTCGCGCGTCACGAGGCGGGGATGAAGCTCCTGGCGGGCCGGCATGCTCACCTCAACGCGCAGGCGCGCCGGATGGTATTCGACCTGCAGGCCGATGAGCTCGGCATGCAGCGGTGCGGGCAGGTCGCGCGCGAGCACCTTGCGCTTGAAGCGCTTGTACAGCACACCCACCAGCAGGATGCTCAGGGTGATCAGGAGGGTGATGCGGAGGTCGTCGAGCTGTTCCATGGTCCTAGAGCACGATCACGCCGTCGATCTCGGCCGCCTTCGCGTAGCGCTCCACCACGTCGTCGGCGTTCATCATCACCTCGCGCACGGTGAGGCTCACGTACTTGCCCCCGGCGGAATAGCGGCGCAACACCTCCACCTCGGGCGGGAACAGGGCCACGATGCGGTCCACGCGCTCGATGTCGGGCTCACAGATGAACTTGTACATGTAGACCGAGGGCCACTCGTGCACCTGGTCCAACCGTTCGCGCAGTTTCCGGCGCGCTTCCTCGCTGAGCATACCTTGGCAAAGGTACCGTACCGGCCGATCGAACCTTTCATCGGCCGGCGTGTACAGCCCACCGAATGATGACCCGAGCGTTCACCACCCGATCCCTGGTCCTCCCGGCGCTGCTGGCCCTGGTGGCGCCGTTGAGCGCGCAGACGCAGACCGAGTCGCTGGACCGGCCGGCCCGCAGCGCCCTCGCGCTGGAACCGGTGCAGGGCGCCTGGAGCGTGACGGAGCAACGCGATGCCGCCGCGCTCTGGGATGCCATGCGCAAGGAGGACCCCGCCAACACCGAGGCCCAGTACAACTACTTCAAGGCCACCCGCAACGCCCGCATGGCCGCCAACAACGGCGACCTCCCCCCCGCCACCGAGGCCGAGCTGAAGCAGGTGTCCGACGAAACGGAGCGCTACGCGCCGGGCAGCTTCGAGGGCTGCATGATGCGGTACCAGCTGGCCTTCCCGTCGCGCCAGGCCTTCACCGAGCTGGGCAAGGCCTACCAGAAGGAACCCGACCGCATGGAGCTCATCAGCCCCATGCTCGGCCGTGCGATGCTCGACGGCGACAAGGCCGACGTGCTGCGGTGGAGCCGTGCGCTCCGCACGCGCGGGGAGCAGGCACCGGGCCTCACCGATGTGGCGGTGGACATGCTGCAGAGCGTGGACGCCAATGGGGTCGTCTTCACCAACGGCGATATGGACACCCATCCCGCCGTGGCGGTGCAACAGGTGGACGGCTACCGGCAGGATGTGCTGGTGGTGGACCAACGCTTGCTGGCCGATGCAGGCTATCGGCAGCGAGTGTGGAGCGAGGCATCGGCCAGCGGGCAGCCGCCGGGGCCCGGGCCTGAGTACGCCCGCAGCCTCAGCACCAGTTCGCCGCGCCCCGTGTACCTGGCCTTGAGCATCGATCCTTCCTGGACCATGGCCCTGCGTGGCCAGCTGTATCCCACCGGTCTCGCCTTCCGGCTGAGCGCGCGGCCCTTGGACACCACCCCGCTCCTCGAACAGCGGTGGGCGCTGTTGCGGAAGCCCGCCAACGCCGGGCCCCTCAGCCGCAACTACCTGCTCCCCGGTTCGCTGCTGCTGGAGCATTACCGGGCCAGCGGCGACGAGGCGGGCGCGGCGCGCACCGAGCTGGAGCTGCGACGTTTCAGCGACCGCATCGGCGCCACACAGGACCTCTACAAGGCCGGCATCCTCAAGCACTGACCATGGGCCTGTTCCGCACCGATCTCACCGGCCTGAGCGACGAGCGCCTGATGGAGCTCGTGGTGCGCGGCGATGAGCGCGCGTTCGGAACGCTGTACGACAGGTACCGGCGCAAGCTCCTCACCTACTTCCACCGCATGCTGTGGCAGGACCGTGAGCGTGCGCAGGACTTCCTCCAGGAGCTCTTCACCAAGATCGCGCAGCGGCCCGAGAGCTACGATCCGGCGCGTCCCTTCAGCACCTGGCTGTACAGCGTGGCCAACAACATGTGCAAGAACGAGTACCGCCGCGAGGAGGTGCGCCGTTCGGCACGTCCGCACCTGAAGGCCGAGACCGACCGGGTGGACGCGGTGCACGGCGACGGCGTGGACCGTCAACGCTTCCGCACACGCCTCGATGCGGAGCTGGAGCGGCTCGATCCCGACCACAAGGCCACCTTCGTGATGCGCTACCACGAGGACATGGCCATCAAGGAGATCGCCGCGGTCTTCGGATGCTCCGAGGGCACGGTGAAGTCGCGCTTGTTCTACACCTTGAAAAAACTGGCCGAACGCATGAAGGAGTTCGACCCCAACGCCCTGCACCATGGAAAGGCGTGAGCATTACGACCCCGAGGACATCGAGCAGCTGCTGATGGAGCGCGGCTTCGACGAGCTGCTCGAGGAGGAACGCGCCTACGTGCTGCGCCACCTGAGCGGGCGCGACGAGTACGAGTCGATGCGCCGCCTGCTGATGGAGGTGCAGCGCACTGAGCCCGACCATGACCTGCTGGAGGCCGACCTGCGCGTGCGCAACACCGTGATGGGCGCCTTCCGCGAGCGCAACCGGCCGCAATGGCAGGTGTGGTTGAACAGCGTGGGCGCGTGGATGCTGCCGCGTGATGCCTCGGCCATTTGGCGCCCCGCGCTCGCCGTGGCCTCGCTGGCCGCTGTGATCGGCCTTTCGGTGTGGTACCTGAACGGCCGCGGTTCCGGCACGGAGCTGGCCGAAGTGCGCCCGGAGGCCGCGCCGAAGAAGGAACGACCGGCTCCACCTCCCTCCACCGATGCCCCCGCACAGGGCGCTGTCGCCACCGAGGCCGAAGTGGCTGTCCCGACCGATGCGGTACCGATCGAACAGGCGCAGGCCGAAGAGCAGCTTGTGACGGGCCAGAAGACGGTGCAGGCCGCGACCGCAGCGGAGCACATGGACGTGGCAGTGGCCGAGGCTCCTGCGGAAGAGAACATGGATGACCAGGCCTTCGATGTGGCCACCACACGCACGGCCGATGCGGCGAAGCCCACAGCCGGCGCGGCGCTCGATTCCGTGTTCCAGACCCGGCAACTGGCGACGAACTCGGGCTACCTCAACAACTGGAGCATGGCCAACGCCTCGGGCACCTCGACAGGAGCGGTGGTCGTGGCCAAGGAGGCCAGGGAACGCAGCAAGCGCAAGGCCGAGAGCGGAAAGGATGCGGAACCTGTGGACGATCGGACGCTCGCCTTGTTGAGGGCGGCCTGGTGAGCGGTCACTCGTTGACCACGCGCTCGGAGAGCTGCAGGTCGCGGGCGGTGATGAGCAGCGTAAGCTCCCCTTTGGGGAAGGTGCCACGGTCCAAGCGGCGCACCAGTTCTGCGGTCATGGCCTTGCCCTCTTCGCGGTAGAGCGTTCGGCCGTTGGCATCGCGCACCTCGATCACCACGTTGCCGATCTTGCGGCAGCTGGTGACATTGAGCGTCAACAGGCCAGAGTTCCGAGGGCACTGCACCAGCACCTTCGGGTCCTTCCCACAGCCCGGGGAGGATGCCTGCAACGGCGTGGCGACCTGGAGGGTCAACACCGTGGCGGCCAGCGGAAGAAGGCGCTTCATCTCGTCAAAGATAGCATGTGCCTTCGCCCACCTCAAGTACCCGTTGGGCCCGGGATCTTGGAAAGCCAAGGCTAGCTGAGGAAGGCGGCCTTGTGGAGCTTGTTGCCCTCGCGGGTGTGCAGCGCGTAGCTGAACCCGTCGACCACGGCGCATGCGCCATGGAGGCCATCCTTCCGCAAGGCCAGGAAACCCACCTGGTGGTCCTTGAGACCGGGATGCTTGGCCAGGATGCGCTTCACGGCCTGCCTGCAGGCCTCCTCGGGCTCCACGCCCTGGCGCATGAGCTCCACCACCGTATGGCTCCCGGCCACGCGGATCACCAGTTCGCCTGTGCCGGTGGCGCAGGCCGCGCCCACATCACCGTCCACGAACAGGCCCGCACCGATGATGGGGCTGTCGCCCACGCGTCCATGGACCTTGTAGGCCATGCCGCTGGTGGTGCAGCTGCCCGCGAGCCTGCCGCCGGTGTCAACGGCGACGAGGCCGATGGTGTCGTGGTTCTCGATGTTCGCGACCGGGCGGTACTCCGCCTTCTTCAGCCATTCGGCGTAGGCGGCCCGCACCTCGGGCAGGTCCACCTCGCGCTTGGTGAAGCCGTTGGCCAGCGCCCACTGCTGCGCACCATCGCCCACGAGCATCACGTGCGGTGTACGCTCCATGATCGCGCGCGCCACGCTGATCGGGTGCTCGATGTCCTGGAGGAAGGCCACAGCGCCCGCCCGTCCGTCGTGGTCCTGGATGCACGCATCGAGGGTGACGAAGCCGTCGCGGTCGGGCATGCCACCCAGGCCCACGCTGCGGTTGGTGAGGTCGCTCTCCACCACGGCCACGCCCTGTTCCACGGCATCGAGCACGGAGCCGCCCGCCTGGAGCACCTCCCAGGCCTTGGCGTTCGCGGCCATGCCATGGTCCCAGGTGCTCAGTACCACGGGACCTCCCGGTCCTGCGGCCGGCGCCTGGTCCGTGGCCTCCTCCCGCGCGGCCTCCGTACCGGCACAACCCACGGCGAAGGCGGCGGTGCCCAGCGCACCCAGCTTCAGGAAACGTCTGCGATCGTTCATGTTCAGGGGCCGCCAAGCTAATCGATACCACCACAGTGCGGTGCCCGCGCCTATTTTGCGCACATGAACACCACCCACGCCCGTTCCATCGCCTGGCCGATGACCGTGCTCACCACCCTGTTCTTCATGTGGGGCTTCCTCACGGTGATGAACGACGTGCTGGTGCCGCATTGGAAGCAGGTGTTCGCGCTCAACTACACCCAGAGCCTCCTGGTGCAGTTCTGCTTCTTCGGCGCGTACTTCTTCGGGTCGCTGCTGTACTACTTCAGTTCGGTGAGCAGCGGCGATCCCATCCAGCGGTTCGGCTACAAGCGTGGCGCCGTGGGCGGCCTGCTGCTTTCGGCGGTCGGCTGCCTGCTGTTCATCCCCGCCTCGTACAGCCATTCCTACACCGGCTTCCTGTTCGCCCTCTTCATCCTCGGCCTCGGCTTCACCCTGTTGCAGATCGCGGCCAATCCGTTCGTGGCCATCATCGGCAGCACCGAAGGGGCCAGCAGCCGGTTGAACCTGGCGCAGGCCTTCAATTCGCTCGGCACAACACTGGCCCCGTTGGTGGGCGGTTGGCTCATCTTCGAGCGGTTGCAGGGCGATGCGGCCATCCGTTACCCCTACGCGTTCTACGCCGCGCTTTTCGTGCTTCTCGCCGTGTGGGTGCACTACACCCCGCTGCCCGAGCCTCCCCGCGAGGTGCACACCAAGGGGAACGCGCTGCGGCACCGCTCGCTGCGGCTGGCCATGATCGCGATCTTCTGCTACGTGGGCGCGGAGGTCACCATCGGCAGCCTCATCATCAGCTTCCTGAAGCTGCCCGAGGTGATGGGCATGCCTGAGGGAGCGGCCAAGAACTACCTGAGCCTGTACTGGGGCGGCGCCATGGTGGGCCGCTTCATGGGCGCCCTCGCGCTGAACGAAACGCTGCCGGGCCGGCGGTTGATGCTGATGATGCCGGGCCTCGCCCTGCTGCTTTTCGTGCTGCTGTTGGTGATCAACCTGCTCGGCGATGGCCTGGGCATCGAGCACCTCTGGCCCATGGCCGTGCTCATCTTCGCCAACATGGGCGCCTTCATGTTCGCCGGTCGTGGCAACGCCCGCGCCCTGGCGATCTTCGCGGTGATCGCCGCGGCCATGGTGATCGCCGCCGTGCTGCTCACCGGCGCATGGGCCATGTGGGCGTTGGTGGCGGTGGGCCTGTTCAACTCCGTGATGTGGAGCAACATCTTCACGCTGGGTATCGCCGGACTGGGCAAGGAGGCCAGCCAGGGCTCGTCGCTGCTGGTGATGATGATCGTGGGCGGCGCCCTGCTCCCCTTCCTTCAAGGCCTGGTCGCCGACCTGCTCGCCACGGAGTCCAACAAGGACGCCGGCCTGCAGCTCTCGTTCCTGGTTCCGGTGGCCTGCTACCTCTACCTCGCCTGGTTCGGCATGGACCGCAACCGCACCGCATGATCGCCGGCATCGACATCGGGGGCACCTCCACCAAGATCGGCCTGGTGCGCGACGACCGGGTGATCGACACCGTGCGCATCGCCACCGCCGGCCATGATGCGGATGGAACCGCGCCGGGCAGCGCCTTCGCCGATGCGATCACGATGGCCGTGCGCGGACTACAGGAGAAGCACGGACTGGTGCGCGCCGCCGGCATCGGCGCCCCGAACGGCAACCAGCATACCGGCACCATCGACAGGGCGCCCAACCTGCCCTGGAAGAGCGATGTGCCGCTGGCTTCGATGCTCACCGAGCGCTTGGGCGTGCCCTGCACCCTGGGCAACGATGCCAACGCCGCGGCCCTGGGCGAGTGGCGTTACGGTGCCGGACGCGGCTGCAACGACCTGCTGGTGGTGACCCTCGGCACCGGCCTGGGCAGCGGCATCATCACCGGCGGCAAGTTGTTGCTTGGCCCTTACGGGAATGCCGGTGAACTGGGGCACACCACCCTGGTGATGGACGGACGCCTCTGCACCTGTGGGCGCAAAGGCTGCCTGGAGACCTACGTTAGCATCCGTGGGATGCGCCAGACCTACCTCGACCTGGCCGACAGTTCCGAACCGCTGAAGCAGGAAGGCGTGCTGCCCATCGCTGAACAGGCGCGCTTAGGCGAGGATGCGGCCATCCAGACCTTTCGGGACACGGCCCGCTGGCTTTCGATCGGCCTCGCCAACGCGGTGGCCTTCACCGTTCCCAAGCGGATCGTGCTGTTCGGTGGTATCGCCCGCAATGGGGACCTGCTCATGTCGCCATTGATGCAGTTCTTCGAGAAGGACCTGTTCTACATCTACCACGGCAAGGTGGAGCTGATGCTGAGCGCCCTTCCCGAGGATGACGCCGGTATCCTGGGCGCCGCCGCGCTCACCGCCCTCGCCGACTGACCCCTTCGCGTTACAACACCCGACACCATGCGCCACGCCTGGCCACGCACGCTCCTCCCCGCCCTCCTGCTCGGGCTTTCGTCCGCCACCATGGCCCAGCGCGACCTGGCACGCACCCTGGTGAACCCCTTCATCGGCACCGGCGGCCATGGACACACCTTCCCGGGGGCCTGCGTACCGAACGGACTGGTCCAGCTAAGCCCTGACACTCGTCCCGACGGCATGATGGACTGGGACGGTTGTGGTGGCTACCACCATAGCGACAGCCTCATCTACGGGTTCAGCCACACGCACCTGAGCGGCACCGGGGTGGCCGACCTGTGCGATGTGCTCATCATGCCCATGAGCGGCGCATACTCCTTCGACCCGAAGGAGTATCGCTCCCGCTTCAGCCATGCGAACGAGTCCGCCAACGCGGGCTACTACCGGGTGCTGCTGGACGACGAGCGGACCGTGGCCGAGATGACCACCACCGCGCGCACCGGTGTGCACCGCTACACGATGCCCCAGGACAAGGACCAGTACCTGGTGCTCGATCTCGCGCACCGGGACAGGCTGCTGGCGTCGCGCATCCATCAGGAGGGACTGGAGATCATCGGCGAACGGCGAAGCGCTTCGTGGGCCCGCGACCAGCGGATGTTCTTCTGCATCCGGATCGGACGCCCCAGCGGACCGGTCGGGATCGGCATCACCTACAACGCCGACAGCACCAAGGCCGCGATCGGCGTCAAACGGGAGGATGCGGGACCGATCATCGTCAAGGTGGGTGTTTCGGCCGTGAGCGTGGAAGGTGCGCGTGCGAACCTCGAGGCCGAGGTGCCCGGTTGGGACTTCGACGCGGTGCGTGCGCAAGCCGAGACCGCGTGGAACGCCAAGCTGGGCAAGGTGCAGGTGGAAGGCGGCACACCCGCCCAGCAACGCGTTTTCTATACCGCGCTCTACCACTGTTATGTGGCGCCTTACGTGTTCAATGATGTGGATGGCCGCTACCGCGGCATGGACGGACAGGTGCACCAGGCCGACCACAACGTGTACACCGTGTTCAGCCTGTGGGACACCTTCCGTGGGCTGCACCCGTTGATGACCATCCTGGAGCCCGACATGACGCGCGACTGGATCCGCACCTTCCTGCTGCACTACCAGCAGGGCGGCCGGTTGCCGGTGTGGGAGCTGTGGGGCAACGAGACCGACTGCATGATCGGCTACCACAGCGTGAGCGTGATCGCCGATGCGCATCGCAAGGGCATCAGGGGCTTCGACGAGCAGCTCGCCCTGAAGGCCATGCGCGCCAGCGCCGACCGCGACGAGCCGGGCCTGAACGCCTACCGCACCAAGGGATTCATCAGCAGCGAGGACCAGAGCGAGAGCGTGAGCAAGACCTTGGAGTATGCCTACAACGATGCCTGCATCGCACGTTACCAGGCCCGTCTGGAGGGCATGGGCGGTGATGCCCATCCCCCGCTGGCGATGCGGGCCACGAGCTACCGTAACCTGTACGACCCGTCCACCGGCTTTTTCCGCGCGCGTCGCAACGGCGGCTTCGTCGGCGGCTTCGATCCGTTCGAGGTGAACTTCAACTTCACCGAGGCCAACGCCTGGCAGTACAGCCTCTTCGTGCCGCAGGACATCGAGGACCTGATCGCCCTGCACGGCGGGGATGCAGCGCTGGCCGGCCACCTGGACAAGCTCTTCGCGGCGAACAGCGCCACGAGCGGCCGTGAGCAGGCCGACATCACGGGGCTCATCGGCCAGTACGCGCATGGCAACGAGCCCAGCCACCACATGGCCTACCTGTACAACCGCGTGGGCCGGCCCGAACGCACGCGTGCCCTGGTGAAGCGGATCATGGACGAGCAGTACCACGACGCGCCCGACGGCCTCAGCGGCAACGAGGATTGCGGGCAGATGAGCGCGTGGTACGTGCTGAGCGCCCTGGGGCTCTACCCCATCTCCCCCGGGATCGACGACAGCTACGAGCTGGGTCATCCCCTCTTCGACCGGGCCGAAGTGCGCCTGCCCAACGGCAGGACCTGGAGCACGGCCATCACCGCGCCTGAGGCCTGGGGGGCGACCCTGCCTGCGGACACGGCCCATATGCTCCGCAAGGTGCCGGCGCGCGTCCACCACGGCGACCTGCTGGCGGGCGGTGTCATGCACTTCCGTGCGGACCGCAGCCCCTACCCGACCTTCGAGCGGATGCCCTTGGTGCTGGATGGTGCGTATGTCGGGGAACGCCGCACCACCTCCTGCGATCGCCCCGGCGCCCCGGTGATCGAAGCCGCCTCGGCCGCGTTCATGGACAGCCTGGTGGTGGTCGTGCGCGGCAAGGCCGACAGCATCGTGGTGGTGGAAGGCGGCCAGACCTTCCGCGCCGCTGGTTGCACACCTTTCACGCTGCACCGCTCCGCCACGGTGACCGCGCACTGGAGCAGCGTGCTCGCACCCGTCACCGCGCGTTACACGCGCACCGAGGGCGGCCTCTCGATCGCGTTGGACAGCAAGTACTCCAACCAGTACGCCGCGGGCGGCGACCGTGCCTTGATCGACGGGCTGCGGGGTTCACCGGATTTCCGCACTGGCGAATGGCAGGGCTACCACGGCCAGGATGTGCTCATCACCATCGACCTCGGCGCGGTCAAGAAGCTGAAGCGTGTGGGCCTGGGCATGCTGCAGGACGAGAACTCCTGGATCTGGTACCCCGAGCTGGTGGACGTGGCATGGAGCACCAACGGACGGCAATGGAGCAGCACCGTACTGAAGCCCGGTGTTGACAGGAAAGCCCAGGGAGCCCTCACCATGGACCTGTGGAGCGGCGCGATCGGCAAGAAGGCCCGCTACATCAAGGTGATGGCGAAGAACGGTGGTCCCTGTCCCGACTGGCACAAGGGCAAGGGCGGCACCACGTGGATCTTCCTGGACGAAGTGCTGATCGACATGGAGTGACACGTTCAGCCGGGCGGACCGGATGGCTGCGAACAGCTCGTGGGTCCCACCGAACGGGCATTTCGCCTTGATCCTGTCGAGCTGGTCGAACCACGAGTGTCATCCTCGTGCCTTACCCGGGAACGGGTTCCTCGTTGGGTACGCTTCACCTTGGTGGAACAGGCCGTGGTGCATGGCCCCGCGAAACGGTCCACACATGCTCAAGGCACCGCTTCGGGACCGCTGCGGAATTCCGGGAAAGAAGAAGGCCCGGATCGCTCCGGGCCTTCCATCGATCATGCGAAGTGATCAGCGTGCCACCATGATGCGCTGGGTGAGCAGCTGGCCTTCGGTGGTCACCTGGATCATGTACTGGCCGTTCGCCAGGCCACCGAGGTCGATCGTGTTGTAACCGGCCACGAGGTTGTTCGCAGGCACGGACAGCACCTGACGACCGGCCACATCGAGCACCACCACCGAGAGGGGGAGCGCCGAGCCATCGGCCATCTGCAGGTACACCACGCCATCGGTGGGGTTCGGGTACACCCGGAATCCCTCCACCTTGAGCTCCTCCACGCCCACGGCACCGCATTGCACATCCCACGTGAGGGGGTTGTCGTACTGGCCGTCCTGGCAAGAACCCGCCCCATCGCTCATCACCACGAAGGTGAGCGTGTTGTCCACGTTGGCGGAGTTCAGGGCGAAGTTGGACATGTCGCCACCGTTGTTCCCGAAGAAGATCACGGCGCTCAGCACGGAATTACCGTTGTAGAACAGGACCTTGTCGTTGGGACCGAGGTCGCCGGAGAGGAAGCGGATGGTGATGGGCACGTTCTGCGTGCTGGCATAGGCGAACCAGGCGGTATCGCTGTTCTGGTAGCACCAGCTGTAGTTGGCCGAACCGCAGGTGTCCACGATGCAGGTGTCGGTGTCGTACCCCAGGTAGGGGCTCACCACCCGGCAGAGGGTATTGTCGTTGTTGAACACGGTCACCTTCGTGGAGTCGTTACCCATCTCGAATGGTCCGAGGAGCGTGGTGCCGGCCGGGATGTTGAACAGGGTGTCGCCGCTGTAGGTATCGTAGATGTTCACGGCGGTGGCGCTGCCCAGGCTGTCCACGTTCACGGCCACCTGGAAGGTGCGGTGCACGCAATCCGGGATCACTTCGAATTCGGTGGTGGTGGGATCGCAGTCCAGGCAACCTACCGTGTACACCCAGGTCTGCATGGATCCGCTCTGGCAGCTCACTGATGCGTCCGAGCTGGCCTTCATGAAGATGTCCGGCCCCGTGCTCACGATGAGCAGGCCGGAAAGGTCGAAGGTGGAGAACTGGGTGTGCGACCAGATCAGCGGGTACGTGTCATCCGGACCGTCGTAGAAGTAGAGCTCGTCCCAGGTCACGCTCTCGATGGTGCCCGAGGAGAACAGGATCGCGAGCGGCTGGCCACCGGAGGACTGGTAATGCCAGGTCTCGTTCATGTTGTTCGGGTAGCAGTAGGATACGTTGAGCTCGGGAAGGGCACAGTCGATCAGGATGGGGCAGTTACCCTGTGCGGCGAGATCGTTGTAGGTGACATTGCACGCCGGGTCGAACTCATGGGCCACCACCAGGTCCACGATGTCAACGTTCGGGAAGGGTCCGAGCACGTAGGTGCCGGCGCTCAGGCCAGGCTGGCTGATGAACGCACCACCGTTCTGGTTGTAGCTCAGGGTCACGGTGGCACCATCGCCCGTGTTCAGCACGTTCACCGTGATGGAGAAGGTGCTCGAGGCGCAATCCTCCGTGATCTGGTAGGTCACCGAGGCCGGGATGCAGTTCAACAGCAGCTGCACCGTGGTGGTCGCACAGTTGATGGCCGTTCCGCACAGGTCATCGGTGTTCCAGTGGGCGAAGAGGTTGCCCGAGGTGGCGGCGGTGGCCACGACCGGGCTGTAGCCCTGGCCCACGATGGGGCCATCGTACGTGTCCTGGTGCACCGTGATGTAGCCACCGGTGCTAAGGAGGAACTGGTAGCTGGCTCCGGCCACGATGTTGCTGACCTCGGAGTACTCCTGCTCGTACGAACAGGTGGAGATGGTGGTGACCGCCCCACCGGGGTCCGGGGCCGTAGCGGCGCCGGGGTACATGATGGTGTTCACGCAGCCTCCCTGCCCCTGTGCATCTGCGAGCACGAGCAAGGCTGAAGCGGCCAGGAACAAGCGGGAAAGGGGTCGAAATGCGTTCATGCGGTTGTTCGGGTGGATTCACCGATAGGCCCCGAAGGTAGGGATCCGTGCCGATGTCCCAACCGGTCCCGGCACGTCATTCCCACAGCCTACCGTGGAGATCCAAGGCCCGCTCAATGGGGCCATTGCTGCACGTCGGGCTCCGCGCCCGCCCCTGTGACCGTGATGGTCCTCGGGGCACCTGGAAGCAGGGTCAGGTAGTTGTCGCTGAAGGACAGGCCGGTGCCTCGCAGCACCACCACCGGTACGGGGCGGTCCGTCGTGAGCCGGTACTGCCGCTCGCCCTGGGCACCGGGAAGGCTTTCCACCCGGATCGACGCTTTCGCCCAGGCCATGTCGCCCAAGCGCCGCATGGTCAGCACCCGCTCCGCGGCCACCCCGCCTGCGCCATCGATCACGGCCACGCGCACCAAGGTGCTGTCCTCGCCCCCTCCCTTGAGCCAGGCTGAAAGGTCCAGCTTGGTGAGCACCGTGCTCCCGAAGGCCATGGGCATGCGCGTGGTATCGTTCAGGGCCACGGTCCCGTCCGTGCGATACACCTGGGTCACCACACGGGCATGCTTCAGGTCGGTGCGCTCGTTCCACAATTGCACCACCACCTCGTTCCTCGACCGCTCGAGGTTGAGGACAAGGGGTGCATAGGCGCGCTTCACCTCGTACATGGCGGCCTTCCAAGTGCCCAGGTGGTCCACGGTGCTCCAGCTTGGGCCGGCCCATACATCGTTGAGCTGCCAGAACAGGGTGCCCATGCAGTGGGGCTGACCGGTCACGTGCGCCCAGATGGCCTGCCGGTAGGCTTCGGCCTGGGCAAGCTGGCTGAACAGGATGAACTCACCGAGGTAGGACGGGCGCACCCCGAACTCCCGGTCGATGGCGGTCCAGATGGGCTTGTCGGTCCGGTAGCTCCGCTGCCGTCGCTCAAGCATGGGCGAGCCCAGCACCAGGTACTGGGGATCGATCTGCGTGGCAAGGGTCGAGCTGTCCGGGTAGCTCTGGAAACCGTATTCGGACATGAAGCGGCCCACGTTGCGCCCATAGGCCGAGAACGCGGAATCGGCGTGCCAGACACCCCAGTAGTGCAGGTTGCCTTCCTTGAGGCCGCTGGCCTTGCCCCAGTTGCTCAGGGGGGAGGTGGGCGTGTAGAGGGTCCCCCACTCCACCGCATCGCGGAACCGGCGCTCGAAGAGGTTCTCGTACTCCTTCGCGGCCCGGCGCTGGAGGTCGCTGCCCAGCTTGTAGGTCTTCTCCCAGCCCCAGTTCTTCCAGGCCACATCGAGCTCGTTGTTGCCGCACATCAGGGCCAGTGAAGGGTGGTTCCAGAGGCGGGCCACCTGCTCGTTCACCTCGGGCATGGTCCGTTCCAGGCCAGCCTCATCACCGGGCGGCTGGTAGGCGAACATCAGGTCCTGCCACACCAGGATGCCGGCCGTATCGCAGGCGTCGAAGAAGATGTCGGGCGGGTACACCCCGCCGGCCCATACGCGCACCATGTTCATGCCCGCACGCCGCATGTCGCGGACACGGGCGAGCCACAGGCTGTCGTTGCCGGCGTGCGGCAGGCTCGTGGGAGGAACGAGGTTGCAGCCCTTCATGAAGCGCGGGCTACCATTGACGATGAAGCGGAAGGGCTTGCCCGCCTCATCGGGCCGCTGATCGAGCTCCACGGTCCGCACGCCCACGTTCACCCGCATGGTGGAGGCCGGCCGTTGCTCCACGGCCAGGTCGACGATCAGCGGTTGCACGTAGGCACGCTCCTTCCGGCCGGGCTCCCACATGGGCACGTTGAACAGGGTGGCGTCGACCTCCTCGCCCGTGAGCCGCTGGTACTTCTGGTGCGGCCCTTCGTTGCCGCCATTGATCTCGCCGATGCGGTACGACTTGCGGATGAGGGTGCCATCGGGCACGTCGGTGAATGTGCGCACACGCATGTTCACCGTGCTGGACATGGCGGTGGGCGTTTCTGGCAGCGGGTCGACCTTGAGGTTCATCAACCGCCCCTTGTCCCACACACGAAGCTCCACGGGGCGCCAGATACCGCAGGTCACCAACCGCGGCGCGAAATCCCATCCGAACTGGTAGGCGGCCTTGCGCACATACGGGGCCACGCCACTGGGATCGCTGTCGTGCGGCAGTTGAAAGCCATAGGCATTGCGCACCTTGCCTCCTTCCCGCACGGGGCTGCGGAACACCACGCGCAGTTCGTTCTGCCCGGCGCGCAACAGGCGCTTCACGGGCCATTCCCAGGTGCGGAACATATTGTCGGTGCGCCCGAGTAAGGTGTCGTTCAGGGTCACCTCGGCATAGGTGTCGAGGCCGTGGAACACCAGGTCAACGTGCTCCCGCCCGAGCACCGCCGCGTCCACGCGGAAACTGCACTGGTACTCCCAGTCCTCGTTCTCCACCCACACCACGCTGTCGGCGTTGGCGTTGCGCATGGGATCCGGGATCATGCGGTTGCGCAACAGGTCGTCGTGCACGGTGCCGGGCACGCCCGCGGGCCGCCATTCACCGCCGCCCGCCTTCCGGAAGGTCCATCCCTCGTGCAGGGGGAGCAGGGCTTCCTGGGCCGCGGAGGCAAGGGCCAGGGCGATGCCGAGGATCAGGGCGGTTCGTCTCATCGTAGTCCGGCTTTGGTAAGGGCGTTGAGCACGCCTTCTATCTTGGCCACATCGGCATCGGTCTCGAAGCTGAGCCCACGGTTGGAGGAGCTCATGCTCACCTCATGCGGCTGGGCCGGCCGCTTCAGTTGTGCGGCGAAGTGGACCTCACGGACACCGGTGCGCTCCACGAGCTCCACCACGTTGCCGGGGTTGATGCCCCCTGCGGCGGCGACGCGCAATTCCGCACCGGCGCCATCGACCATGGCCTTGATGGTGGGCGCTCCCTCGAGGGCCAGGGTGCGGCCGCCGCTGGTGAGCACACGGGGCAGCCCTTCGACCAGGCAACGGGTGAAGGCCTGGGCGATGTCGGCGCTGCGGTCGATCGCACGGTGGAAGGTGACCTCGGCATCGGGTGCGGCCAGTTTCACCGCCCGGATGAAGGCCATGTCGGGCAGGCCCGCGCTGTCCAGCGCCCCGGCCACCAGTCCCACCCCGCCCATGCCGATGAGCATGGCGTCGCGCAGCATGGCCTGTCGTTCGGCCATCGAATACACGAAGCCGCCGCTGGTGGCACGCACGAGCACCCGCAGGGGCACGTCCACCTCCTCGCGCACGGTGTTCACGATGCCGTAGCTCGGTGTAACGCCGCCGCAATCGAGCCAGGTGCACAGCTCCACACTGTCCACCCCGGCCTTGGCGGCGGCGATGGCCTCCCGCACGTCGGTGACGCACACCTCAACGGCTACACGCATGGCACTGCAAGTAACGCAACGATGGCCTTCGCCACCAGCCCCAGCCCGGTCGTGCAACCCTGGGGGCGATGCCCCGGTATAAGGGGCGGGGCACTGGCCCCATCCCATGCGTAAGCCCTGCTCCCTCCCCCCCCGGATCCTCTCCGTGCTCGCCTTCTGCCTCTGTGCCGCGGTCGGCGTGCGGGGAAGCCACGGGCATCCGCTCTCGGAATGGGGCGGGTCGGAGGGGTCCGACCCCAAGGCCCGCGCCCTCGCGGATTCAGCGCTGGCGTACAGCGACGTCGACCCTGCACGGTGCCTGCGCTATGCGGAGGCGGCTGCGGAAGTGGCCCGGCGCAAGGGCGACAGGCACACCCTTCATGACGCATTGAACGCCAAGCGATACGTGCATTACCTGCGCGGAGAGCACGAGCTGCTGCTGCAGACCTCGGTGGAGGCGCTGCACGTGGCGCAGGAGCTGCATAGCGAGCGCTGGATGGGCGACGACCACGGCTGGATCAGCGTGGCGCTGATGGAGCTCCGGCAATCGGACAAGGCCTACCAGCACGCCCAGCGCGCGCTGGACCACATGCGGGCCACCCACGACAGCAGCGCCGTGGCGCGCGGGCTTTGCGACCTCAGCAACGCATGCCTCCCCCTGGATAAGCACGCCGAAGCGCTGCTGCGCATCAGTGAGGCCGAGCGCATCTACAAGGCATTGAACGATACGGCCGGGCTGGCTTTCAGCCGCAACCTCATGGGCGGGATCCTGATGGAGCAGCACCGCTGGAACGACGCGCTGCCCGTGCTGCTTAACGCGTACCGCCACATCGGTGCGCACGGGGCCGAGGTGGAGCGTTGCTGGATCGAGCGCGACATCTCGCGCACTTACGCCGGCCTGAACATGTGGAACGATGCGGAGCGCTTCCTGGTGCTCGCCGAGGGGCGAGCCTACCAGCTCAAGGCAGTGCGCGAATACCCTTCGCTGCTCGAAGTGCGGATGCGGCTGCAGCAGGCGCGCGGCGAGCTCGATGCCGCCCTGGGCACGGCCCAGCGCCTCGTGCACCTGAACGACTCCCTGCTGCAGGCCGAGGTCGCCGGGCGCATCGCGGCGTTGAACGCCATGCACGACGTGGCCTCCAAAGATGACGAGGTGGCACGGCTCTCGACCGAGAACCTCGCCCTGCAGGCCAGGGTGGCCAAGGGCAACATGCTGCGCTACTGGTGGGCGGTGGCCTTCGCCGTGCTCGCGCTGGCCACCTGGGCGGGTCTTCGCCAGCACCGCTTCAGCCGCAGGGCCAAGCGCATGATCCGCCAGCGCAACGAACGCATCAAGGTGCTGGGCGACCAGGTGCACCAGCAACGGCTCGAGCTGGAGCAGCAGCGCCTGCGCCTGGCGGAATCGCTCATGAACGAGGAGACCAAGGATGTGCTGCTGAAGGAGATCCACCACCGGGTGAAGAACAACCTGCAGGTGGTGAACGCCCTGCTGAAGATGCAGGCCCTCCACCTGGGCGATGCGCGCCTCGACGAGGCCTTCAGCGAGGCCCAGGGGCGGGTGCGGAGCATGGCGCTGGTGCACGAGCACATCTACCGGGTGGGCGACCTGAGCCGCGTGAACGTGAAGGCGCACGTGCTGGCCCTGGCCGAAGGCATCCTGGCGAACCACGGGTTGAAGGACCGCGTGCGGCTCGACCTGCAGGTGACCTACGACAAGGTGAGCGTGGAGGCGCTGATCCCCCTGAGCCTGCTGCTGAACGAACTGCTCACGAACACGGCGAAGCACGCCTTCCACGGGGTGCCCGGCGGCACGATCCACATCGCCCTGCGCCGCCAGGCCGATGGGGCGTGCGAGCTCACGTACGGCGACGATGGCCCGGGCATCGACCAGCACCAGCTGTTCGAGGGCGACACCTTCGGCATGGAGCTGATCCGGTCGCTGGCCGAACAGCTTGAAGGCTCGATCCGGCTCCTGAAGGGCGAAGGCACCACCTTCCAGCTCAACTTCGACCCGGAGTTCCGGCGGTTGAAGGCCGCGAGCTGAGCCCCTCGCGGGCCACCCCGTACATTCGCGCCGCCCCATACGGGCGAACCGCACACGTGAACGACTTCCATTCGTTGGGCATCGGCGACGAGCTGCTCGAAGGGCTCGATGCCATGGGCATCCGCAAGCCCACCCCCATCCAGGCCCAGGCCATCCCCGCCGCCATCGAGGGGCGCGACGTCATCGCCTGCGCCCAGACCGGCACCGGCAAGACCGCCGCGTTCCTGCTGCCGCTGATCGACACCATCTACACCTACAAGCCGAAGGCCGAGGGCAGCATCCGGGCCCTGGTGATCGTGCCCACCCGCGAGCTCGCCCTGCAGATCGACCAGCAGCTGCAGGCCATCGCGTACTTCACCCCGCTCACGTCCATCCCCATCTATGGCGGCACGGACGGCGCCAGCTTCGACCAGCAGAAGGCCGCGCTGGTGGGCGGCACCGAGATCATCATCGCCACGCCGGGCAAGCTGCTCAGCCACCTGAACCTGGGCTATGTGCCCACGCAGGGACTGGAGTTCCTGGTGCTCGACGAGGCCGACCGGATGCTGGACATGGGCTTCATCGACGACATCAAGCGCATCATCAAGTTCCTGCCTGCCGAACGGCAGACATTGATGTTCAGCGCCACCATGCCGCCGGCCATCCGCGAGCTCGCCAAGCAGGTGCTGAAGGAGCCCGTGGAGATCACCATCGCGCTGAGCAAGCCCGCCGAGGGCGTGGACCAGCAGGCCTACGTGATCTACGAAACGCAGAAGGCGCCCATCCTGGAGCACATCCTGCGCACCAGCGAGGCCACGAGCATCATCGTGTTCGCCGGCAAGAAGGTGGAGGTGCGCAACCTGGCGCGCCACCTGCAGAAGCGGGGCTTCAACGCGCAGGGCATGCACAGCGACCTGGAGCAGAGCGAGCGCGAGGAGGTGATGCTGGCCTTCCGCAACCGAAAGCTGCGCATCCTCGTGGCCACCAACGTGGTGAGCCGCGGCATCGACATCGACGACATCGACCTGGTGGTCAACTACGACGTGCCGGCCGACCCCGAGGACTACGTGCACCGCGTGGGCCGCACGGCCCGTGCCGCGCGCAAGGGCCAGGCCGTCACCTTCGTGAACGAGAAGCAGATGCGCGAGATGGGCCGGATCGAGAAGCTCATCGGCTACGAGGTGAAGAAGATGCCGCTGCCCGAGGCCATCGGCCAGGGCCCCGCCTACCGTCCCGATGAACGGGCCGGGGGTGGAAAAGGCGGCCGCCGCGGGTCCGGTGGTAGCGGACGCCGCGGCGGCGGTGGTGGTGGGCGCAGGCGCTGAGCCCGGCGCTTACTTGCTGCGGAACTTGTCCTTGTACTTGGCGAGCACGGCCACGGCGTCGTAGGCCTTCACGGCATCGCCCACGCGCTCGATGCGCACGCTGTCCATCACGTCGTTCTGGGCGATCATGTTCACCACTTCCTGCCCGCTGGTGACGTAGCCGAACACGCTGTGGCGGCCATCCAGCCAGGGGGTGTCCTTGTGGGTGATGAAGAACTGGCTGCCATTGGTGCCGGGGCCGGCGTTCGCCATGCTCAGCGTGCCGGGGCGGCTGTGCTTGAGGGAGGCATCGAACTCGTCGGGGAACATGTAACCGGGGCCGCCCATGCCGGTGCCGGTGGGGTCGCCGCCCTGGATCATGAAGTCGGCGATCACGCGGTGGAACTTGATGCCGTCGTAGTAAGGCGTGCCTTCGGCCTTGGCCGTGTTCTTCATGCGGCCCTCGGCGAGCGCCACGAAGTTGGCCACGGTCATCGGCACCTTCTCGTGCTCAAGCTTGATCACGATGGTGCCTTTCTTGGTGAAGATGTGGGCGAAGAGCCCGTCGGTGGTGTTCTGCACGGCAGGTTCGGGTTGGGAAGTGTTCGCAGGAGGGGGCGCCAGCGGGTCGCCGGAGGCGTTCACCGCCTTGTTGTCCGGCACGCCGGAGGAACAGGCCAGCAGGGCCAGCAGGCCGCCGGCCACGATGAGGGATCGCTTCTGGGTGATCATGGTCGCAAATGTGAATGGGGGGGCGAAAATAGCGCCGCTCAATCGGTCACCGCCACCTCGATGGCATCCAGCTTCTCCTCCGTGAACTTCCCCTCCTCCCGGTGGATGATCCGGCCCTGGGGGTCGACGACGAAGATGTACGGGGTCTCCTTGTCCTTCAGCCCCAGCGCATCACGCACGGCGTCGGCATCCTCCTTCACGAACACCACGCGCTTCGCCACGTCCGGATCGGCCTCCTCCCGCAATCGCTTCATGCTCCCATTGTAGGCCGTCCTGTTCAGCCCCACGAAGAGCGGAACGAAGTACACATCGGCATCGATCTCCGACGCGAAGAGGCCATGCTTCTGCACGAAACGCAGGTAGGCCGGTCCGTACCATTCCTCCAGCAGCGGTCCCGCCTTCTGCCCATAGGCCATGCCCACGATCAGGAAGCGCCCCTTGGAGGCGGCGGGCAGTTGCACGCTGCTGCCGTCGCTGCGCTCGCCGGTGAGCGTGGGGAACGGCTGTTGCGCCCACAGCAGGGTGGCGGCGAGCAGGAAGGTGGTCAGGACCAGGATGCGCATGGGATGAGGGTTGTGCGGGCTGCGGCAAGGACCGGGCCGAACGCCCTACTTCACCCCGTGATCGGCACGTTTCCCGCGGAAAGGCCGGAAATAGTCCATGATCCAGGCCATGTCCTTGTCCACGTCATCGCCCACCCAATAGGGCTCGCGGAAGGTCACCTCCTTGCGGGCGTAATCGAAGCTGGTGAGGATCAGGGGCACGTTGGCCTTCTTGGCGATGTGCCAGAAGCCGCTCTTCCACTTGGTGACATGCTTGCGGGTGCCCTCGGGCGCGATGCCGATGGCGAAATCGGGTATCGTACGGAAATAGCCGACCACCTGGTCCACCACGTGGGCGCTCTTCCCGCGGTCCACGGGATAACCGCCGAGAGCCTTCATGATCCAGCCGAGCGGCGGGCGGAAGAGCTCCTTCTTGCCGAGGTAGCGGGCATTGTCGAGGCGGCCGATGCTGCGGGCCAGCACGCCCAGCGGGAAGTCCCAGTTGCTGGTGTGCGGGGCCACCACATAGATGCACTGCACGAGCCCCTTGGGGCGATGGTCGATCACCTTCCAGCCAAGCAGGCGGAAGATGAGCACGGCGATGGGACGGAACATGGCCGGGCAAGTTAACCGCCGGTGGCAACCCGGCCCCCACCCCTCACGTAGGAAGGCCCCGGATGCAGGACCAGGCCTTTGCGGTGGTGGATGTGGAGACGACGCATGGCGACCCCATGCAGGGCCACATCATCGAGCTCGCCGTGCTCGTGCACGATGGCGAGCGCGAGCTGGAGGCCTGGAGCAGCCTGGTACGCCCGCGCACGGCCATCCCCCCCTTCATCAGCCGCCTCACCGGCATCCGCGAGGGCATGTTGAAGGAGGCCCCCCTGTTCCCGCAGGTGGCGCGGTCGCTGATGGACCTGACGCGCGACCGGCTGATGGTGGCGCACAACATCCGGTACGACATGACGGCCCTGGAGCACGAGTTCGCGCGAACGGGGCTGGTGTTCCAGCGCAACACGTTGTGCACCGAGCGGCTCAGCCGCCAGTTGGTGCCGCACCTCTCCCACTACAACCTGGGCAGCCTGTGCCGCTACTTCGGCATCCCGTTCGAAGGAAGGCATCGCGCCTTGAACGATGCGCGCGCCTCGCTGCAGCTCTTCCTGCGGTTGCGGGCCGAGTTCGGGGAGGACCGCCTGCGCGCCGCGGCCCATTGGTGGCCGAAGGAGCAGCGCGCCTGATCAGAGGATCGCGTTCGTCGCGTACAGCACCCACATCACCACGGCGCAGGCCGTGCCCACCACGCCGGCACGCAGGCCGAGGTGCGAGCGCTTCAGGCTCACCGCGGTGTAGCGCCGCAGCGGATGGCCCTGCCGCCCCCTCCCCCACAACGCGAACGCCACGGCCAGTACGCCCAGCACGAAGGCCAGGGTGCACAGGTGCCGCGCGAAGGCCAGCGGCACGGAAAGCATGCCGAAGACCAGGGTCACGGTGCTCAAGGGCAGGCGCTTCGGTTCGAGCTCGTCAGCCATGGGTGGTGAGGCGGCGGTGGAGTTCGAGCACCTGGGGGATCACCAGGGTGCGGTCGTCGTTCACGATCACGGTATCGGCCAGCGCCAGGCGCGTGGCCTCGTCGGTCTGGTTGCGCAGCCGCGCACGTACGGCCTCCTCGCCCGATCCGTCGCGTTCCATCACCCGGCTGATGCGCAGGTCCTCGGGGGCGCTCACCACCACCACATGATCGAAGGCCTTCGCCCCGCCCGTCTCGGCCAGGATGGCGGCCTCCATCACCACGTAGGGGGCCACTTGTGCGTCGGCCCAGGCATGGAAACGCCGGCGCACCGCGGGATGGATGATGGCGTTGAGCCGGCGCAGGTCCTCGGGGTCGTTGAACACCCGGTCGGCCAGCGCCTTGCGGTCGAGCACATCGCCGATGTACACGCCCTCTCCGAAGGCGCGGATCACGGCGCTGCGCACCTCCGGGTCGGCGTAGCAGCGCTTGGCCTCCATATCGGCGTTGAACACGGGCGCGCCGAGCACTTGCAGCACGCGGCACACCACGCTCTTGCCGCTGCCGATGCCGCCGGTGACGCCGACCTTCACCATGTGCGCAGGTGCGCATGCGCCCTGGAGCGCTGCGCGGAAGGGATCAGTTGACCTTGTTCTCCTCGTTGAGCTGCATCGTGCTGTCCATCGCGATGGCGCTCTTCTCGAAGCGCAGGCGCACGTTGGTGTCGGCCTCGATGAGCACGGTCTTGTCGTTCACCTCCACCACCTTGCCGTGCAGGCCGCCGATGGTGACCACGCGGCTTCCCTTGGCCAGGGCCTCGCGGAACTTCTTCGCCTCCTTGGCCTTCTTCTGCTGGGGGCGGATCATGAAGAAGTAGAAGACCACGAAGAGCAGGGACATCATCACCAGGAAGGACCAGTTGCCGGCCTGTGCGGGCTGGGCCTGGAGGAACACGGAAAGAAGGGTCATGTGGGGAATGGATGTTCGGGTTCAGTTCTTGACGGGTACGGGGAGGGCGACCACCTCGCCGGTGAGGGTGAGCACGGTGGTGGCGGGCACGGTGTTGGCCACCACGCTCACGGTCTTCTCCTGCTTGCCGCTGCGTCCCTCGCTGTTGAAGGTGATGGTGATCTCGCCTGCCTCGCCGGGACGCAGGGGCTTCTTCGGCCAGTCCTTGCCCACGGTGCAGCCGCAGCTGCCGCGCACATCGGTGATCAGCAGGTCGCTGCCGCCCGAATTGGTGAAGCGGAACTTCTTCTCCACCGTGGTCCCCTGCGGGATCATGCCCATGCGGTAGCCCGTGCTGTCGAAGGTGATGATGGGCATGTCCTCCGGGTCGACCTCGTCGTAGCCGCTGCCCGGCACCTTGATGTCGTTGGCCGTGGGCGCATCGCCCTGCCGCTCGCTGTAATCGGTGAGCTGGCAGGCGGCGAACAGGCAGAGGATCAGCGGGAGCAGCGCGTACTTCATGGCTCAGTTCTCCAACAGGCCGCGGCCCACCTTGCGGATGGCGCCGCTCTCCTTCATCTCGGCGAACAGCTTGTCGAGGATGCCGTTCACGAAGTTCTTGCTCTTGGGGGTGCTGTAGGCCTTGGCGATCTCGATGTACTCGTTGAGGGTCACCTTCACCGGGATCTCGGGGAATTCCCGGGCCTCGGCGAGGGCCATCTTCATCAGGATCATGTCGGTGATGGCGATGCGGTCGCTCTCCCAGTTGCTGGCCTTTGCGGCGATGGCCTCCTCGTGCTCGGGGCCCAGGTCGATGGTGCGGCGGTAGAGGGCGCGCACGAAGGCGTTCTCCTCGGCCGGGTCGCGGCTCAGGTCGCTCAGCGCCAGGTCGCCGGTGTCGGGACGCACATCCTCGATGGTGCGCTTCACGAGCGTGCAGGCCAGGTCGAGGTCCTCGAGCCAGTAGATGCTCTTCGCCTCGTAGTGGTCGTGGAGCTGCTCGTTCTGCGCGATGTGCTCCACGAAGAGGGCGAGCACGGCCTGCTGGTCCTGCTTGAGCGTGGCGGCCGGCAGGGCCATGTAGGTGCGGTAGGTCTCGCTGGCCTCGAACTCCTTGTACAGCTTGGAGAGCAGCTCGTGGTGGCCCACCCAGCTCACGCGGCGCTTGTCGGCCTCGGCCTGCAGCTTGGGGCTCTCGGCCAGGCATACCAGCACGGGGTTGTCCACGAAGCGGCGGCTGGGATTGAGGTCGTCGGCCGTGGGCAGGTGCTTCTTCTTTCGGTCCTCGATGCGCAGCTCGGCCAGGCGGCGCATCTCACCGAAGAGCATGAGCAGGGCCACGTACAGGTCGTAGGTGCGCTCGATGCTGAGGAAGAGCTCCTTCTCGATCCGCGCCGCACTGGCGTCGTCGCTCTGCCAGAAGGCATAGAGCGATTGATAGACCTTGATGCGGAGGTAGCGGCGGTTGAGCATGCGGGAAAGGGAGCGTCTGGCGGCGTAAGGGGTCAGAAGCGGAGGCCCGCCTGTTTCATGCTGTTCACCCGGCGCTCGGCGGCCTGGTTGGCGGCGAGGTAGGTGGGGATGTTCTCCTCGGCGCTGCGCTTGAAGATGGCCAGCGCCGTGTTGTAGATGTTCTCGGTCTGGTTCAGGGCCGCCTTGCGGTTGTAGCCCTTGCGTTCCCAGGCGCAGTTGATGATGCCGCCCGCGTTGATCAGGAAGTCCGGGGCATACAGGATGCCGCGCTTCATCACCTCGGGGCCGTGCACCACCTCGTTGGCCAGCTGGTTGTTGGCCGCGCCGGCGATCACACTGCACTTGAGCTTCGGCAGGGTCTCGTCGTTCACCGTGGCGCCGAGCGCGCAGGGCGAATAGATGTCCATGTCGAGGTCGTAGATCTCGGAGGGCTTCACCAGCGTGATGGCGGGCAGCTCGGCCTTGATGGCGGCGAGCTTCTCGTCGTGGATGTCCGTGAGGAACACCTGGGCACCGTCCTTCACCAGATGCCCGGCGAGGTGGCGTCCCACGTTGCCTGCGCCCTGGATGGCCACCTTGCGGCCCCTCAGGTCATCGGTGCCGTAGGCGGTCTTGGCGGCGGCCTTCATGCCGCAGAACACGCCGTAGGCAGTCACCGGACTGGGGTCGCCGCTGCCGCCCATCTCCTCGGGCAGGCCGGCCACGTTCTTCGTCTCTTTCAGGATGTTCACCATCTCGGCGGTGCTCATGCCCACGTCCTCGGCGGTGATGTAGCGCCCGTTGAGGCTGTCCACGAAGCGTCCGAAGCGGCGGAACATGGCCTCGGTCTTCTGCGTGCGGGCGTCGCCGATGATCACGGCCTTGCCGCCGCCCAGGTCGAGCCCGGCAAGGGCGCTCTTGTAGGTCATGCCGCGGCTCAGGCGCAGCACATCGTGCAGGGCCTCGGCCTCGCTGGCATAGGGCCACATGCGGGTGCCGCCGAGCGCGGGGCCCAGTGTGGTGTCGTGGATGGCGATGATGGCCTTGAGGCCCGTGGCCTTGTCGTAACAGAAGAGCACCTCCTCGTGCTCGTGCTCTTCCATGCGGCCCAGCACGAGCGTGCCTTCGGCGGCTTTGGTGGCGGTGGCGGACATCGGAACGGTCGTGTTGGGGACGTTGGAGCGTTGGTCTTGGCCGTGAGGAACGTTCCGAACAGGCATCCGGTCAAAGAAGGTCTCCGTCGGTGGTGCGCCTACCTTTGCGGCGTTCCCGCGCGGCCCGTTCCCTTGGGCGGGCGCAAAACTAGCACGATCCACAGGTCCGACGATGCGCGCCCTGCTTGCGCTGAACCCGTATTTCGCACGCTACCGCTGGCACCTGCTGCTGGGCGTACTTTTCGTGGCGCTCAGCAGCCTCTTCAGCGTGGTGGCGCCGCAGGTGGTGCGCGGGGCCTTCGACCTCATCGCCACCGGAGTGTCGCAACGCGAGGTGCCCGCGGCCGAACGCCGGCTCGTTGTGCCCGAACAGCTCAACGACTGGCTCGGGTGGACGGGCCTCGACCTGCAGGCGTGGGCCGCGGGGCCGCTCGATGACGAGGCCCTCGCCGGCAAGGTGATGGCCTTCGCCGCGCTCTACGCCGGGGTGTTCATCGCCTTCACCCTGCTGCAGGGCTTCTTCATGTTCCTCATGCGGCAGACCATCATCGTGATGAGCCGCCTGGTGGAGTATGACCTGAAGAACGATGTGTTCGCCCACTACCAGCGGCTCGACCGCGCCTTCTACAAGCGCAACAGCACCGGCGACCTCATGAACCGCATCAGCGAGGACGTGGGCAAGGTGCGCATGTACGTGGGACCGGCGGTGATGTACATCCTGCAGATGATCGTCACCACCGTGATGACCGTGTGGGTGATGGTGCACGTGAACGGCGAGCTCACCCTGTACAGCCTGCTGCCCCTGCCCCTGCTCTCGGTGGTGATCTACTACGTGAGCGACATCATCAACAAGCGCAGCCTTGCGGTGCAGCAGCAGCAGAGCCGCCTGAGCACATTGGCGCAGGAGAGCTTCAGCGGGGTGCGGGTGCTGAAGGCCTACGCCAAGGAAGGCATGGCCGCCGACCGGTTCAAGCAGGCCGCCGCGGATTACCGCCGCAGCAGCCTGGACCAGGCCCGGGTCGACAGCCTGTTCATGCCCGCCATGATGCTGCTGATCGGCCTGAGCACGGTGCTGGTGATCTTCATCGGCGGCCTCATGCTCATGCGCGGCGACAGCGGCATCAGCGTGGGCAACCTCGCCGAGTTCACCCTGTACGTGCAGAAGCTCACCTGGCCCTTCGCCAGCCTGGGCTGGATCACCAGCCAGGTGCAGCAGGCCGCGGCCAGCATGGCCCGGGTGAACGAGTTCCTCGACACGCGTCCCGAGGTAGTGAGCGAGGGCGATGAGCTGCCCGCGATCCAGGGCGCCATCACCTTCGACCGTGTGCGCTTCACCTACCCCGACACGGGCATCACCGCGCTCGATGGCGTCTCCTTCCACGTGCCCGCGGGAAGCACGCTGGCCATCGTGGGGCACACCGGCAGCGGCAAGAGCACCATCGCCGACCTCATCGGGCGGCAGTACGATGCCACCAGCGGCGAGGTGCGCATCGACGGCGTCCCCATCCGCCGGATCGCGCTGCACAAGCTGCGCGGCCAATTGGGCTTCGTACCGCAGGACGTGTTCCTGTTCAGCGACAGCATCCGCAACAACATCGCCTTCAGCCTCGATGCCATGGACCAGGGGCGCGTGGAGCAGGCCGCACGCACAGCCCAGGTGCACGCGAACATCCTGGGGTTCCCGCAGGGCTACGACACCCTGCTGGGCGAGCGCGGCGTCACCCTCAGCGGTGGGCAGAAGCAACGCGTGAGCATCGCCCGGGCCATCATCCGCGCGCCGCGGATCCTGGTGTTCGACGACCCCCTGAGCGCGGTCGACACCGCCACGGAGGAGGCCATTCTGCGCGACCTGCGCCACGTGATGCAGGGGCGCACCACCGTGATCATCAGCCACCGCATCAGCGCCGTGAAGGACGCCGACCACATCCTGGTGCTGGAGCACGGGCGTGTGGTGGAGGAAGGGCGCCATTCGGAGCTCATCGCCCGCGGCGGGCATTACGCCCGGCTGCACGAGGAGCAGCTGCTGGAGGAAGCGCGTCCCGCAAAGGGCTGACCCGACCGTTCCCCCCATTTCCTTGGCCATCCGGGGTATCCTGCTATATTTGATTCAGGAAGAGACCTTTACCCGACCCCAACATGGCCGACGATCGCGAGGATGTGTACTCGAAAGCCGTACGTGCAGGCAAGCGCACCTACTTCTTCGATGTGAAGAGCACGCGGGGACGGGACCTGTACCTCACCATCACCGAGAGCAAGAAGCACACGCACGAGGACGGGACGGCCACCTACGAGAAGCACAAGATCTTCCTGTACAAGGAGGACTTCGAGAAGTTCCTGGACGGTTTCAAGGACGCCGTGGCCGAGATCGACCGGTTGAAAGCCGGTGGTGAGTACATGCGCGACGAGCCCCGGCGCGAGGAAGGGGCCGGCGAGGGCGGCACCCCTTCGGGTTCCACCTCGTTCACCGACGTCGATTTCGACGACCTCGACAAGAAGTAGAGGACCGGCTCAACGCTTGGCCAGCAGGGCGACCAGGTCGTTCAGCTGGCGGATCGCCCGTTCATCGGTGATGGCGCCGTTGGCATCGAGCAGCCGGTCCACGCTGCTGAGCTTGGGCTTCAGCCACAGCACGTCCACCCGCAGGTAGTTGAGGATCGCCTGGAAGTGGTCGAGGCCGCGCAGGTTGCCCGCGTGGCCATCGCTCACCCCAACCAGTGCGGCCTGCTTGCCGTGGAAGCGCCGGGGCGGTATGGCGTCGATGAACAGCTTAAGCATGCCCGGGAAACCACCATTGTACTCGGGGATCACGAACAGCAGCTTGTCGTACGGGTCGATGTGGCGCGCGATCACCGCCTGCATCACCGGGCTCTCCTTGCCGTAGAGGCCGAGCTGGTCCAGGTCGCGCGGCAGGTGCCTCAGGTCCAGCACGTCGCTGGCGATGCCCTTCTCCTCCAACATCACCCGGATGGCGTTCGCGACCTGCGCGGTGCGGCTGCCCTCCCGGTCGGTGCCGCTGATAATGCTGATGCCTGACATATCGGTGTTCAAAAGTCGCAGCTTTTTTCAACAGCGTGCATCGGAAGGCCGATCCTACTTTAGCCGCCGTTCGAAAACGTTGACCCAACGCTTTTTCGACCACCCAGCGGACATGCGCATCACCTACTACGGACACAGCTGCATCGGCGTAGCAACAGGCGGACAGCACCTGTTGTTCGACCCGTTCATCAGCGGCAACCCGCAGGCGAAGCACATCGACATCGGCGGCATCACGGCCACGCACATCCTCATCACCCACGGCCACGGCGACCACGTGCTCGACGCCGAGGCCATCGCCAAGCGCACCGGCGCCCCCATCATCACCAACTACGAGATCGCCTGCTGGTTCGAGGCCAAGGGCGTTCCGCAGGCGGTGGGCATGAACACCGGGGGGCAGAAGGACTTCGGTGGGTTCAGCGTGAAGCTCACCGGCGCCCGGCACAGCAGCCAGCTGCCCGACGGCAGCTACGGTGGCAATCCCAACGGCTTCGTGGTCAACACCGCCGAAGGCACTTTCCACCACGCCGGCGACACGGGCCTCACGCTCGACATGCAGCTGCTGAGGCGCCACCGGCTGAAGTTCGCCTGCCTGCCCATCGGCGACCACTTCACCATGGGCTACGCCGATGCCGTGGAGGCCGCGGAGTACATGGACGTGCGCACCGTGATCGGCATCCACTACGACACCTTCCCTCCCATCGCCCTGGACCACGCCGCCGCCACCGAGGCCTTCCGCAAGGCCGGCAAGGAGCTGCTGCTGCCTGCCATCGGCGAGACCATTGAACTATGAAGCGTACGGGCGCATCCTGATGCGTCCCAAAACAAGCACCATGGCCAAGATCATCTCCATCGTGAACCAGAAGGGCGGCGTGGGCAAGACCACCACCGCCATCAACCTCAGCGCCTGCTTCGGGGCGCTCGAGCGCCGCACCCTGCTGGTCGATGCCGACCCGCAGGCCAATGCCACCAGCGGCGTGGGCTATGACCCGCGCAACGTGAAGGCCAGCATCTACGAGTGCATCATCAACGGCACGCCGGCGCAGGAGGTGATCCTCAAGACCGACAACCCCGGCCTCGACCTGCTGCCCGGCCACATCGACCTGGTGGGCGCCGAGATCGAGATGATCGACATGCCCGAGCGCGAGCGGCAGATGAAGAAGGTGCTGGAGCCCCTGCGCGACCAGTACGACCTCATCATCATCGACTGCAGCCCCAGCCTGGGCCTGGTGACGGTGAACAGCCTCACCGCCAGCGACAGCGTGATCGTGCCCGTGCAGTGCGAATATTTCGCGCTCGAGGGCCTGGGCAAGCTGCTCAACACCATCAAGATCGTGCAGCAGCGGCTCAACCCCGAGCTCAGCATCGAGGGCATGCTGCTCACCATGTACGACAGCCGCCTGCGCCTGGCGAACCAGGTGGTGGACGAGGTGAAGACCCACTTCCAGCAGCTGGTGTTCGACACCGTGATCCACCGCAACGTGGCGCTGGGCGAGGCGCCGAGCCACGGGCAGACCATCATCATGCACGACGCCACCAGCAAGGGAGCGGTGAACTACCTGAACCTCGCGCGGGAGATCCTGCAGAAGAACGACATGACGCGCATTCCCGACAGCGAGCGCACCATCCCCATCGAACAGGAACAATGACCAAGAAGAAAGGGCTCGGGCGCGGGTTGAGCGCCCTGTTGGAGGACCCGGGCACCGACATCACCACGCCCGCCACGACCGGTGGCGAGGCCGCTCCCTCACGCACCGCTGGATCGGTGGCCGCCATCCCTGTGGCGCAGATCGAGCCCAACCCCTTCCAGCCCCGCACCACCTTCGCCAAGGAGGCGCTGGTGGAGCTGGCACAGAGCATCCGCGAGCTGGGCGTGATCCAGCCCGTGACCGTGCGCAAGCTCGGCTACGACAAGTACCAGCTGATCAGCGGTGAGCGCCGCTTCCGCGCCAGCCAGGCCGCGGGCCTCACCGAGATCCCCGCCTACATCCGCATCGCCAACGACGAGGCCATGCTGGAGATGGCCCTGGTGGAGAACATCCAGCGCGAGGACCTCGACGCCATCGAGGTGGCCATCAGCTTCAAGCGCCTGCTCGACGAGGTGAACCTGACCCAGGAGCAGCTCAGCGAGAAGGTCGGCAAGGACCGCACCACCGTCACCAACTACCTGCGCCTGCTGCGCCTGCCGGCCGAGATCCAGCTGGGCATCCGCCAGAAGCAGATCGGCATGGGCCACGCCCGCGCCCTGCTCGGCGTGGTGGACCCGCAGCGCCAGCTCGACCTGTACCACCAGATCATCCAGAGCCAGTTGAGCGTGCGCGCCGTGGAGGACCTGGCCCGCAGCGGCAACCCCGTGGTGAAGGTGCCCGCCGGCGCCAAGCTCAGCGCCGCACCGTTCAAGCAGCTCAGCAAGGACCTCGGCTCGCACTTCGGCACCCGCGTGGTGGTGAAGGGCAACAGCGCCGGCAAGGGCCGCATCGAGATCGCCTTCAAGAACGCCGACGAACTGGAGCGCATCAAGGCCCTGCTGGCGCGGTAATTGCGGAGCCCGTCCGCCATGCGCCTCCACCTCCTGCTCCCGCTGCTGGCCCTGGGGCTTGCCGCCCCGGCGCAGGACACCACGGCCGTGGCACTTGACACCGCCGGCGCACGTCCCGACTGGCGCCTGCACCACAGCCCCAAGCGCGCCGCCCTGTACTCGGCCCTGCTGCCGGGCTCGGGGCAGATCTACAACCGCCGGTACTGGAAGGCCCCCATCGTGTGGGGCGCCATCGGCGTGAGCTTCTACTTCGTGCGGGAGAACACCGCGCAGTACAAGCGCTACACCGATGCCTACGTGGCCCTGGTGGACGGCGACCCCGCCACCACCGACGAGTTCAACGGGGCCTACACCGCCGACGCGGTGCTCGACGTGGCCGAGACCTATCGCCGTTGGCGCGACTGGAGCTACATCGCCCTGGCCACCTCCTACATCCTCAACATCATGGACGCCTCGGTCGACGCGCATTTCACCCGCTTCGACGTGGGCCGCGACCTCAGCCTGCAGGTCCTTCCCTACGCCCCGCTGACCGCCCGTGGAAGCGTGGGGCTGAGCCTTACGGCAACCTTCTAACTTCGGCGCCGCTCGCGCACACCATGAGGATCGCCCTGTACGGAACCGGCAAGATGGGCCGCGCCATCGAGGAGGTGGCCGTGAAGCGCGGGCATGCCATCGGGCTGAAGGTGAGCTCCGCCAACGCGGGCACCGCCCCCACCAGCATGGACGTGGCCATCGAGTTCAGCCGACCCGAACAGGCCTTGCCCAACATGCGGCTCTGCCTGGAGACCGGCGTGCCCGTGGTGGTGGGCACCACCGGCTGGTACGACCACCTCAACGAGGTGAAAGCGCTGGTGGAACGAACAGATGGTACGCTGCTGTGGGCCAGCAACTTCAGCATCGGCGTCAACCTCTTCTTCCAACTGAACCGCCAGCTCGCCGCGCTCATGGACCCGCAGGCGGGCTACAGCGTGCGGATCGACGAGGTTCACCACGTGCACAAGCTCGATGCGCCCAGCGGAACAGCCATCACCCTGGCCCGCGACATCGATCTGTCCACGCAGCGCTTCAGCGGGTGGACCAAGGCCGGGCACGAGGCGCAGGCCGCCCAAGGCGCCGTGCCCATCGCCAGCGAGCGCGTGGGCGAGGTGCCGGGCAAGCACAGCATCACCTGGACCAGCGCCGAGGACCGCATCACCATCACCCACGATGCCTTCGGGCGCATGGGCTTCGCCACCGGCGCCGTGGTGGCCGCCGAGTGGCTGCACGGCCGCAAGGGGCTGTTCACCATGGCGGATGTGCTTCACCTGCGTTGACCGTTCCCGGACCGCATCGAACTTCCACCCAGATCAACTTCCAACCGCTTCCATGATCGCCTGGCTCCTGCTTCTGCTGTACGTCGCTGTGCTGTTCGCCTGCCTGTGGAAGCTCTTCGAGCGGGCCGGTCGCAAGGCGTGGGAGGGCTTCGTGCCCGGCTACAACCTGTGGGTGTGGCTGAAGATCACCGGCAAGCCCTGGTACTGGCTGCTGCTGATGCTGGTGCCCGGCATCAACCTGCTGGTGCTCATCATCCTCAACGTGAACCTGAGCATCGTGTTCGGCGAGCGCGAGCTCAAGCAGCACGTGAAGATGGTCTTCCTGCCCTGGGCGGCGATCCCCCAGCTGGCCTACCGCTCCAAGGCGGCCTATGCGGGTCCCATCCCCCACGGCAAGCACCAACGCGGCATGCTGGGCCAATGGGGAGACGCCATCCTCTTCGCGGTGATCGTGGCCACCACCTTCCGCGTGTTCACCTTCGAGGCCTTCACCATCCCCACCGAGTCGATGGAGAAGAGCCTGCTGGTGGGCGACTACCTCTTCGTGAGCAAGCTGAGCTACGGGCCGCGCATGCCCATGACGCCCATCACCTTCCCCTTCACGCACCACACCCTGCCCCTCACCGAGAAGACCCCCTCGTTCACCAACTGGTTCAGCCAGCCCTACCGCCGCCTGCCCGGCTTCGGCTCACCCCAGCGCGGCGACGCGGTGGTGTTCAACTTCCCCGAGGGTGACACCGTGGTGGCGAACTACCAGAACATGAGTTATTACCAGCTGGCGCGCAGCTTCGACCGCAACGACATCCTGAAGGGCTACTTCCGGGTGACCGATGAGAGCGGACGCAAGCGCCGCATCGACACCGGTGGCCTGCTCATCCGTCCGCTCGACAAGAAGGAGAACTACATCAAGCGCTGCGTGGCGGTGGCTGGCGACTCGCTCGAAGTGCGCGACGGCATGGTCCACGTGAACGGTGAGGCCCAGCCCCTGCGCGAGACCGGCCAGTACGCCTACGGGTTCAGCCTGAGCGGCGTGTTCAACAAGAAGACGCTGAAGGAGACTATGGACATCACCACCACCGACGTGACGGAGCGGGGTGACACGGCCGAGATCCCCCTCACCGCCGCCAACGCCGCGAAGCTCAAGGGCTTCTCCAACGTGAAGGCCATGACGCGGCAGAACAAGCCGCGCGGCAGCTACGGCGCCAAGGACGGCTGGCCCATCTTCCCGAACGACCCCCGCTACGACTGGAGCGAGGACAACTTCGGCCCCATCTGGGTGCCCAAGGCCGGCGCCACCGTGCAGCTCACCCTGCAGAACCTGCCGCTGTACCGCAGGGCCATCGAGGTGTACGAGCACAACACGCTCGAGGTGAAGGACGGCGCCATCTGGATCAACGGCGCCAAGGCCACCAGCTACACCTTCCAGCAGGACTACTACTGGATGATGGGCGACAACCGCCACCGCTCGCAGGACAGCCGCTACTGGGGTTTCGTGCCGCACGACCACGTGGTGGGCAAGGCGGTGCTCGTGTGGCTCACCGTGGACAAGGAGAACGGTGGCTTCCCCTTCGGCATCCGCTGGAAGCGTCTGTTCTCGCTGGTGAAGTAGGAGAAAGCTGTGGCATCCCTTCGTTGCGTGAAGGGTCCAGTAATGATCGGCGAGTGAACGATCGTTCATGCCGACCCGCCACTCGTTACTCGCCACTCGTGCTTAGTTTCCGCCTTGAGGATGGACCGCCTGAAGAAGCTGCTCACCAACGACTGGTTCCGCGCGGGGCTGGTGGCCGTTGGGCTACTGGTGCTGCTTCACTTCTTCGTGCTGCGCTGGGTGACGGTGCGGAGCACCAGCATGTACGCCACGCTGTACCCCGGCGACCTGGTGGGCGTGGCGCGATGGCCCGTGTGGACCGGCTTCGTGCGTGGGGATATCGCCGTGTTCCGCGACCCGCTGCAGGACCGCAAGGCCTTCGAGCGGCGGCAGCTGCTGGTGAAGCGCATCGTGGGGCTGCCGGGCGATGTGATCGAGCTGCGCAACGGTGTGCTCCTGGTGAACGGTGAACGGGTGCACTATGCCAACGAGACGCACAGCTACCTCGTGCGCCTGCGGAAAGGCACGGACCCCACCGCCGTGCTCCGCGACCTGGGCCTGCCCCCCGCCTTCGTGCCGCCCGGCCGCGGTTTCATCGAGCTCCCCCTCAACGAGGCCATGGCAGACAGCATTGTGGAGCGCACCGACGTGGTGAGCGCCGAACGCATGAGCTCCGCCACCGGTGCCCCGCGCCACATCTTCCCCTTCAGCCCCTTCTTCCGCTGGAACAGCGACGACTATGGTCCGCTGCAGGTGCCCGCCAGGGGCGACACCGTGCGCATCGACGACACCACCATCCCCTTGTACGACCGCATCATCAGCCGGTACGAGGGCAACAAGCTAGAGCACGACGGACGGCGGTTGTTGCTGGAGGGCAAGCCCCTGGAGCGCTACATCATCACCAAGGACTACTACTTCGTGCTCGGCGACAGCCGCCACTACAGCGCCGACAGCCGCTACTGGGGTTTCGTGCCCGCCGACCACCTGGTGGGCAGGGCCGGCTTCGTGCTCGTGTCGCAGGACCCGGACAACGGCGTCATCCGCCGAGGAAGGGTGTTCAAGGGCCTGTGAGCGCGGGTTACTTTCGCCCCATGTCCCTGCTGCGAAGCTCCCTGATGGTGTGCATGGTGGTGCTGCTGGTCGCTTGTGCCGGCGAGCAGGACCCGTGCAAGTCCTTCTTCGAGCCCTACCCCGACCTGGCCTCCGCGCGCTACCGCACCGAGCGGAACGCCGCGTTCCTCGATGGCATGGCCGCATACTCCCGCGGCGACTACGCGGGCGCCATACAGCCGCTGAAGCTCCATGTGGAGAACCGGCGCGACGACGATGCGGCACGGATCTACCTGGCCTGCGCCTACCTCGCCACCGGCAAGCCTTATGACGCCGAGCTACAGCTCGACTTCCTGGAGAAGAGCACGCGCCCCGGATTCCGTGATCAAGTGGACTGGTACAACGCCCTCTGCTGGACATGCAGCGGGCAATACGGGCGGGCGCTGGAGCAGTGCGACAAGATCCTGGCCGCGAAGGCGCACACCTACACGGCCGAGGCCGCGCGCTTGAAGGAGGCGCTCCAAGGACGGTGAACGCGGCGGACGCCCGATTGCTGGAGGAACTGCGCGAGGCCCTGCGCGGCGAGCTGCCGGGCCACGACGCCTTCCTGCACCTGAGCGGCTACAAGCGCCCCGACCTGGAGGCCGCGCTGCGCCAGAACCCGGCTCCGCGCGAAAGCTCCGTGCTCGCCCTGCTCTACCCGCGCCAGGGCCGCCTGCACACCCTGCTGATGTTGCGGCCCGAGTACGACGGCGTCCACAGCGGGCAGGTGGCCTTCCCCGGGGGGCGCCGGGAGGACGAGGATCCCGACCTGCGGCACACCGCCCTCCGCGAGTTCCGTGAGGAGACCGGCGCCCCCACCGCGGACTTCGACGTGCTCGGCTCCCTGAGCCGCGTGTACATCCCCCCGAGCCGTTCGCTCGTGACGCCTTATGTGGCCGCGGCGCCCGCCCTGCCCGCCACGGCGCCCGACCCGCGCGAGGTGGCGGCATTGATCGAGACACCGCTCGACGAGCTGCTCCGTCCCGACGTGGTGCAGGTGCGGAGGCAGTACATCCAGGTGCTCGGGCGCGAGGCGGAGATCCCCTACTTCGACCTGCAGGGGCAGGTGGTGTGGGGCGCCACCGCCATGATGCTCGCCGAACTACGCGAGCTCCTGCACCGGCTCCGGTAGTCCGAAGGCCTTGCGGAAACGGGCGTTGGGCACCAGGCCGCGCGCGTCCTCGCTGTACTCGGGCTTCAGGCGCTTCACGAAGTACATGTCGATCTTGCCCTTGTTCTTGGCCTCGACCTGGCCGCGGTGCACGCACTCGAAGTGGTCCTTGAGCTGCGCATAGGTCGCGCCGCTCACGTTCACCTCGCCGGGCTCGCCGCTGCTCTCCATGCGGCTGGCGGTGTTCACCGCATCGCCCCAGATGTCGTAGGCGAACTTGCGCTTGCCCACCACCCCTGCCACCACCGGGCCCGTATGCAGACCGATGCGCAGGATCCAGGGCTCCTTGCCGCGCGCTTCGTGCTCGCGCCGCCACTGGTCCATCATCTCCCGCACCTCCAGTGCGGCCATGGCCGTCTTGATGGCGTGGTGCGGGTCGCTGGAAGGCACGCCGCTGGCGCACATGTAACTGTCGCCGATGGTCTTGATCTTCTCGATGCCGTAGCGCCCGATGATCTCGTCGAACTTGATGAAGCACTCGTCCAGCTCGCTCACCAGCTCTTCCGGCGTCATCTTCTCCGCTGCCTTGGTGAAGCCCTTCATGTCCGTGAACATCACGGTGACCTCGTCGTGGCGGCGGGCGGTGGCCTTGCCCTTGTCCTTCAGCTCATCGCTGATCTGCTTGGGCAGGATGTTGAGGAGCAGGTCCTCGATCCGCACCTTCTGGCCTTCGATCTCCTTGCTCTGGGCCACCACCTCGGCGGTCCGCTCCTGCACCTTGCGCTCCAGGATCTGGTTGCGTAGCCGGAGCTGGCGTTCGCGCACCTTGATCCAGCTGAGCACGCTGATGGCGATGACGGCCGCGAGGGCGGTGTAGAACCACCAGCTCTGCCACCAGGGCGGCAGGATGGTGAAGCGCAGTTCGGTGGGCTTCTCGCTCCACAGGCCTGCCCGGTTCATGCTCTTCACCTTGAAGGTGTAAGAACCCGGGGGCAGCGCCGGATAATAGGCCTCGGTGCTGGCGGTGATGGGCTGCCAATCCGTGTCGAGCCCCTCGAGCATGTGGGCGTAGCGCACGGCGCCGGGGTCGCTGAGGCTCACACTGCCGTAACCGATGCGGATGCTGCGCTCGCTGTGGCTCAGGCGCAGCGCCTGCTCCAGCGGGCGGTCCTCCTGGTTGATGTTGAGCGAACGAAGCGCCACCAGCGGGGCCTTGGCCTTCCAGCCGCCTTTCTCGGGCACCACGCGCGTGGCGCCCTTCGCGGTGCCGAACCACATGTCGCCATTGCGGGTGAGGCACACGGCGTTCGGCTTGGCCTCCACCCCGATGAAGCCCGAAAAGCCCGTGTAGGCGAGCAGGCCCTCCTGGCCCGGTCGCCAGCTGTTCAGGCCGCTCACGGTGCCGATCCAGATGGCGCCATCGCCATCGCGCACCAGCGAGCGCACGCCTTCGGCGAGCAGGCCGTCCTTGCCGGTGTAGGCCGCCACCTGCTTGCCGTCCTTCAGCACGAGCACACCCTTCTTGGCGGTGCCCACCCACAGTCGGCCTTCACCGTCCTGCACGAAGCAAGTTGGCGTGAGCGTGCCTTCGAGCGGCACACGCGCGGGCTTGCCGTTGTCCATGCGGGTGATGCCCTGCTCCTTGCTGCCCACCCAGATGGTGCCCTTGTCGTCGCGGAAGAGCGCGGACACAGCGGTGGTGGGCACCCCATCCTCTGCGCCATAGACCATGGGCGGGGCACCGGACGAATGCCTGCGCAAGCCGGTGATCGTACCGATCCACAATTCGCCCGGCTGCCCCACGCACAGCGCAGTGACCTTGTCGCGGGGAATGAGCTCGTCGAGATCGGGGTGCGGGATCTGCTGGAAGGCGACAGGGTCGAGTTCGAGCAGGCCACTGGTCTCGGACCCGATCCACACGTTGCCCATGGCATCCTCCACGATGCTGCGTACGCGCGACGTCCGCACCGTCTGCAGGGTCTTGATCATGCCAGGCCCCTGCACCTTGGGGTCCAGGATGCTCACGCCACCATCAGTGCCGAACCAGAGGCGTCCGCTGCGGTCCTCCATCACGGCCCACACCTGCTGATCGAGCAGGCCATCCTGCTCCATGAGGTTGAGGAAGCGTTCACCCTTGAAGATGATGAGCCCATAGTCGCTGGTGGCGAGCAGCATGTTGCCCTCGCTGTCGCGTGCGATCTTCCGGATCTGCAGACTTTCAAGACCGTTGCCCGGGTGGTAGTGACGGCGCACGCCATTGAGGCCGATCACCGCCGCGCCCCCACCCCATGTCCCCACCCATACCTGGCCTGCGGCGTCCTCGCCGAAACAGGATACGAGGTTGCTTGGAAGGCCGTTCGCGGTGCTGTAGTTCACCACCTGCCCGGTACGATGATCGAGCACGTAGGCGCCGTTCGCGAGCGTACCGAGCCAGAGCCTTCCCTCAGCATCCTCATAGAGCGCGTTCACCCCGAGCACATCCTGCAGTCCGCTCCATTCCAGTGAAACGAAGCGCTTCGACGCGGATTCCCACTTCTTCAGCGTGCCGCCGTCCTCCAGGAAGGCGATGGTGCCATCCTTGAATCGCCGCACGTCGAGCACGTGGTCCAGGATCCCTTTATCGCCGCCGAAGCGCTGGGTGGTGAGGCTTCCATCCTCGGCTGCGTCGGTCACCTGTAGCACGCCCTGGCCCATCGTGGTGATCCAGATCGTGCCATCAGCATCCTCGACGATCCCGGTGATGTCGGCCGTGAGGGCCTCGCCCGTGGGCTTCACCGACCGGAAGGAGCGCCCTTCGCGCAGGCTGATGCCACCGCCCGTGTGCCCTACCCAGAAACGGCCCTTCGCATCGAGCAACAGGGTACGCGCGCCCTTCGGGGCCATTCCTTCCGCTGCGCCATAAGGCCGCACACCATCGCGCTCCCGGCCATCATAGCTCACCAGCCCATCCTCGGTGCCCATCCACAACAGCCCGGTACTGTCCTGCAGCACGGCGTATACATTGCTGGTGGGCAGCCCGTTCTGCACGTCGAGCCGTTCGAAATAGAAACGCTGGGCCTGCAGGCCGAGGGTGAGCACGCAGGCGATCAGGAAAGCGGTAAGGCGCATGGGTCGTGGATCAGCGCGTGAGGTCGTAGAAGCTGGCCTCGGAGCCGGCGGCATCGCTCACCACCAGGGTGTTGCTCACGCTCTCGCTGTAGTTCTGGATCAGGTTCTTGAGCGGACCGTAGTTGTAGAAGGAGTAGATGTCGTCCTTCTTCCCGTCCACCGGGATCCAATAGCTCTTGCCCCCCACCGTACGGCCGTGCCCGGCGTACCACACGAGCACGGTGTTCACCTTGTTGGTGCGCACGAGGTCCCGCAGCTCGGTGCTGAAGAAGCGGTCCAGCTGCTGCTTGGTGAGGTTCTTCTTGGTGATGGTCTTCTGCACATTGTACTTGCCGAAGGCCTTCTGCATCTTGGCCGCATCGCTGCCCTGGCCCTGTAACGCGGGGAAGTTGCGGTAGTCGCTGTTCTCGATGAAGATGACCCAGGTGACGCCCGAGCTCACGGAAGCACCGGTGGCGGGTTTCTCCACAGGCTTCTCCACCGGTCTGGTCACCACGGTGGTGCCGCCGCCGGTATCGGGTGGTTTCGCGGCCACCACGGGCTCGGTGCGGCGCTGCAGCTGATAGGTGACGTCGGTGCCGTTGCCGTGCTGGTCCTCGGCGCGCACGGTGAAGCGGTCCTTGCCCGCGATCACCAGCTTCATGCTGAAGTCGGTGCGGTTGGTGTCGGGCACGAAGCTGGCCATGATGCCGTCGACCGCGATGCTGCGGATGGTGCTGGCGTCGCTCGCGGTGCCTTCGATGAAGATGTCCTCGCGGCCTGCGCTCACGGTGATGATGCGGTCGGCCCCGGGGTTCGGCGCGGTGAGGGCCACCACGGGCGGCACACCTTCCGTGCGCTCCACCTTCAGGGACACCGAGGCCTCGTTGTCGTAGCGGTCGGTGGCGGCCACCACGATCTCGGTGGCGTTGGCGGCCAGCGGCACGGCGACGAAGAACTCGGGGTCGCGTTCGTCCTTGGCGAAGTCGGCGTCCACCCCGTTCACGGTGATGCGCTTGAGCTTGTTGCGGTCGCGCACGTGGCCGGTCACCTTCACCATGCCGAGCACGGAGCTCACCTGCACCACGTCGCCACGGCGGTAGGGCTCCACCACGGTGATCACCGGCGGGTCGCTCTCGCGGTTCAGCTCGAACAGCTGCTTGTCCACGCGGTCACGCTGGGCCTGCACGTTGCGGCGGAAGTCGGCGTCGTAGGTGTCATCACCCTCCATGGCCTTCCTGGCTGCATCGAGGTCGTCCAGCGCGCCCTCCAGGTCCACGTTGGCCTCGCGGCATTCGGCGCGCAGCAACAACAGCTCCACGTTGCGTGGTTGCTGCAGCAGCACCTTGTTGAGGTCGTTGATGGCGTTCTGGTGCTGCCCGAAGCCGTGGTAGTAACGGGCGCGCTGCACGTACACGGCATCGTCGGTGCGGCCCAGGGCCACGCACTTGCTCACGTCGTCGATGGCCTTGGTGTATTCCTTCTGCAGCGCGTAGGCCTTGCTGCGCGTGAAGAGGGCGTCGGTGCTGGCGGGGTTGAGCTCCAGGGCGCGCGTGCACTTCTCGATGGCCTTCTCCAGGGTGCGGATCTGCATGGTGGGCCCGCTGTACTGCTTGTACAGGTCGAGCTGCACCTCGGCCAGGGCGACGTAGGCGGGCTCGTACTGGTAGTTCCATTCGATCACCTTGTCCAGGTCGAACTCGGCGGTCTTGAGGTCGCGGATGGCGTGGCGCGTGATGCCGTGGAGGTAGTAGGTGTCGGTGGTGGCCTTGGTGGCGAGCGCGGCATCGGCGGCGGCGCTGGCCTTGTCCAGGTCGCCCATGGCCAGGGCCACGCGCACCTTGGTCTGCAGGGCGCTCAGCTGCTTGGGGTCCACGCGCAGGGCCTGGTCGCAGTACTGCAGGGCCTTGGCGTTATCACCCAGTTCCTGGTAGGCCTTGGCGGCCTCGGCAGCGAAGCCTGCGTCCTCGGGGGCCAACTGGGCCATCATGGCGCGGTCGGCCGCGCATTCGGCCCTCCTCCCCTGCAGGTTGTAGATGTCGGCACGGGCCTGGTAGGCCTTCAGCATCTTCGGGTCCACCTGGATCGCCAGGCTGAACTTCTCCAGGGCCTGGTCCAGCTGTTGTTCCTGCAGCAGCTTCTCGCCTTCCTTGTAGAAGGCCTTGCCCCCTTGGGCGGTGGCGGGGAGCAGCAGCAGCACAAGGCCGGCCAGGGAGAGGGTGGCGCGAAGGGTGATCATGGCGGGTGCGGAGCGAAAATAGGGCCAATGCGGTGTGCCGTCGAGGGGCCGCGCGCCCGTGCCCGCCTCAATCCCGTGTACGGACGGCGTTGACCCGGTGCGACGTGCTGTCGAAGAGCACCGTGGTCTGGAAGGGCCAGGGGCCACCGAGCCCCCATGGGCCGGTGCGCAGCCCCAGGTCCACCACGTAGGCCAGCGCGTGGCCCGCGGTGTCAGAGGCGGTGGGCGCGCCGAGCAGGTCCAGCACCTCCCCTTTCGTAAGGCCGATCAGGCGGGCGCTATGCTCCAGGTCGGCCGTCATGGCGCCGCGTGTGCGGCGATCGCCCTGCCGCCAGGCCAGGGGATCGAACGCTCGGTCCGCGGTCCGATCGCGCTTGCCGAGGGCGCCGCTCAGGTAGGCCACGAAAAAGGCCGCACCGATCACCACGATCGATGCGGCCAGGCGCTTTCGCATGGGGAATTACTCCACCGTGAACTTGTCCATCACCTGCGGGGTGACACCGCTGCTGCTGAAGCCCCCGTCGTGGAAGAGGTTCTGCATGGTGACGTAGCGGGTGAGGTCGCTGAAGAGGGTGATGCAGTAGTTGGCGCAGTCCTGCGCGGGGGCGTTGCCCAGCGGGCTCATTTCCTGCGCGAAGCCGTAGAAGCCGCCGAAGCCCTTGATGCCACTGCCGGCCGTGGTCATGGTGGGGCTCTGGCTCACGGTGTTCACGCGGATCTTCTTCTTGATGCCGAGGTGGTAGCCCCAGCTGCGGCCAATGCTCTCGAGCAGGGCCTTGGCGTCGGCCATGTCGCCGTATCCGGGGAACACGCGCTGCGCGGCGATGTAGCTCAGGGCCACCACGCTGCCCCAGTCGCTGATGGCGTCGGTCTTGGCCGCGGCCTGCAGCATGCGGTGGAAGCTCATGGCGCTGATGTCCAGCGTCTGCTTGTACCACTCGTAGTTGAGGTCGTCGTAGGTGCGGCCCTTGCGCACGTTGGGGCTCATGCCGATGCTGTGCAGCACGAAGTCGGCCTTGCCACCGAAATGCTCCATGCTGCCGGTGAAAAGCTTCTCCAGGTCGGCGTCGTTGGTGGCATCGGCGGGGATGATGGGGGCCTTGATGGCCTCGGCGAGCTTGTTGATCTCGCCCATGCGCATGGCCACCGGGGCGTTGGTGAGCACGATCTGCGCGCCTTCGGCATGGGCCAGCTCGGCCACCTTCCAGGCGATGCTCTGGTCGTTCAGGGCACCGGTGATGATGCCGCGCTTCCCCTTCAACAGTCCGTGGGCCATGGTCAATGCAGGTTGATGGGCCGAAAATAGCCGTTCGGTCCGGGTGGCAAGGGGTAGCGACCCATTCACGGCATCAACTGGCCCCAAGAGTTAAGTACACCTTCCGTATGTTCGGGAGATCGGACGGCAACGGGCGCGCAAGCCAAGGGCACTCGGCACAGCTGAGCGCCTGTTGTATAGAATGCTCTTCGGATGGAATTCGACATACCAGCTTCAATCTCCAGCAGGACATTGATACATGCCGGAAACTGGTTCGAAAAGCACTACGCCCGGATAGTGATTTCAACTCTATGCGCGGTGTTCCTCGCGTTGGCCGTTTTGGGGCTTTACGGGGTCTTTGTCCGCGGGAATTGGGGAGCAGAAGGAACCCTCACAAGCTCCTTGCTCTTTCTTGGGTTCTCATTTGTGATGCTTCGGGTGTCAGATCAATTCATCCGAAGGAAGGCACGCCTGCATAGGATACAAGCCAGGTCGTGGCAAGAACTTGATACCATCATGAATGAACTGGGATTCGAAGTCCTTGTTCGAAAGGAGAACATTCACTGGGGTGTTCAATACCGAGGGATCCTGAAGGCAGCTCGAAGACTGGTCATCCTACGCGACGGCGATTCGTTCTATGCGAATGTGCAGACCTTGGATCGGGAACTACCCCAGCCATTCCACAGCCGATCAGAGCGAGAGATCATCCAGCACTTCCAATAAGGCCACGGGCTGAATGCCAATGCCCTATCTCCCCTTCAGCAGCTCCCGCGCATTCTCCAGCGCGGCCTGGGTGGTCTTGCGGCCGCTGAGCATCTGGGCCAGCACCTGCACACGTTCCTCGGCGTGCACCGGGCGGATCCGAGTGGTCACCACCTCGGCCGCGTGGTCCTTGCTCACCAGCAGGTGCACGTCGGCCTTGCTGGCGATCTGGGGCAGGTGCGTGATGGCGATCACCTGGCGCTTGCGGCCCATGCGGGCCATGAGCTCGCCCACGCGGTCGGCCACCTCGCCGCTCACGCCGGTGTCGATCTCGTCGAAGACCACCGTGGGCAGGCCGAGGCTTTCGGCGCTGAGGCCGATGAGGGCGAGCATCACGCGGCTCAGTTCGCCGCCGCTGGCCACCTTGTCCAGGGGCTCGGGCGCGCGGTCCCTGTTGGCGCTGAAGAGGGCGCGCACGGCGTCGGTGCCATGGGGCCCGGGCTCGGTGGCCTGGTGCGTGATCTCGAAGCGCGCATGCGGCATGCCCAGCTTCTTCAGCTGCACCACCACCTCGGTGCTGAGCTCGGGGATGGCCTTGCGGCGGGCGTTGCTGATGCGTTCGGCGGCGGCGAGCAGGTGCTGGCGCATGGAGGCCTCCTGCCCTTCCAGCTCCGCGATGCGCCCGGAAAGCGAGCCCATGCGCGTGGTGCGGGCGCGCAGGTCCTCGCGCAGTGCGAGCAGCGCGGCGGTGTCCTTGGCGCGGTGCTTCTGCTGCAGCCGCAGCAGCAGGTCGAGGCGCTCGCGCATGCGTTCGGCGGCGCGCGGGTCGAGCGTAACGCCGGCGGCCAGGCGTTCGGCCTCGGCACCGATGTCCTTCAGTTCGATTGCCACGGTGGTGAGCCGCGTGAGCAGCTCGTTGGCCCCCGCATCGTGGCGTGCTGCGCGACCCAGCTGCTGGCGCAGCGCGGCGAGGGCGTGGAGCAGCCCCTCGTCGCCGGCGATGCCCTGGTCGGTGGCCTGCAGCGCCTGCTGGATCTCGCCGGCGTGCTCGGCGCGCTCCAGGTCGGCCTCGAGCGCCTCCTGCTCCCCTTCCTTCAGCTGGGCCTGGTCGAGCTCATCGAGCTGGAAGGCGAGGTAGTCGAGCTCGGCGCGGCCGCGGGCCTCCTCCTCACGCACCCGTTCCAGCTCATCGGCCACGGCGCGCCAGGCGCGGAAGTCGGTGCGGTAGGCGGCCACGGCCTTGGACTGCCCGGCGACGTGGTCCACCAGCCCGAGCTGGAAGCGCGCATCGTTGAGCAGCAACGTGTGGTGCTGGCTGTGCACGTGGATCAGGCGTTCGCCGAGCTCGCGCAGCTGCTCGAGCCGCACGGGCGTGTCGTTCACGAAGGCGCGACTGCGCCCACCGGTCCCCGGGCTTGCCCCCGGGTCGAGCTGGCGCCGGATGATCAGCGGGTCCTCGTAGGGCACGCCGGCCGCCTCGCACCAGGCCTCGAGCCCCAGGCCCTTGACGGCCACCTCCAGCTCGATGATGCAGCGTTGCTCCGGATCGCGCGCCAGACCGGCATCGGCCCTGCCGCCCATGGCCAGCCCGAAGGCCCCGATGAGGATGCTCTTGCCGCTGCCCGTTTCACCGGTGATGATGGTAAGCCCGTCACCGAGGTCGAGCTCCAGGCGGTCGATGAGCAGGTAATTGGTGATCGAAAGGCGCTTCAGCATGACGGGAACGGCGGCACGGCGGTGCGCGCCAAGATAGAAGCGGGTGCGGTGCCGTCCAGCGCTCAGTTGGAGCGCATGAGGTTCTGGTAGCGGGCGATGTTGCCCGGGTCGATCACCGACACGGTGTTGATGAGCTTGGTCTTGTCGGCCGGGTCGGCGGGCTTGAAGACCTCCACCAGCTCGTTGCCCTTGGCGTTGAACACCACCTGCATGTTGTAGCTGGCGGGCTTGGCCTGATGCACGGTCTTGAGCTTGTCGATGGCGGCGAGCATGTTCTTGCGCGCGGTGGACGGGTCCTTGGCCAGGATGTCCATGCCGTTGATGTGGTAGTTGTAGAGGAACTCGCGCAGCGGGCGGAACACGGCCTGCTGCTGGTTGTCGAGCAACCAGTAGCGGTTCTTCTGGTCCTCGAAGGCCTTCCAGCCGGGCTCGGAGGTGTTCTGCGCGTTGTTCACCACCTGCTGGGCGATGTTGTAGAACTCGCTCCCGCCCATGCTCTTGAAGGTGTCGGCGTCCACCCCGAGCAGGAAATAGGCATAGAAGCCCACGATGCTCGCCAGGTTATTGGTGAAGCGGTCCGGGCTGAACTCGATCTGGGTGTTCTCCAGGAACTGGAACTCGACGTTCTGGTCGAGGATGTCCATCACCGGGCTCAGGTAGTCGGTGCCATACACCGGACGGCTGTACGACACTTGCAGGGTGCCCTTGAAGCGGTCGGCTGATGGCTGCTCGTTGATGGTGAGCAGGAGGTTCACATCGAGGCGCTCGGTCTGCGTGTAGTTGTAGTTGGTGAAGCGCCGCGTGTTCATCAGCTGGGTGATGGCGGTCTCCAGGCTCTGCCAGATGCGCTTGGGGGTGCTCTGGATCTGCGGGGCGATCACCTGCACCTTGGCGTTGAACTCCTGGGTACGGCCAGGGGTCAGGACCAGGAACAGGACCAGCAGCAAGGGGACGCGCAGGAAAAGGGCTTTACGCATGGGGCATCAGGGCTTCAACACGGTCCAGGATGCGTTGCGCCACCTGGGCCTTGCTCAACAACGGCAGCGCTTCGGGATCCGTGTCCCGGCCGATCAAGGTCACGCGGTTGGTGTCATGGCCGAACCCCGCCCCATCGTCGCGGAGGGAGTTCAGCACCACCAGGTCGAGGTTCTTGCGCATCAGCTTGCCGCGGGCGTGTTCGAGCTCGTTGTCGGTCTCTAGGGCGAACCCGACCAACAGCTGGCCGCCCTGCTTGTGGGCGCCCATCCAGGCCAGGATGTCCTCGGTGGGCTCCAAGGTAAGTGCCTCCAGGGCGGTGCCCTTCTTGAGCTTGGCGGCCGCGGGGTTTGCAGGGCGCCAGTCGGCCACGGCGGCGCTGGCGATGGCCAGGTCGCAGGTGGGGAACAGGGCTTTGCAGGCCGCTGCCATCTCGGCCGCGCTCACCACATCGGTGCGGTGGATACCGGCACGGTCAGTGAGCAGGGCCACGGGGCCGGTAACGAGCTCTACGCGGGCGCCGCGCAGGGCGGCCTCCTCGGCCAGGGCGAAGCCCATCTTGCCGGTGCTGCGATTGCCGATGTAACGCACGGGGTCGATGGCCTCCTGGGTGCCGCCTGCGGTCAGGAGCATCGTGCGGCCGGCCAGCTTCGAGGGACCGATAAGGGCTTGTTGCAGCGCTTCGACCAGGGCCTCGGGCTCGGTCATGCGCCCCTCGCCCACCAGCCCGCTCGCCAGTTCACCGCGCTCCGGGCCGATGGTACGCACGCCACGCTCCTTCAGCGCGGCCAGGTTGGCCTGCACACCGGCATCGCGCCACATCTCCAGGTCCATGGCGGGCGCCACGAACACAGGGCATTCGGCACTGAGGTAGCAGGCCAGCAGCAGGTTGTCGCACAGGCCGCGCGCCATCTTGCCCAAGGTGTTCGCGCTGGCCGGGGCCACCAGCATCACATCGGCCCAGCGGGCCAGGTGCACGTGGTCGTTCCAGCGGCCACTGCCGTCGCGGGCGAACAGGTCGGTGAGCACCGGCCGACGGCTCACGGTGGCAAGGGCCAGGGGCGTGACGAAATCGTGGGCGGCAGGGGTCATCACCACCTGCACCTCGGCACCCGCCTTCACCAGGGCGCGTACGAGCGCGGGCGCCTTGTACGCGGCGATGCCGCCGGTGACTCCGAGCAGCACCTTGCGCGGTAGCGCGGTAGCCATGGTCACGGGTTGGGCCGGGGCAGCCCCGGGATCACTTGGACTCCGGCAGGGCGGGCGTGTTGCCCTCCTCGGCGCGGCGCACCACCACCTTGCCCTCCATCAGCTCCTGGATCGCCAGGGTGCTGGGCTTGGGCATCTTCTCGTAGTGCTTGCTCAGTTCGATCTGCTCGCGGTTCTCGTACACCTCCTCGAGGTTCTCGCCGGTCACGGCGAACTCCTCCAGCTTGGCGCTCAGCTCGGTCTTGATCTCCGTGGCGATCTGGTTGGCGCGCTTGCCCAGCACGTGCACCGTCTCGTAAACGTTGCCCAGTTCCTTGTCCAGGTCGTTCACGTCGCGGGTGATCGTGGTCTTGGCGGCGTTGATGCTGCGGGTGGTGCTCATGGTGTGTGTCTTTTCGTATGCCGCTCCTGAAGGTGGAGCAGGTCCTGGTGCAACCTGCGGGCCTCGTCCATGGAGGCGCTTTCCGGAAAAGCGTCCGCGAAATTATTGAAAGCGCGGATACCTTCAGCGGCCCTGTCGGCACGTTTCTGCTCCACGCTGTTCATGGCCAGGTCGTGATCGCTGCGCAGGATGGTGAGCAGGGCCTCCTCCCGATAGCGGCTGTTGGGCCATTTCCGGGCGAAGTTGCGCAGGGCCGTGCTGGCGCTCTCGTAGTTCCGCAGGCGGAAATACTGCTTGGCGTTCTCCCAGTCCTTGCGCTCCAACTTCCCACGCAGCTGGTCGATCAGCGTGTTGCAGCTGTCCTTCAGCGTGCTCATGGGGTAGAAGGCCAGGAAGTTCTGGAACTGGTCGATGGCGGCCTCGGTGTCGGTCTGGTCCAGCTCCCATTCGGGGCTGTTCTTGTAATAGCACAAGGCGCTGAGGAAAGTGCATTCCTCGGCGAACTGGCTCGTGGGGAAGGTCTTGGCGAAATTATCCAGGTAATAGCCCGCCAGGATATAGTCCTTGGAGCCATATATCGACTTGGCGTACAGGTAGTTGACCCGTTCGCTTCGGGCCGTACCGCGGCTCAGGGCGATCAGTTCTTCGAGCAGCGGCATGGCCCGGTCGTAATCGCCCTTGGCGAAGTACTTCTCGGCCACTTCGACCTTGTACTCGATGCTGTCGCTCTTGAGGGCCCGGTTGAAATCGCTGCAGCCCGTGAGGCTACCGCTACCGCCCAGCCACAGCAGGGCCCACAGCGCCGCAACGGCCACCGGGAGCGCGCGGGACCAAGGCCTTCCGGCGCGGGTGACCAGTGTTTCGGGCTTCATGCGGGGGCGCAAAGCTATCAACATCGCACGGGGATGAAGAACGGCCGCCGCGGGCAGGCTGGTATGAACGGTTGGTTACCTTTGCCAGCGCTGGAAAAGGGGCCTTGGGGGCCCCGCCAAGCACCCGCGCCGGGGCATCGGCGACGAATCCATGAACGACATCTTCGACAAGCTCCGCAAGGACCTGGGCCACATCGGCCGCCACGCCAAGAACAGCCACGGCTACTTCAGCTTCCCCAAGCTCGAGGGCGAGCTCGGCGCGCACATGACCTTCCGCGGCAAGCCCGTGCTGGTGTGGAGCCTCAACAACTACCTGGGCCTGGCCAACCACCCGGAGATCCGCAAGGTGGACGCCGAGGCCGCCGCGCAATGGGGCATGGCCTACCCGATGGGCGCCCGCATGATGAGCGGCCAGACCAAGTACCACGAACAGCTCGAGAACGAGCTCAGCGCCTTCATGGGCAAGGAGGACACCTTCCTGCTGAACTACGGCTACCAGGGCTGCATGAGCGCCATCGAAGCGCTGTTGAGCCGCCACGACGTGCTCGTGTACGACAGCGAGTGCCACGCTTGCATGATCGACGGCGCCCGCCTGCACATGGGCAAGCGCTTCGTGTTCCAGCACAACGACATGGCCAGCCTGGACAAGCAGCTGGAGAACGCCCGCAAGGTGGTGGAGCAGACCGGCGGAGGCATCATGGTGATGACCGAGGGCGTGTTCGGCATGGCCGGCGACCAGGGCAAGCTGAAAGAGATCGTGGAGCGTAAGGCCAAGTACAACTTCCGCCTCTTCGTGGACGACGCCCACGGCTTCGGCATGATGGGCCGCGACGGTCGCGGCACCGCCGACGCGCAGGGCGTGCAGGACGGGGTGGACATCTACTTCGGCACGTTCGCCAAGGCCATGGCCACCATCGGCGCCTTCGTGAGCGGGCCCGAGGACGTGATCATGTTCCTGCGCTACAACCTGCGCAGCCAGACCTTCGCCAAGAGCCTGCCCATGCCCATCGTCATCGGCGCCCTCAAGCGCCTGGAGATGATCCGCACGCGCCCCGAGTTCGCCGAGAAGCTCTGGACCATCACCAAGGCCCTGCAGAGCGGACTGAAGGAGGCCGGCCTCGACATCGGTGTCACCAACAGCTGCGTGACCCCCGTGATGATGAAGGGCAGCATCCCCGAGGCCACCAACGTGGTGCTCGACCTGCGCGAGAACCACGGCATCTTCTGCAGCATCGTGGTGTACCCCGTGGTGCCGAAGGACGTGATCCTGCTGCGCCTGATCCCCACCGCCGTGCACACCATGGAGGATGTGGAACGCACCATCAACAGCTTCAAGGAGGTGAAGAAGAAGCTGGAGGCCGGCGCATACAAGGCCGAGCAGGTGGCCACGATCTGAGCCGCACCGACCCACCGGAAGCCCCGGTATCCCGAAGCCTCGGGAGCCGGGGCTTCCCTTTTCCAAGCGTAGCTTCGGGGCATGTGGTGCGCGCCATGCGATGGACCCCGGCCAAGGCTGTGGTGGATACTAGGCGCCTCACTGGCCTGTCCGGCCTTCGCTCAATCGCCTTCCTGCGCGCTCTTCAAGCACGGCACCTTCACACAGCCCGGCGATGAGGCGGGTGCCGAGGTGCGCATCGTGCGGCGCGGCAACACCCAGAAGGAACGATCGGGCGATCACCGGTCCTCCTACCGTGTACGCTGGACCGACGCCTGCACCTACCAGCTCTTCGACCGCAAGGTGACCCACGGCGAGGATCGACGCCCGGGCGCCACCACCGACACGCTCACGGTGCACATCACGGACACGTGGGAGTTCGGCTACTCGTTCCGCGCCACCAGCAATTTCAGCGACCTCGAGGTGGTGGGCACCATGGAACTGGTGCAGCCGAAGCTCGGCGGTGTTTCCTTCGGGCCATGAGCGCCCCCCCTCCTTCCTTCGCGCTGCGCCCCTGGCGAACGGACGACCTGCCCGACCTGGTGCGGTGGGCCGATGATGCCGACATCGCGTCGAACCTCACCAACACCTTCCCCCACCCCTACACCGAAGCGGACGGCATCGCCTTCCTCAACCGCTTCCGCAATGATGCCCCGGTGCGCGTGTTCGCCATCGTGGTCGATGACCATGCGGTGGGCTCGATCGGGGTGTTCCCGCAGGACGACATCTTCCACCGCAACGCCGAGCTGGGCTATTGGCTGGCGGCTCCCTTCCGCGGGCGTGGCATCGTTCCCGCCGCCATCCGCCAGGTGGTCGACTACGCCTTCCTCAGCTGGCCGCTTCACCGTGTGTTCGCGAGGCCGTTCGGCAGCAACCGGTCCTCGCAGCGCGCACTGGAGAAGGCCGGCTTCACGTTGGAAGCGCGCCTCGCCGGCACCATCGAGAAGAACGGGCGCATCGAGGACGAGCTCATCTATGCGGTGCGCAGGCCTTCACACTGAACGCAGCGGTGCTCGCGTTGGAGCGGTATGAAACGCTGGCTGCGACGAGGCTTGGTGCTGGTGCTGCTCGTGGCGCTCGCCGGCATGCTGGTGCCCACCTCGTTCACGGTGCCCGTGCGTGGGGCCGACCGACGCAGCTACGACCAGCGCAGCTATTGGTACCATCCGTGGGGCCGCAGCGTCACCCACAAGGGCGTGGACATCTTCGCCCGGGCGGGCACGCCGGTGGTGAGCGCCGACCATGGCCTCGTGCTCTTCGCCGGGGAGAACGGCCGCGGCGGCAACGTGGTGCTGGCACTGGGCCCCGGCTGGCGGCTGCATTACTACGCCCACCTGCGCGAGATCATCGCGGCGCCAGGCGACCTGCTCGCGCCGGGCGAGGCCGTGGGCACGGTGGGCAGCACGGGCAACGCCGCCGGCAAGCCTGCGCACCTGCACTACACCATCGGCACCATGCTGCCGCGCCCCTGGCTCGCCCGCAGCGGTCCGCACGGCTGGCGCCGCATGTGGTACCTGGACCCCACGCCCCTGTTGAACGCGGCGTGTGCGCCTTGAACCCGCGTCAGAACCGGAAGGTGAGCGACGCCTGCAGGGAGAAGCCCGTGGTGCTCAGCTCGGCCTCCACGGCCGAAAGATCGACCGAACTGCCGCCCTTGCTGTACTCCGTAAGGTCGAGGGTGGAGCCCATGTAGCGCAGGTGGGCCTGCAGGCCGAGGTGCTCGCCGAACAGGAAGCCCACACCGCTGCCCAGGCCGAAGAAGGGACCCGCATAGCGCGACTCCTCCTCCACTCCACCACTGGTGTCGTTGATGCGCAGGGTGCCGCTGCCGATCTGCAGGGAGCCGAACCAGGTGAACCGGTCGTTATTGATGATGTAGCCGCGCGGCTGGAAGCCGAAGAGCACGAGGCTGTTGCTGCGCGTGGCGTTGGAGTCGAGGTAGCTGCCGGGCTCGAGGAAGAGGCCCAGGCTCACCGGCTTGGCCACGCCGTACTGCACATCGATCGGAAAGAGCACCGTGGCAGCGCCATCGTTGTCCTCCACCCGGATGGGCACACCGAGGATGGTGCTGGTCTGCACGTACTCCGTGCGGTGGCCGCCAACGGCCACGCCCAGGGCCACATGGAACGCCCCTTTCCGGTTGTATTGGGCGTGGGTGGCGAAGCAGGAGAAAAGCAGAAGGCCGAGGAACAGGTGGCGCATGGGCGATGGTGTGGGGCAACGAAAGTGCGGGGCCGCGTTGGAACCCGCAAGCGTTTTCCGCGCCGCCTTCGCGAAGCACCTTCTTGGACCCCTACCGGGGCCTCCGGCCATGGCCCCGGCCTGCTCCCCCGCACGAACGGGCGCTGCGCACACGCCCCTTGCGGGGAAGGCTGATCTTGCACGGCCATGACAATGGGGCTGGCGCTCCGTGGCGACTTCATCTACCTTTGATGGACAGGTCATCCGCGAACCCTTTGCGGATGCCCCGTGTTCACCAGAAAACCAGCGGCCCGAACGACCTGCAACGTTCCCCGCCCTTGACGATGGAGGACCAGACCAAGAAGATGGAAACGACCGAGAAGAACACCACGGTGGCACCGGAGGACCGCTCCTACGCCGGTTACTTCAGTGGTGGTGACCTCACCTTCGACCCCATGAAGGACCTGAACCTGCCCGGCAGCTACGACGAGGTGCTGACGCGGTTCCGGAAGCTCCAGGGCGAACGGGCCGTGGAAGTGTTGAACTGAACCGGCACAACGCGCTTGGGAAGGCCGCCCGATGGGCGGCCTTCCCATTTCCCGGCGGTGCGTACGGCCCTGAACGGAACATGACGATCGTCTTGTTCCGGCCTTGCAGGCGCGCTACCTTCATGGCATCCTCCGCGCGCCGCGCCCAGCGCCCCGAGGTCTCGTGGCGGTGCGGCCTCCACGGTGGCACGAACCTCAACGTCCCACCCAATCCCTTTCATGCCATGCTGACCTTCGATGCGAAACACATCAAGAACATCGTCCTGCTCGGCTCCCACGGATGCGGCAAGACCACGCTGGCCGAAACCATGCTCTTCGAAGCGGGTCTGATCAAGCGCCGCGGCCGGATCGAGGACAGGAACACCGTGAGCGACTTCCACGAGATCGAGCACGAGCGGGGAAGCAGCGTGTACGCCACCTGCCTGCACACCGAGTGGCGCAACTACAAGATCAACATCATCGACACCCCGGGGCTTGACGACCTGGTGGGCGAAACGATCCCCGCCTTGCGCGTGGCCGACACCTGCGTGCTGCTGCTGGGCGCCCACCACGGCGTGGAGGTGGGCACCGACCTGGTCTGGGACCACATCGCCCAATACGACCGTCCCGTGATCATCGGGGTGAACGCACTGGACCACCCCAACGCCGACTTCGACACCACGGTGGCCCAGGCGAAGGAGCATTTCGGGAACGCCGTCACCGTGATGCAGTACCCGGTGGAGCAAGGTGAAGGCTTCCACCGCATCATCGACCTGCTGAACATGACCATGTACGTGTTCAAGGACGCCGGTGGCAAGCCCGAGAAGCAGCCCATCCCCGAAAGCGAGAAGGGGCGCGCCGAGGAGCTGCACAAGATCCTCGTGGAGAAGGCCGCGGAGAACGACGAGACGCTCATGGAGCACTACTTCGACAAGGGCGAGCTCACCGAGGACGAGATGCGCCTGGGGTTGAAGCTGGGCATGATGAAACGCACCTGCTATCCCGTGTTCGGCCTGAGCGCGCTGCGCAACATGGGCAGCGGACGCCTGATGTCGTACATCGACAACGTGGCGCCCGCGGCCTTGGAGATGCCGGCGGAGCCGCTGGTGGGCGGCGGTGAGCTCAAGTGCCAGGCCGATGGCCCGGCCGTGCTCTTCACCTTCAAGACCGTGCAGGAGCCGCGCACCGGCCAGGTCACCTTCTTCAAGGTGATGAGCGGCACGCTGAAAGAGGGCCAGGAGCTCGTGAACGACAACACCGGCACCACCGAGCGCATCGGCCAGCTGTACATCGTGGACGGCAAGGAGCGCAAGCATGTGGACGAGCTGGCGGCCGGCGACATCGGCGCCACGCTCAAGCTGAAGGACACCGCCACGGCCCACACGCTGCATGCCCCCGGCAAGGCGATCAAGCTGCACCCCATTGCCTTCCCCGAGCCGCGCCTGCGCCTCACCATCAAGGCCGCGGACCAGAAACAGGAGGAGCGCCTCCACGCCGCCCTCCTCGAGGTCCAGAAGGAGGATCCAACCATCGTGCTGCAATACATGCGCGAGACCGGTCAGCAGGTGGTGGCCGGCCAGGGCGAACTGCACCTGAACCTGCTGAAGTGGCGGCTGGCGCACCAGTACCGCATCGATGTGGAGTACGGCAGTCCGCGCGTGAGCTACCGCGAGACCATCCGCAGGCCCGCCGAGGCCAGCTACCGGCACAAGAAGCAGACCGGCGGTGCGGGCCAGTTCGCCGAAGTGCACCTGAAGATCGAGCCGTGGAGCCCGGACCTGCCCGAGCCCACCGGGCACAGCATCCGGGGCAAGGAGGAGCATGACCTGCCCACCGGCGGCAAGCTCGTGTTCTACAACGCCATCGTGGGCGGCGTGATCGACACCAAGTTCATGCCCAGCATCCTCAAGGGCATCCTGGAGAAGATGGAGCGCGGCCCGCTCACCGGATCGCCCGCGCGCGACATCCGCGTGATCGTGCACGACGGCAAGATGCACGCGGTGGACAGCAACGACATCAGCTTCAAGATCGCCGGCACCATGGCCTTCCGCGAGGCCTTCACCAAGGCCGACCCGCAGCTCATGGAGCCCATCCAGGAGATCCGCGTGCGCGTGCCCGACGACCTCATGGGCGATGTGATGACCGACCTCCAGGGCCGCCGCAGCATCGTGATGGGCGTTGACGGACAGGGACGCTTCAGCATCATCACCGCCCACACCCCGCTGGCCGAGCTCGACCGCTACAGCACCACGCTGCGCAGCCTCACCCAGGGGCGCGGCACCTACACCGAGCGCTTCCATGGCTTCCAGCCGGTGCCGGCCGAGCTGCAACAGCGCCTCATGGCCGGGCACAAGGAGGAGGAGGTGGCCGCTTGACGCGCCTTCGCAACGGGCTTTTCGAACGCCGGGACCTGCGTGGTCCCGGCGTTCGTCGTTCAGCGCTCACCGACAGCCCCGACCATGACCGCCATCATGATCCGCGAGAACCCTCACATGCACCTTTGCGTCGATGCGGACCCTCGCCCCGGTGCTGTGCGTGCTCTGGCTGCTGGCCTATGGCGCGCCGTCGTGGGTGCTGCTCCGGTTCGAGCTGGACCGCGACCGCATCGTGCGGGAGGAGTGCGTGCAGCGTGGCGTTCCCTTGGAGGAGCGCACCTGCTTCGGGCAATGCCACCTCGTGGCCGAGCTCAACGATCTCAAGGACAAGGAGGCCGGACAGGGCGCCCCGCAGCTCGCTTCGAAATGGGAGCCTGAGGCGCCTGCGAAGGATGACCACAGCGAGTTCCTGTCCAACGAAAGTGTTGCGCCGAACATGGCCCCCATGCGGGCTGAAGGCCTGTTGAGCGGCCATCCTCGCGTGGCGGAGGGCGTGCCTTGGTCGGTGGCGTGATCCGTGGCCTTCGGGCCGGTTACGTTCCACCTGATCCAACTTCCATGATCCGTTCCCTGTTGTCGGGGGCGTTGGCCCTGGCCACGCTGCCCAGCCTTGGTTGCGACGTGTGCGGCATGTTCATGAGCCTCCAGCCGCACGACCGTACCAGCACCATCGGCCTCTCGTGGCGCATGCGCTACCGCGAAGGCACTTACACCAGCACCGGCTTCGCCCTGGCGAAGCACGGCGGTGCCGACCACGCCACGGTGGACACGCGTTACCGCGAGATCTACCAGGTGGCCGACCTGCGCGCCGACCTGTGGTTCGGGCAGCGCTGGGCGGTGCTTGGATCGCTGCCGCTCGTGAACAACTACCAGAGCGTGGACGGTCTCACCACTGCCGACATGTACGGTGTGGGCGACGCGCTGGTGATCGGGCGCTACCTCCTGGCCGGCACGCACTGCGGTCCGGAGGAGCAGCGCGCGCGCCACCGGTTGATGCTCGGCGCGGGGCTGAAGCTCCCCACGGGCGCCTCCGACCGCACGTTCAACGGCGGACCCGTGGGTCCCGACCTGCAGCCGGGCACGGGCACGGTGGATGTGCTGGGCTCGCTCGAGTACCTGTACCGCAAAGGCGCATGGGGCGCGGGGCTCAATGCGATCGGCCGGTTCAATGGCGTGCACCAAGGCTATCGCTTCGGCCACGGATTGAACCTCACGGGCGAGGCCTTCCGCCTGTTCGAGGCGCAGGCGATCCGCTTCATGCCTTCAGCCGGCGGCTACCTGGAGCTCGCGTCCCTCGATGCAATGAACGGGGCGCCCGTGGAAGGCACGGGTGGCCCCACCCTCTTCACCCACCTCGCATCCCGGGTGTGGTGGCGTTCCTGGTCGCTCGGCCTCACCTGGCAGCACGCTATGGTGGACAAGCAGGGCTCCATGATGGTGCCCAACCGCGAACGCGTGATCATCGGGATCTCCTACAACATCTGAAACCTACCTCATCTCCGAACATGAAAAAGCAACTTCTCTTCGCCCTGATGACGGGCGCTGTGCTAACTGCCTGCAAGAAGGACGACCCGGCCACACCCGCCGCGGACCCCTCGGCCACCATCAAGGTCTCCTACACCTTCGTGAACGGAACGCAGCCCTTCACCCTGGACAGCACCGTCACCGACAGCCTCGGCCGCAAGGTGCGCTTCTCGGTGGCACGCTTCCTTACTTCCTCCTACCACATGAAGGATGATGCGCACACGGTGATCGGCGACTACCACGACCGCTACATCCTGGCCGACGCAGCGGTGGCGTCCAACCTGTACACCCTGGGGACGATCACACCGCAGCACACCCACAGCCTGGAACTGCAGATCGGCCTCGACAGTGCGGTGAACCACAGCGACCCCACGCAGTACACCACGGCCCCGCTCAACGATGCCACCATGCATTGGAGCTGGAACCCCGCCGCAGGCTACAAGTTCCTGGCCCTTGAGGGACGCGTGGACGCCAACGGCGACGGGGTGGTCGACGCGAACGACCCCGAGTTCACTTACCACTGCGCCACCGATGGCCTGCGCACGCCTGCGGAGGTGCACGCGCACAACGACCTGTCCAACGGCGAGACCTTCACCGTGGCGATCACGGTGGACATGGGCGCCCTGCTGCAGGGCGTGGACGTGGCGGGCAACCTGATGGCCATGGGCGCCACCCCGGTGAACCAACGCCTCGTGCAGAACCTGGCGCTCGCGCTCGACGCCGACTAGGGCAGCAAGGGAACGCCGTCGTGGTGGTCGGCGGAACCATGGAAAGGGGCCCGCAAGGCCCCTTTCCCCTTGTCGTCAGCGCTGGATCAGGCCCTGAACCCCCTCGGGCATCAACAGCTCATCGTTCGAGCGGTCCTCATCGGCCACGCGGCCGGTGGGGTCGATGCGGATGCCCGCGATGCGCGCCATGGGCAAAGGCAGCGCGAAGGTGTAATCCGGATGCGTCCACGGCCACGGCGGCAGCGCAGTGAACGGGTACGGCTCACTCCCGGCAGGCTTGGCGCCCAGCATGAGCGACAACGGGATGTGGTAGTACATGCTGGTGCCATCGCGCAGGTCGATCCGCACATCCACCGGCATCAGCATGCGGCCCTTGTTGGCGACAGTGATGTAGGTGGTGTCGCGCAGCTGCAGGACACCCGTGATGGCGTGGTCGGTGCGCCAGGTGGTGTTGATCCACTCGTCGAAGTACCAGTCGAGCTGCACCCCGCTCTGCTTCTCCATCACGCGCTGCACATCGATGGGCTCCGGATGCTTGAAGCGGCAGGCCTCGTAGTAGCGCAGCAGTCCCTGGTGCACGTTGCGGTCGCCGATCACCGTTCCGAGCTGGTGCAGGAACATCTCCCCCTTGCTGTATGCCGTGGCACCGTAGGCCTGGTTGGTGGCGAAATGGTCGGCGTGCGTGCTCATGGGCTCATGGAGCTCCTTCTGCGCCGCCATGGCCAGGAAGCCCTTGTAGGCGTCGAGGTGCGGATCGCCCTCGGTGCCGAACAGGTGCTGCATCACCTCGCTGCTGGCGTACTCCGTGAAGCCCTCGTCCATCCAGGGGTAGCTGCCCTCGTCGCTGCCGAGCATGCCATAGTACCAGTTGTGCACGCTCTCATGCACGCTGGTGCCCACGAGGCTCCCCAGCCTGCGCTTGCCGGTGAGCAGCGTGAGGTTGGGGTATTCCATGCCACCATCCCCGCCTTGGGCGAAGGTGAACTGCGGATAGGGATAGGCGCCAAAGCGCTCCTTCATGAACTGGAAGCTGCGGGTCATGTAACCGGGCAGGTCCTTCCACACGGCCTCCAGCTCCGGCTTGTCCTCGTAGAGGAAATGCAGCATCGGTCCATCGGGGACCTGGGCCGTCACGTGCTTGTAGTCGGGATCGGCGACCCAGGCGACATCGTGCACGTTGCGGGCCTCGAACACCCAGCGCAGCTTGCGGCCCATGCCCTTCTGGGTCTTGGTGCGCACCCCGTACCCATGTCCGATCTCGGAGGGGTTCTTCAGCACGCCCGTGGCGCCAACGGTGTACATGCTGTCGAGCGTGATGGCCAGCAGGTGATCGCCCCACTCCCCGTAGAACTCGCGGCCCACGTAAGGGTCGGCGTGCCATCCCCGGTGATCGTACACGGCCACCTTGGGGTACCACTGGGTCATGCTGTAGGCGATGCCCTCGGCATTATCGCGGCCACTGCGGCGGATCTGCACAGGCACCTGCCCTTGGAAGGCGAAGTTGAGCGTGGTGCTCTTGCGGGGCAGCACGGGCTTCGCGAGGGTGACCTTGAGCACCGTGCCCAGGTGCTCCAGCTTCGCCACGGAGGCCCCGTCCTGGGTCATGTCCATGCAGCGGAGCTCGCCCATCTCGCTCGGGGCCAGGCCGGCGATGCGGTCGCCCACCCGCGGATCGGGGTCGGCGATGGTGCGGCTGCGCACATCCATCTCGCTTCCCGGCCTGAACGCGTTGAAGTAGAGGTGGAAGAACATCACCCGCAGCGTGTCGGGGCTGTTGTTCTGGTACACGAGCTTCTCCACCCCGGTGTAGCGATGGTCGCCCACGTTGAGGTCCACGGAGAGCTCACACGTGATGCGCTGCTGCCATCGGTCGCATTGGGCGTGCAGCGTGAACGGGAAAAGCAGGAACAAGGGAAGGTGGCGGCGCATGGTTCGGTCCCCGGCGGGCGGGGCCGCACGTGGGGAGCGCAAAGATGGGCGCGATGGCGTGCGCAAGGCACACCGCGTGATGGGCCGCGGGAGAACGGACGATCAGGACAGCAGGCGCTGACGCAGGGCGAACTCGAGCTGCCGGTTCGATTCCACCAGCTGTTCGGTGAAGGCGACATGCTCGCGCTCGCGGCGCAGGTCCCCATGGGCCTTGGCCACGGCCTGCATCACCTCCGCCGGGTCCCAGGGCTTGCTCAGGTAATGGCTCACCCCGCCCCTGTTCACGGCGTCGATCACGGCCTGCACATCGGCATAACCGGTCATCAGCATGCGCTTCACCTGGGGGTACCGCTCGCGCACCAGCGCCAGCAGTTCGCTACCGGAGATGCCGGGCATGCGCTGGTCGGTGATGAGCACATCGATCCCCCCACGTCCCAACCAGGCCCAGGCCTCCTCCAGCCCCGTGGCGGTCCGCACCACGAACTGGCGCCGGAATGCCGCTTGGAACGCCTGCCGGTTGGATGCGTCGTCGTCGACGTAAAGCACCACGGGCTGCGGCTGGGGATCGTTCGGAACGAGGTGGAGCGGGTTCATGATCGGAACATTCTCCCCTTGCTACGCGAACGATCCAACAAAGGTTTTTGTGGATAGATCGTTGATAACTTGTTGATAATTCCAAAACAGTTTCTATCTTCGTCCTGCTCTGGACCTGTAGGACACTCTTCAGAACTGCTTGGACATGATGGATCGGCTGGAGGCGCTTCGCGCGTCCTCGGCGGGTCGGCGCGGTGTGTACCGCCCGGAAGTGCTTCGCCTGCGCAATGCGGCGGACCTTTCCCGCCTGGACGAACTGCTCGCAACAGGAGCGGTGGTGGATGTGCACGACGAGCTGCATGCGCAGCTGCGTGAGCTGGTGCGTGCGCTGAACCCGGCGATCAAGTTCACCCCCGAGGCGCTGGACGCGGCCGCAACGGCCCACTTGAACGGTACGGACGCACGTTCGTATGGGGTCTGGGTGTTCTACCCCTGGAGCGGCCGGCTCGTGCACCTGCTCGACGAGGCCGAGTTCGTGCGTGTGCGCACGGACCGCAACCGCAACAAGATCACCGCCGAGGAGCAGGAACTGCTGGCCACCAAACGCGTGGGCGTCATCGGCCTCAGTGTGGGCCAGAGCGTGTGTCTGACCATGGCGCTGGAGCGCACTTTCGGAGAGCTGCGGATCGCCGACTTCGACACCCTCGACCTCAGCAACCTCAACCGCATCCGCAGCGGCGTGCACCGGCTCGGGCACCGCAAGGCCGTGAACGTGGCCCGCGAGATCGCCGAGCTCGACCCCTTCCTGAACGTCACCGTGTTCCAGGAAGGCATCACGCGCGACAACCTGGACGCCTTCCTCACCGAGGGCGGCAGGCTCGATGTGCTCGTGGAGGAATGCGACGGCATCGACGTGAAGCTCATGGCCCGCCAGCGTGCGAAGGCCCTGCGCATCCCCGTGATCATGGACACAAGCGACCGCGGCCTGCTGGACGTGGAGCGCTTCGACCTGGAGCCCGACCGTCCCATCCTGCACGGACTGGTGGAGCACCTGGACCTTGAGGCGGCGGCGCGTGCGCGCACCAGCGAGGAAAAGCTGCCCTTCGTGCTGCCCATCCTGGGATTGGAGCACCTGAGCACACGCATGAAGGCGAGCATGCTCGAGATCGAGAGCACGGTGACCACCTGGCCGCAGCTGGCCTCATCGGTGGTGATGGGAGGCGGCGTAAGCGGCCATGTCGCCCGCCGCATCCTGCTCGGCGAGGCCGTGACCAGCGGGCGCTGGTGGCTCGACCCCGATGACCTGATGCGCGAGGCGCATGCCTACGGGGGCAAGGCCGTGCAGGTGGACGACCAATGGAACGTGGCCGAGCTGCCCGCCCGCTCCCTCAGCAACGACGACCGGATCGCGGTCGCCGAGCGGCTCCAGGCCTCCCCCCTGGCCCTGGCCTTCACCGAGACCGAGGCTGAAGCACTTGTAACGGCCGGCACCATGGCGCCCAGCGGTGGCAACTGCCAGCCTTGGCGCTTCCTCAACCACGATGGGCGCCTGTTCATCTTCCTCGACGAGGTGCGTGCGGCATCGGCGCTCGACCCCGGGCACCGCTACGCGCATCTGGCCATGGGCGCCTGCCTGGAGAACATGCGCCTGGAGGCCGCACGTCGCGGCCTGAACGCGGAGGTGGTGCATCACCCACTGCCCGGCGTCACCGACCTGGTGGCCGTGATGGAACTGCGGGGCCGCCATGGGGCGAGCCTGCTGCCGGCCGAACTGGAGGCGCCAGCTGCCCATATCGCGGTGCGTTGCACCAACCGCCGCTTCTCCGAACAGCTCGAACTGAACGACGCCGAGGCCATGGGCCTGATGCTGCCCATCGCGCGCGACGACCGCAGCTCCATCCAACTGGTGCGGGACCGGGCCCTCATCGAGCACATCGCCACGCTCACCGGGCGGGCCGAGCGCATCCGCTTCCTCAACACCACCTGTCACCACGACATGTTCGCCAAGGAGATGCGCTGGGACCGGAAGGAGGTGGAGCGCACACGCGACGGCATCGACATCGATTCGCTGGAGCTGCCCCTCACCGACCGGGTGGGCCTGCGCGTGGCCTCGGACAGCCGGGCCATGCACATGCTGCGCGGCTGGGGGGCGGGCAAGGCCATCGAGAAGCTCTCGGCGAAGGCCATCCGTGCCTCCTCGGCTTTGGCGATCATCTCCATCCGCGACCTCGAGCCCGCCACGACATACGAGGGCGGCCGCACCATGCAGCGCTTCTGGCTGCAGGCCTCGGCCATGGGCATCCTCGCCCACCCCGTGGGGGCGGCCATCTTCATGGGGCTCCACGGCCGCTTCGACCGGCAGGGCATCCTTTCCCCCGCCGAGCACCGCGAGGCGGAGGAGGTGCTGAACGAGCTGAAGCGGCTGGTCGATACCGGCGGCCACGAGCCCTTCTTCCTGCTGCGCCTGGGGCGCGCCGCCGAGCCCACCGTGCGCAGCCTGCGCAAACCCCTCTCCGACGTGTACCACTCAACCCCTGTGCACCATGCCTGATACCATCGAGAAGGTGACCATCCGTGCTTTCCGTGCGGTCGATGATCGGGAGACCTGCATCCGTTTCCTCATGGAGCAGATCAGGGTATTGGAGGACATCGGCGTATCGAGTGTGATCAAACCGGATGTTTCATGGTGCACCGACCCGGACGTCATCGTGGTCATTGCTGAACACCAGTTGCTCGGTGTGGTCGCGGGCATCCGGTTGCATGTGGCGGGCTCGGACAAGACCCTGCCCATGGAGCAGCCGGTCTCGAAGTTCGACCCGAACATTTCGCACCTGCTCAAGGACCTCCAAATGGGTCGGACCGGGGAAGTGGCGGGGCTTTGGAACGCGCACCGTTTCGCCGGCCGGGGGGTCCCCTTCCTTCTCTTCCAATCGGTCGTGGCGATCGCGAGTCAACTGCGTGTCGAATCCCTGGTGACCTTCGTTGCGGAGTATGTCGCACCCTATGCGGCGCAATGCGGGTTCCGCATGATGCATGAATTGGCCGAAGGCGGGAATTTCGTCTACCCGGTCCCTTCCATCCACACGCATGCCATGGTGCTCGATGACCCGATGGCGCTTTCCAATGCACAGGACGACGTGCGTAGGCGTATCCTGGGACTCCGAGTAAGGCCCTGCTCGAGCAGACAGGTCAAACCGAAGAACGCGACCTTGGATGTGGATTTCTCCTTGATGCTCAACGAGGAGCTCCGGACATCCTTCGCCCAGATCGACCGCCTTTACCACGGGGTGGCCGCATAGGTCGTACGTAACGCGGAATGCGGTTGCTGCGTATCAGCCCGCATGCTGAAATATGGTTTGCTGACGGTAGGACTACTGGCATTCTCGTTCGCACCTGCGAATGACCATGCCTCAAGTCAGGCGTTCCATGACCACATCACGGGCCCGATCGGGACCACGATGGCCCATCTGGTCGACAGTGCGGCGATCTTGACGCCTGAAGAAGCGCTCGTCTCCGACGGGTTCGCAGCCTGTACCGAGGCCGTGCCCCGGTTCGGTCTGGGGAAGGCGGCGCATTGGGTCAGGTTCAGCGTGTTCAATCAAACCGCCGCCCAAGGCCTTTTCGTTTCCATTCCCTACTTCGCCATCGACGAGCTCGATGTGTTCATGGTCGAGCAAGGGAAGCTGGTGCGCATCGCGCAGGCCGGGCTCACCCGTGAAAAGGACGAGAACGGCATTCTGATCCGGAAATCGATCTTCCATGTCCCGGTCCCGGTGGCGGACCAACGCGAGGTCCTGCTTCGCGTTCGTGGCTTCAAACATCTCCATCTGCCGGTGTTCGTCGGTGGTGCCGCCTCCATTCAAGAGGCATCCTCTGAACGCGAGGTGTGGTTCGGGATCTACGCTGGCATCATGCTGGTGCTGGCCCTTTACAACCTGTTCGTCTTCTTCTCCATCCGCGACAAGACCTATTTCTTCTACGTGCTCTCCACGGTCACCCTGTGCGCGACCCAGTTATCGCTGCAGGGCTACGGCCCTTTCGACCTGTTCCCCACCACGGCATGGTGGACCGCCCGAGCCCCATTGATCTTCAACCTGCTCACCATCCCGCTGGGGCTTGAGTTCGCAAGGCGCTTCATCAATACGAAGCAATTCGTACCGACCCTTCACCGCTGGACCCCGCTCTTCTATGTCCTGTTGGGCATCACCGCGGTCATCTACCTCGCGGTCGACCCTTGGGCAGGCCAAGCCTTGGGCAACGCACTTTCCGGGTTGTGTGCGGTGTTCCTGCTCACAATGATCATCACCTCCGTGATCCGTGGCTCTCGGCAGGCTCGGTTCTTCCTGCTGGCCTGGACCGGGTTCCTGATCGGCGTTGTGCTCTTCGTGATGAAGGACGAGGGTGCCATCCCGTTCTCCTCCCTCACCGTCTACGCCATGCCCATCGGCTCGGCGATCGAGGGTGTGCTCCTCTCCTTCGGTCTGGCCGACCGCATCAACATCCTGCGGCGCGAGAAGGAGCAGTCGCAGGCACTGGCCCTGGAGGCCTCCCTGGAGAACGAACGCATCATCCGCGAGCAGAACGTGATCCTGGAGCAGAAGGTGCAGGAGCGCACCAAGGCCCTGCAGGAGAGCAACGACCACCTGAAACGCACGCAGACCCAGCTCGTGAACGCCGAGAAGATGGCCAGCCTCGGTCAGCTCACGGCCGGCATCGCGCACGAGATCAACAACCCGGTCAATTTCATCAGCAGCAACATCCCGCCGCTGCGGCGCAACCTGGGCGAGGTGATCGACGTGCTGAAGGACTACCGCGAGGCCGGTACCCGCACGGACGCCGAGGCCTTCCGCACCATCGCGGCGAAGGAGCGCAAGCTCGGGCTCGACGAGTCGATCGAGGAGCTCGGTGAGATCCTGGGCAGCATCGAGGAGGGTTCCAAGCGCACCGCCGATATCGTGCGCGGCCTGCGCAACTTCAGCCGCCTCGACGAGGACGACCTGAAACCGGCCGACCTGAACGAATGCCTGCGCAGCACCGTGACCATCCTGGGTCCGCAGTTCCGCGACCAGGTGGTGCTGGACATGCAGCCCGGCAGCATCCCCCGCGTGGAGTGCTACGCCGGCAAGCTGAACCAGGTGTTCATGAACATGCTGAACAACGCGGCCCAGGCCGTACGCACCAAGCACCCCGCCGGCCTCGGACGGGTCACCGTGTCCACCGCGGAACGCGATGGCCACGTGGTGGTGAGCATCCGCGACAACGGCGTGGGCATGTCCGACGCCGTGAAGGCCCGCATCTTCGACCCCTTCTTCACCACCAAGGACGTGGGTGAAGGCACCGGCCTCGGCCTGAGCATCGCGTACAGCATCGTGGAGAAGCACCACGGCCGCATCGAGGTGGAGAGCGCACCGGGCGAGGGCACCGAGTTCAGGGTGCTGATCCCGCTGGTGCAGCCGCAGGCGAACGAGATCAAGGCCCAGCGCGCATGATGAACGAACAGCCCCCGATCAAGGTCCTGTTCGTCGACGACGAACCGGGCAACCTCACGGCTTTCAAGGCCGCCTTCCGACGCGACTTCGAGGTGCACCTGGCCCACAGCGCCGAAGAGGCGCTGGCCGTGCTCGAGCATGAAACCATCCACGTGGTCGTGAGCGACCAGCGGATGCCCCGCATGACGGGCTCGGAGCTGCTTGCCATCGTGCGGGAGAAGCACCCGCGCGCCATCCGCATGCTGCTCACCGGTTACGCGGACCTCGAGGCCGTGGTGGACGCGGTGAACAAGGGGGGCATCTACAGTTACGCCACCAAGCCCTGGGACCCCACCGACCTCACCCTCCGCATCCGGCAGGCTTACGAGGTGCATGCCCTGCGTGATGAGCGGGAGGCGCTCTTCAACCGCTACCGCCAGGTCTTCGAGGCTTCGGGAGACCCCATCGCCTTGATCGAGGAGGACGGTCGCTTCCTGGAGGCCAACCCGGCCGCCAACAGGCTGCTCGGGCTCGACCGTGATCAGTTGTTGAAGGCCAACCTGTTCGACTGGATCGAATCTCCGGGCGCCCTGTTGAAGGCCATGATCGCGCGCCGCAAGGGGCAGGCCTTCCCCAACGTGGACCTGACGCTGAACATCCCGAACGGGCACGTGATCGACTGCCTGATGACCGCCACCTACCTCGGTCGCTCCGCCGATGGCAAGGCCCGGTTCCAGGCGATGATCAAGGACATCAGCGACCGCAGGCAGGAGGAGCTGAGGCTGGTGAAGCTGAACACCGACCTGGACCGGCGCGTGAAGGTTCGCACCCAGCAGCTGATGGAGGCCTTGGAGGACCTCGGCTCCTTCAGCTACACCGTGGCCCACGACCTGCGCTCGCCCCTGAAGAACATCAAGGCCCTCAGCGAGCACCTGCGCGAGCTGGGCAGCGACCCGGAACAGAGCGACCTGGCCTCGCGCATCCACAAGGGCAGCACCCGCCTGATCGAGCTGGTCGACGACCTGCTCCGCTTCGCGCAGACCAACAACCGCGAGGTGAAGCGGGAGGACGTGGACCTGCTGGGCCTGGCCCGGGAGTGCGTGGAGGAACAGGTGCTGCCCGGCGACCCCGTGGCGGTGGACCTGCGACTGGATGACGGCCATGTGGTACAGGCCGACCGCGCCATGATCAAGGTGGTGCTCACCAACCTGCTTTCGAACGCGATCAAGTTCTCACGCAAGGTGAGCGCCCCGCGCATCGAGATCGGCCACCGGATGGAAGGCGACGACCACGTGATCTGGGTGAAGGACAACGGCGTTGGCTTCGACAGCGGCCGGGCCGACCAGGTGTTCGGTGTGTTCAAGCGCCTCCACCGCAACGACCAGTTCGAAGGCTCGGGCGTGGGCCTGGCGATCGTACAACGGGTGATGCACAAGCACGGTGGTACCTGCTGGGCCGAAAGCCGCCCCGGTGAAGGTGCCACGCTCTTCATCAAGCTGCCCCGCAAGCCGGGCCAGGAACAGCTGGCGATCGCCTCCTGAACACCACGGAACGCACGAAGGGCCGGACAGCAGCGCTGCCCGGCCCTCCGCATTGCACCCGGTGGCTTATTGGCGCACCAGGCGGATGATGCTGTTGCCCACGCGCACACCGTAGGCTCCGGGCTGCAGGCGGGCGATGTCGAGCTGCACGCGGCCACCGTTGGCGCTCACGCGCGTGCTGAGCACCGTGCGTCCGGCCGCGTCCACCACCAGCAGGTCCTGTGCTCCGTCCTCCAGCCCATCGATGAACACCACATCCTGCGCGGCGGGGTTCGGGGAGAGGAGCAACGGCTTGGCCTCGGGCGTGTCGATGCCGGTGCTGGCATAGGTGGAGATGCCTTCGGGCAGGGCCCCGTAATCCAGACCGGAAACACTGGGCGTGGCCCCGTCCAGGGTGATCACGTAGTAGGCCAGCATGGGCAGGCCCGGGTGGTCCACCAGGATGCGGTAGGTGCCGAAGGGCACGTTGGCGAAGGCGTAGTTTCCGCTGGCGTCGGTCCAGGTGTAGGCCACCAGTTCACCGGCGGGCCAGCTCTCGAGCACGATGCCCTCTCCGTCCCAGGCATCGCCGGGGCCGCTGCTGCGCACGATGCCCAAGTCGCCGAGGTAGCCGTTGATGTAGCCCGTGCCGGCGAGGTTGCCGAAGCCCACGAGCTGGATGTCGGCCTGGATGGTGGTGTCGCAGATGGCGCCCAGCACATCGGCGTAGGTCCAGTAGTGCGTGCTGGTGTGGTAGCTGGTGGCCGTGTTCGGGTAGGCCGTGGAATCGGGCACGGCGCGCACCAGGTACTGGCCGTTGGGCTGGTTGGTGAAGCTGTACTGGCCCTGGCCGTTCACGCTGGTGGTGGCCACGATGGTGGAACCGCCGGCGTTGAGGCCGTACTCATAGAGCTCCACGGTACCCGCGGTCACAGGAGCGCCCGTGGTATCGGTGACGGTGCCTGCGAAATCAAGCACGGCGCTGGGGCACACGCTCGTCCAGATCTGGATGTCGCGCACGGCCGAGCCGACCAGCGCACCGTTGCGGTACTCCTCCACCTTGTACGCCATCACCCAAGCACCGGCAGCACTGGGCACGGCACAGTGGTTGCCGGTCACCGGGTCGAAGGAATGCCCGCCCACCGAGGGATAGGGGTCGGAAACGGAGAAACCGAGGTTATAGGCCAATGGCGTTCCACCCATGCCGGAAGGCACCACCATTGAATAGACCAACGAGTCACCATCCGCATCATACGCGCTGTTGCTCACGCAATAGGTGGCATTGGTGCAGGTGAAGGGCATCTGCAGCTCCTGGAAGACCGGGGAGGAGTTCCCTCCATTGAGGTTGTTCAACCGGGCTTCCACGTAATAATCCTGGGCATCGGGATTCGCCAGGTTGGTCACTGCGGCGTTCCGGCAGCACGATGCCCATGAGAAGACCCAATCGGAGCAAGCCATTGGAAGCGTCACCGTGTCGCGGTAGGCATACACTTCAGCCCCAGGCATCGGTCCACCCTGGCAGGTGGTGAGCATGCTGCTGCAGCCAGAGGAAAGGATGGCAACGCCGATCGTATCCACCTGGAACGAGAGCGTACCGCACGTGGAGGAGGCCGATACGGTCTCCGGAGCGTTGACGGGGATGCCTTGGCAATCCCTGTAGAGGACAAGGGTCACCTCGTAGTCCAAGCCACCGAGGTGCTTGTACACGAGCTCACCGCCCATGATGTGGCTGGCCCGGGAGGCCATGGGAACGGCCACTGCGGCGGCCATCAGCAGGTTGCGTGCGGAACGTGGGATCATGGTCCGGGTATTGGGTTTCAGGGGGATGACGCAGGGGGTTGCCCCGCCGGTGTCCGAACAAGGTAACCTTTCCCCCCTCCCGGCCGTAACACCCCTCGAAGCAGAACCGAACAGCATCCCCTCCCTATGCGTATCGCAACCTCCCTCCTGCTGCTCTGCATGGCGCCCGCCATCATGGCCCAGAAAGCCCCCAAGGAAAAGACCTTGGTGGAGAGCCGCGACCAGGCCCAGGGCTGGTACCTGCCTGTGAAAGGCATGGTCACCGAGAACGGCGCCAAGTGCAAAGGCTTCACCATCACCGTATACCAGGACAACAAGCTGCTGGGCGAGATCAAGCCCAAGGGAAAGGGTGAGTTCGGCCTGGAGCTGGACCTCGACAATTTCTATGCGGTCCGCATCGAGAAGGAAGGCTTCCTGCCCGAGCTGGTGTACTTCGACACCCACATGCCCGAGCAACAGGTGGCCTACCCTCCCTACAAGTGCAACCTGAACCTCGAACCGCTGGACAAGTTCCGGCACTCCGACCCCTTCTACCTCGACTTCCCGAGCGCCATCGTAAGGTGGAACGACGAGCTCAAGGGCTTCTACCACAACGAAGGCTACCTGAGCGACATCCAGGTGAAGATGGCGCTGCTGCAGGCGCAGATCGATCCCTGACCAACGACTTGTTCCGTTCGCCACAACAACAAACCACCGAGCGAACGAACAGCGAAAGCGGGCCCGTAAGCCCGCTTTCCTCGTTCCCGGGGATCAGTGCTGGTCGTAATCCACCACCACCCGCGCGCTGCGGGGATGGGCCTGGCATGTGAGGACGTAACCGTCGGCCACCTCCTCGTCGGTAAGGGCGTAGTTCATGGCCATCTCCACCTGGCCTTCGGTGACGCGGGCCTTGCAGGTGCAGCACACGGCGCCCTTGCAGGCGAAGGGTACGTCCAGGCCGGCATCGATGGCGGCATCGAGGATGGCATCGCCCTTGGCGGGGATCTGGAGCTCATGCTCGCGGCCATCGAGGATCACCTTCACGCTGGCCGCACCGGTGAAGGCGCCGGCAGCGCTGTGGGCATGGTCGGTGGTCTTCTTCGCTTCGCTGGTCACCGGGCTGGTGAAGAGCTCGATGTGGATGCGCTTCTTGTCGGCGCCGAGCTTCTCCAGGGCCTCGCTCACGTTCACCATCATCTGCTCCGGTCCGCAGATGAAATACTGGATGTCGTTCCGGTCGGACACGAACCGCTTCATCAGGTCCACCGCCTTGTCAGTGGTGATGCGTCCATTGAACAGGGCATCCTCGTCGCGGCCCCGGGTGAGGATGTGGTGCACCGCCAGCCGGCCACCGAACTGGGCCTTCAGCTCCTCCAGCTTGCTGCGGAAGATGATGCGATCGGTGTCGGTGTTGCCGTAGAAGAGGGTGAAGCTGCTCTTCGGCTCGGTGCGCAGGACGGTCTTGAGGATGCTGAGGATCGGCGTGATGCCGCTGCCCGCCGCAAAGGCAACGAAGGGCCGCTCCTGGGCCGGGTCGAGGGCCGTGGTGAAGTTGCCCATGGGGGTCATCACCTCGATGCTCATGCCCGCCTTGAGCTTCTCCACGAGCTGCGTGCTGGCGCGCCCGCCCTGCACCCGTTTCACCGCGATGCGCAGCTCGTCCTTGTCCAGCGGGCTGCTGCAGATGCTGTAGCTGCGGCGCAGCTCCTCCCCGTTCACCGTGAGCTTCAGCGTGACGTACTGGCCGTGCACGAAGGCGAAATCGTTCTGCAGCGCCGGTGGCACCTTGAAGCCGACCACGATCGCGTCGGGGGTCTCCTGGTGCACGGAAGCGACCTCGAGGGTATGGAACCTGGCCATGCGGGGTGAGCTCATTGGGGCGGCGAAAATAGGGGGCGGTCGCTAGAGGACGGGACAAGAACCACGGAGCACCCTGGATCGTTCATTCTCCTGACCGCCGTCAGGGTCACCCAAGGAGCACCCCCTATCTTAGCCACCCGCTGAAACCGCCATGACCGACGTACAGAACCTCGAGGAACGCTTCCAGGCCAAGATCGACGCCGAGCAGAAGATCGAGCCCAAGGACTGGATGCCCGAGAAATACCGCAAGACCCTCATCCGCCAGATCAGCCAGCACGCGCACAGCGAGGTGGTGGGCATGCTGCCCGAGGGCAACTGGATCACCCGCGCCCCGAACCTCCGCCGCAAGGCCATCCTGCTCGCCAAGGTGCAGGACGAGGCGGGCCACGGCCTTTACCTCTACAGCGCCTGCGAGACCCTCGGCGTATCGCGCGAGCAGACCATCGACGACCTGCTGAGCGGCAAGGCCAAGTACAGCAGCATCTTCAACTACCCCACCCTCACCTGGGCCGACATCGGCGCCATCGGCTGGCTGGTGGACGGCGCGGCCATCATGAACCAGGTGATGCTCTGCCGCACGAGCTACGGCCCGTACGCCCGCGCCATGGTGCGGATCTGCAAGGAGGAGAGCTTCCACCAGCGCCAGGGCTACGAGATCATGGCCGTGCTGGCCAAGGGCACGCCCGAACAGAAGGAGATGGCGCAGGACGCCTTGAACCGTTGGTGGTGGCCCAGCCTGATGATGTTCGGCCCCACGGAC
>JAEUSV010000002.1 GCA_016788485.1 Flavobacteriales bacterium
CAACAACAGCCACGTGCTGCCCGCGCTCATCCGCAAGTTCCACACCGCCAAGGTGACGGGCGCGCCCAGCGTGGAGGTGTGGGGCACCGGCTCGCCCATGCGCGAGTTCCTGCACGTGGACGACCTGGCCGATGCGTGCTACTTCCTGATGGGGAACTACGACGAGGAGCTCTTCCTCAACATCGGCACGGGCGAGGACCTCACCATCAAGGCGCTCGCCGAGATGATCAAGGAGATCGTGGGCTACACCGGCGAGCTGAAGTGGAACACCGAGAAGCCCGATGGCACGCCGCGCAAGCTGATGGACGTGAGCCGCCTGCACGGCCTGGGGTGGAAGCACCGCATCGGGCTGCGCGAAGTCATCACCGCCGTGTACGCCGAGTTCGCGAAGAGCGAGCTGGCGAAGGTGTGAACCGGCAAGGAACGCAAGGACGGGCCCCTGTGCGGACAGCACAGGGGCCTTGTCGTTCCCGGCAAGCAGCGGAGCCCTACATTCGCTCCGCTCCATCGGTCCCGTCGTGAACCGCCTACGCACCGTCGTCCTGCCTGCCCTGCTCGTGCTCGTCGCGCGGGGCCTTCATGCCCAGCAGAACGACCTGCCGCTGAACCGCGACGTGTACTACGACCTGGACCGGAACCACGCGTGCCTCACCAGCACCGTGCACACCGCCATGCGGCCCTACATCGAGAGCCGGGCCGACCTCACGGGCGTCATGGGCCACCGGGCCGATACCAACCGGTACTACTACGACGTGGAGAAGTACCTCTTCGAAAGGCACCTGTTCGAGGTGCGCGAGGGCGACCTGCGGGCCTACCTCGACCCCGTGTTCCAGTTCGACATGGGCTTCGACTTCTCCGCCCTCTATGTGGACAGCACCTACGGGTCCACGCGCTACAACGGTCGTGGACTGCGCATCGCCGCCGACCTGGGGCCGCGCTTGAGCGTGCAGACCACCTTCTACGAGAACCAGGCCGACCTGCCGACCTACCTGTACCTGTACGCGAACCAGACCGGCGCGGTGCCGGGGCAGGGGCGGGTGAAGACCCTGGACCGCACCACCATGGATTTCGCCTGGGCCATGGGCAACGTGAGCTACACCCCCTGGCGCTGGCTCAACCTGCAGTTCGGCAACGGCCGCCTTTTCGTGGGCGATGGTTACCGGAGCCTCATGCTGAGCGACAACGCATCCCCTTATCCCTACTTCAAGGCCGCGGTGCTGGCCCCCTCGGGTCGCTGGCAGTACACCACGATCACCTCGAAGCTCGAGATGTTCGATCGGCTGCCCACCGGTTCCAGCTCGGAGAGCCTGTTCTATTGGAAACGCGGCACCTTCCACCACGCCAGCGTGAACCTGGGCAGGGCGCAGCTCGGGTTCTTCGAAAGCACCTTGTGGCGCACGATCGACAGCAGCGGCGTGGAGCCCTTCAATGCCTGGCAGGTGAACCCGCTGCCCCTGCTCAACACCTTCGTCGGTGCGCGCGAGGGCATCGACAACCAGCTCCTCGGGGTGCACGGCAAGCTCAAGCTCACCGACAAGGCCTACCTGTACGGCCAGTACGTGCTGGATCCCACCGCCACGGGCCGCAACGGCTGGCAGGCGGGCGTGCAGTGGTTCGACCTGCTGCGGCGCGACATCCACTTCCTGGTGGAGTACAACAACGCCTCGCCCTTCCTGTACACCGCCAACGATGCCGACATGAACATGGTGCACATGGGCCATCCGATGGCGCACCCCATGGGCACGCATTTCGGCGAGCTGGTGGCCATCGCCGACATGCGCATCCGCAACCGCTGGGCCTTCCAGGCGAAGGTGAACAGGGCCATCACCCACCAGGACCGGAGCGACACGCTCTCCTATGGCAGCAGCATCTTCAAGCCCGGCATCGAAGGGCCTGCTGGCCCGTTGAGCGAGCCCATCGCACTCACCAGGACCTATGTGGACCTGAGCGCCTCCTTCCTCATGAACCATGTGACGAACATGCGCGTGACCCTGGGCTGGTCGTACCGCGATGTGACCCCGTACCCCACCAACCAGAACGCGAGCCACCTGTACCTCGGCTTCCGCACCGGGCTCTTCAACCGCTATTACGATATTTGAACATCACCCTGCTCCTCCGGTGAGACCGCACGGCTACGTCCTCCTTTCAGGCTTCCTCACGGCCTTCGTGGTGGTGCTGCTCACCATGCCCAGCCTCATCAAGGTGGCGCGCCTGAAGCACCTGGTGGACGAGCCCAGCGAGGAGCGCAAGCTGCACCAGCGCAGCATCCCCACGATCGGGGGCATCATCATCTTCGCCGCCATCATCTTCTCGTACGCGCTCTGGTTCCCGCAGGGGGCGGTGATCGGTGATGGGGAAACGGACTACCGCGAGCTCTACCGCATGATGGGGGGCGCGTACAAGGACTTCAAGTTCATCCTGGCGGCCATGGTGCTGCTCTTCTTCATCGGCGTGAAGGACGACATCATCGGCTTCTCGCCGGTGAAGAAGCTCTTCGGCCACATGATCGTGGGGTACATCCTGGTGGTGATGGGCGGCTTCCGGATCGGGAGCATGCACGGCATCCTCGGCGTGTACGAGCTGCCCACCGAGATCAGCATCGCCTTCAGCTTCTTCGTGTACGTGGTGCTGGTGAACGCCTTCAACCTGATCGACGGGGTGGATGGACTGGCCGGCGGCATCGGACTGATCACCGCCACCGTGTTCGGCTTCTGGCTCTTCTCCGCCGGCAACGTGGCCCTCGCGCTGCTCGCCTTCGTGCTCGCCGGCGCCCTGGTCGGCTTCCTCGTCTTCAACCTCCACCCGGCCCGCATCTTCATGGGCGACAGCGGTTCGCTGATGATCGGGGCCATCGTGTCGGTGCTGGCCATCCGCATCATCGACCACGACACCGCCAGGCTGCCGATGTGGCTTCGGTCGGTATCCTCCCCGCTGTTCGTGATGGCCGTGCTCGCCTACCCCTTGGTGGACACCCTGCGGATCTTCCTGTACCGCGCCAGCAAGGGGGTGAGCCCCTTCGCGGCGGACCGCAACCACATCCACCACCGGTTGATGGACCATGGCCTGGGCCACAGAGGCACCACCTTCACGCTCTATGGCTACTCGCTGCTGATCATCGCGCTCAGCCTCATCACGCGCGGCGTGCATCCCAACCTGGGCCTGCTGGGCCTGTCCGTCACCGCCGTGGTGATCGCCCTGCTGCCCTTCGCCATCCCTGTACGCCGCAAGCCGTGAACCGCCTGTTCCTACTGCCGGCGCTGCTGATGCCGATGCTGCTGTCCGCCCAGCAGGGCTTCATGCCCCTGTCGCACGTGATCGACGGCGGCCTCACCGCGCGCATGCACGCCTGGAAGGCCCCCGGCCACAGCGCGGTGCGCCCCTACGCCCGCCAGGACGCCGCCCTGTTCGCGCCGGACACCTCGGGTCCCAGGGCGCTGCTTCCCGTGCTGGACCGCTGGGCCGCCGACAGCGCCCGCGTGCGCTTCGGTCCGCTGGTGGACCTGCAGGCAGGCCTTGATGCGGGCCAGGACCCCGCCACCACGCACCGCCTCGGTGGCGGCCTCTGGCTCGATGCCGATGCGGGGCGCCACGTGACCTTCCACCTCGACGGCATGGCGTGGAACGAGCGTTTCCCGAGCTACCTCGACAGCCTGGTGCGCAGCACGCGCATGAGCCCCGGGGAAGGTTATGCCTACAAGGTGGGTGACGCCCGTTCGCACTACGAGGTGAACGGCTACGTGGACGTGGCCGCAGGCAAGTACTTCCGGTTCACCCTGGGCCGCGGCAAGCACTTCATCGGGGAGGGCATGCGCTCGCTCTTCCTGAGCGACAACACGTACAGCTATCCCTATTTCAAGATCACCACCACCGCCTGGCACATCCGCTACGTGAACCTGTTCACGCGCATGAGCGACATCCGCGGGGCCGGCGGCGACCCCACGCGCAACCTGCGCAAGTTCGCCAGCTTCCACTACCTCAGCTGGAACATCTCCAAGCGGGTGAACGCGGGCCTGTTCGAGGCCATCGTGTGGCAGGATAACGACCCCGCCTATCCGCGGGGCTTCGACATCAACTACCTCAACCCGGCGGTGTTCCTGCGCCCCGTGGAGTTCAGCCTGGGCTCGCCGGACAACGCGCTGCTCGGCTTCGCCTTCAATGTGAAGGTGGGGCGGCGCACCCTGCTCTACTCCCAGCTCATGCTCGACGAGTTCCTGAAGGACAACGTGCAGGCGGGCACGGGATGGGCGGGCAACAAGCAGGCCTTCCAGCTCGGCGTGGTGGCGCACGGGGCCTTCGGGGCCAAGCCGCTGACCCTGCGCGGGGAGTTCAACTACGTGCGCCCCTTCATGTACACCCACAGCGACACCCGGCAGAACTACAGCCATGCCGGCGAACCGCTCGCGCACCCGTACGGCAGCAACTTCTGGGAGGCCTTGGTGCAGGGTGAATGGCGCAAGGACCGCTGGCTCGTGCGCGAGCTGTTCAGTGCGGCGCTGATGGGGCAGGACACGAGCAATGCGCCCAACAGCAGTTACGGCAGCAACATCTTCCTGCCCGAGAACAGCCGTCCGCTCCGCGACAGCACCCACTACGAGAACTACGGCTTCTATGTGGGCGACCCGCTGGCCGTCACCATCCTGCACAACGACCTCAGCATCGGCTACCTGGTGGCACCGCGCTCGGGCATGATGGTGGAGCTGGGTTGGACGCTTCGTTCGCGGTCGCCCGATGCCGGCGGCGGGCTCACCAATTTCATCCGGCTTGGCGTTTCGGCCTATTTCCGCGACCGCCACGCGGTGCAGGAGCCGCGCTACGTGCTCGATTGACCAGGCCTGCTGGCCGGAGCGCCGCCGAAGGGTAAATTCGCACCGCCTTGGAACGTCCCGGTGCATACGCGGCCCGCAATGTGGTGTCCGCGAAGCTCAAGGAAGTGGTCGCGCTCTTCAAGCTGCGCCTCACCTCCCTGGTGGTGGTGAGCGCCGTGCTGGGCTACCTGTTCGGGGTGCCCGAAGGTGCCTTCAGCTGGAACGCGCTCCTGATGCTGGCCCTTGCAGGAACCCTCGTCACCGGTGCCAGCAACGCCCTCAACCAGGTGCTCGAGGTGGACGCCGATTCCCGCATGAAGCGTACCGCCGAGCGTCCGTTGGTGCGTGAGGCCCTTACCACGGGAGAGGCCATCGGCGCAGCGGTGGTGGCCGGCACCGCGGGCATCGTGCTGCTGTGGGCCGTCTTCGGCCCGCTCACCGGCATCCTGGGCTTCCTGAGCCTGTTCCTCTATGTGGCGCTCTATACCCCATTGAAGGGCATGACGCCCTGGGCCGTGCTGGTGGGCGCCTTTCCCGGGGCCTTCCCCCCGATGCTGGGCCACGTGGCCGCCACCGGCAGCTTCGGGCTGGGTCCGGGCCTGCTGTTCGCCACCCAGTTCATGTGGCAGTTCCCCCATTTCTGGGCCATCGCATGGGTGCTGCACGAGGACTACCAGCGCGCGGGCTATCACCTGCTGCCTTCGCGCGGTGGCCAGGACCGTTTCAGCGCCTTCCTGATCCTTTTGTACACCTTGTTCGTTATCCCCGTGAGCATGCTCCCCTGGGTGTTCGGACTGGCCGGGGGCTGGAGCGCCGCCATCGCAGCGGTGCTCGGCCTGCTGATGCTGGTGCCGGCCTACCGCCTGTACACCACCCTGGACAAGAGCGATGCCCGCAGGCTGATGTTCGCCAGCTTCATCCACCTGCCCCTGTTGCAGCTGGCCTACGTGATCGACCGCACATGAGCGCCACCACCTACGCCCAGGACCTGTCCACCACCGACGACACCCCCCGGGTGCACCGCGAGAAGGCCCGCCGCACGCTGACCTACCTGTTGATCTTCGCCATCGTCATGGCCTTCAGCGGCCTGCTGAGCGCCTACCTGGTGAGCAAGGGCAGCGTCGATTTCTGGGTGAGCATCCGCCTGCCCATGGCCTTCTACTGGAGCACGGCCTTCATCCTGCTCAGCAGCGTCACCATGCAACTGGCCCTGGTGATGGCGCGGCGCGGCCGTTCGGGGCTCACCGCCCCCCTGCTGGTGGCCACCCTGGGCCTGGGCATCGCCTTCTCGGTGAGCCAGTTCAAGGGCTGGTCGCAGCTCCACGAGCTGGGTAACTTCTTCAGTTTCAGCAAGGTACTGCAGAACAACGGGGTGTACGGCGAGGATTACACCATTGCCCGCAAGGGGGTGACCCTGGTGGAGGCGGAGGGACGGTTCTACCTGCCCGATGACGTGGAGCGCACCAAGCCCTTGAACGACGAGATGGCCGACCAGAGCAATGCGGCCAGCCAGTACATCTACGTGCTCACCGCGCTGCACCTGGCCCACCTGGCCTTCGGGCTGCTGGCGCTGGTGCTCATGACGGTGAAGGCCCTGCTGCGCCGGTACCCCGCCACGGACACCATCGGGCTGTGGTCCGGGTCCATCTATTGGCACTTCCTGGGCGGCCTGTGGTTGATCATCCTTTCGTTCTTCGTGCTCGTTCACTAACATTGCGCCCGAGTTCCAACGACATGGCAGGCGAAGCGACCAAGGCACTTAGCAACGACGTCCTCTGGGGCGGCGGCCGTTCCCCGTTCAGCATCAGCTACGGGAAGATGATGATGTGGTTCTTCCTGGTGTCCGATGCCCTGACCTTCGGCGGTCTGCTGGTGGCCTACGGCTTCGTGCGCCACGCGACCACCGAGGCCTGGCCCATCGGCGAGGAGGTCTTCCGCGCCCTGCCCGGTCTCACGGGTGATTTCCCCCTGATATACGTGGCGCTCATGACCGCCATCCTCATCTTCAGCTCCGTGACCATGGTGCTGGCGGTGGAGGCCGGTCACCGCATGGACAAGAAGGGCGTGGTGAAATGGCTGTTCTACACCGTGATCGGTGGCGCCTTCTTCGTGGGCTCGCAGGCCTGGGAGTGGAGCCACTTCATCCACGGCGGCGGCGGTTACATCACGCTGGCCAACGGCGACAAGTACTGGGTGCATAACAACACCCACGACACGCACGACCCCGCCAACGCTGAAGGGTTCCACTTGGTGAAGGCGCTGCCCGGACACTACCTGAAGGCCGACGAGAGCCACGGCCACGCCCATGTGGAGGGAGCCGAGGCGAAGAAGCTTTGGGAGGAGCGCGTGGACTACGTGGACGGCGCGAACATGACGCGCAACGAGTACGGCCCGCCCCAGTACGCCAACTTCTTCTTCTTCATCACCGGCTTCCACGGTTTCCACGTGTTCAGCGGTGTGGTCATCAACCTGATCGTGCTGCTGATGGTGATCAAGGGCGTGTTCCACCGCCGCGGTCACTACGAGATGGTCGAGAAGGCCGGCCTCTACTGGCACTTCGTGGACCTGGTGTGGGTGTTCGTGTTCACCTTCTTCTACCTCCTCTGATCCCCAGCTAACGCTTGCCGCCCATGGAGCGCGACGACATCATCGAGTACAGCCTGGATGCCCACCACAGCGAGGAGGAGGGCCGGAAGATCCGCAAGAAGATCTGGACGGTGACCCTTCTGCTGGCCATTGTAACGGCCATCGAGGTGACCTTGGGCGCCTACTGGAAGGAGTGGTTCGATGCCTCCGCCTGGGGGACCATCAAGCTCCTTTACGTGGTGCTCACGCTGGTGAAGGCCGGCTACATCGTGGCCGTGTTCATGCACCTGGGCGATGAGCGGCGGAACATCCGCAACATCATCCTGCTGCCCTACATCCTCTTCATCCTGTACCTGCTCTTCATCGCCATCTGGGAATCGAACTACGTGCACCGGATGCTGGAGCTCTTCCAGTGATCGCTTGATGAAGCCCCTGAGCCGCACCAAGAAGTTCCTGGTGCTGGGCTTTTTACTGCTGCTGGCCCCGCTATCGTTCTTCCTGCTCCGGACCGGGAAGCACAACTTCCGCTACCTACCCTACTACGGGGAGAAGGAGGTGAACGGCCCCGGCGACACCACCTACTACCAGGTGCCGCCCTTCACCTTCACGGACGCCTACGGCAACACGGTGTCCGATGCCAGCACTGCGGGCAAGATCATCGTGGCCGACTTCTTCTTCACCAAGTGCACCAGCATCTGCCCCACCATGACGCGGCAGATGCAGCAGCTGCAGTTCAAGCTCGATGACCCGGCCTACGAGGACGTCGTCTTCCTTAGCCACACGGTGGACCCTGCGAACGACACCCTCGAGGTGCTTCGGAAGTACGCGCGCAAGTGGCAGGCCGACAGCACCCGTTGGAAGTTCGTGACCGGCAACGCCGCCGACATCTACCGCCAGGGCAACAACGGCTACCTGCTGAGCGCCTTGGAGGACAGCACCGCGGCCGAACAGTTCGTGCACGACGAGCGTTTCGTGCTCGTCGACAAGCGCCGCCACATCCGCGGGTTCTACGACGGCACCAGCACCGAGGAGGTGGACCGCCTGGTGACCGACCTGAAGATGCTGAAGAAGGAGGAGAAGGAACGCGCGCTCAAGGTCGGCCGCTTCAAGGAATGAACACCAAGCCCTTCCCAGCAGCCACGCTGCAGCTGGCCGATGCGCCGGCCAGGCGCCTCATCTGGATCTTCTCCGCCGTGGTCTTCACCGCCGTGGTGGTGCTCAACAGGGTGCAGCTGCCCGCCCCCGAGGGGCTGGACGTGCACGTGTTCGCCCGGGTGAACGCCGTGCTCAACAGCCTGGTGAGCCTTCTGCTGCTGGCGGGCCTGTTCACCGCCAAGGCCGGCAACTGGACGGCGCATCGCACCAGCATGCTCGGCGCCATGGCCCTCAGCGTGCTGTTCCTGGTCTCCTACATCCTGCACCACCTGTTCGCGGGCGACACGCCGTTCGGTGGTACGGGTACGATCAAGGTGGTCTACTACCTCATCCTCTTCACCCACATCGTGCTGGCGGGCCTTTCGCTGCCCTTCATCCTCTTCACCGCCTACCGTGGCCTGAAGGCCGAGCATCCGGCCCACCGCAAGCTTGCGAAGCGGGTGTGGCCCGTGTGGTTCTATGTGAGCGTGAGCGGGGTGGTGGTGTACCTCTTCATCAGCCCCTACTACGGCGGCTGAGGCCGGTCATTTCCCGGCATGGCGCGGCCCTATCTTCGCACCGTGAGAACGCGATGGATCCTTCCGCTGCTCATTCTGGCGCTGGTGCTGCTGGTGCCCGGTGAGGCTTGGGCCCAGGGTTGCGCCATGTGCAAGGCCACCGTGGAGAGCGCAGAGGAAGGCCAGGCCGTGTTCGGCGGCCAGCAGAGCATCGGCCGCGGGCTCAATGTGGGCATCCTCTTCCTCATCCCGGTGCCCTACATCCTGCTCTTCCTGCTGTTCCGCCGGAAGATCATGGGCTTCTTCCGCGAGTTCGCCAACGCGCAAGGCTGAACCACCTTCGCCAAGGCTACGGGCGCCTGCGCCAAAGCGCTCCGGCGACGGCGCGCGGACGCAGCAAGCTTCAAGTGGCAAGGGTCAAGTGACAAGGGGTCATGGTCCCTGGGCACGGGCATTGCGCGAAGTGACGATCTTCGTTCATTGCTTCCGCTTAGCCTCCACCCATGAAGCCCCTTCGTACCCTTTCCGGCGCCGCCGGTGTCGTGCTGCTGCTCGCCGCGAACGCCCAACAGAAAGCCCCCTTCACCTACCGCGACCTGCTGATGCTCGACCGTGTCAGCGCGCTTGCCGTGGACCCTGCGGGGACCACCGCGCTCTTCAACGTGCGCGCCACCGACATGGAGAAGAACCGAGGCGTGAGCACGCTGTGGATGAAGGACCTCACCGACCCCGGGAAGCCCGAGGTGAAGGTGCCCGCCGGTGAGAGCGGGGCCAGCGATGTGCAGTGGGCCGCCGACGGCAAGGCGTTCTACTTCCTGAGCGCGCGCAGCGCCAACGGCATCACCCAGGTGTGGAAGGCCGATGCCCGGGGGGAGAAGGCCACGCCCCTCACCGACCTGCCGCTCGACGTGCAGACCTTCCGCGTGTCGCGCGATGGCAAGGGGCTGGTGGTGGCGCTGTCCGTGTACCCCGACTGCCTGGGCGATGAGATCGCCTGCACCGTGGAGCGCATGCAGGCCATGGCCGGCGCGAAAAGCAGCGGCACCTTGTACGACAAGGTGTTCATGCGGCATTGGGACAGCTGGGCGGACGGTACGCGCAACCACCTCTTCCACATCGCCCTCGACCAGCCCGGCGTGGCGCCCGTGGCCCTCACCGACGCGCTCGATGGCGATGTGCCCGGCAAACCCTTCGGCGGTTATGAGGACTTCACCATCAGCGCTGATGGGCGCACCGTGTTCTTCGTGGCGCGCGAGGCCCGCAACATCGAGCCGTGGAGCACCAACTTCGACCTCTTCAGCGTGCCCGTCACCGGCGGCATGTTCACCAACCTCACCGCCGAGAACCCCGCCTGGGACGCCGCCCCGGTGCTGTCGCCCGATGGGAAGCTGCTCGCCTACAAGGCCATGAAGCGCCCCGGCTACGAGGCCGACCGCTTCGAGCTGCGCGTGCGCGAACTGGCCACCGGCAAGGTGCGCGCGCTCGCCACCGATTGGGACCGCAGCGTGGACCAGCTGCAGTGGAGCGCCGACGGCAGGAGCCTGCTGGTGACGGCCGATGACATGGGCAAGCACCGTCTGTTCCGCATCGATGCGAAGAGCGGCGCGGTCGCCGTGCTCTCGCGCGATGGCCACATCGATGGCTACGAGGAGACGCCGCGCGGCATCGTGTTCCTCAAGAGCGGCCTCAACGGTCCTTCGCAGCTGTACGCCGCGCGCTCCAAGGCGCCGCTGATCGACGAGGGTGCCACGGTGCTCACCCAGGTGAACGCCGGCCTGAAGGACAAGGTGCTCGGAGCCTACGAGCAGTTCAGCTTCAAGGGTTGGAACGAGGAGGCCGTGCACGGTTATGTGCTGAAGCCCGCGAACTACGTGGAGGGGAAGAAGTACCCCGTGGCCTTCCTCATCCACGGCGGTCCGCAGGGCAGCTTCGGCGATGCGTGGAGCTACCGCTGGAACCCGCAGACCTACGCCGGCGCCGGCTTCGCGGTGGTGATGATCGACTTCCACGGCAGCACCGGCTACGGCCAGGCCTTCACCGATGCGATCAACGAACATTGGGGCGACCG
>JAEUSV010000005.1 GCA_016788485.1 Flavobacteriales bacterium
GAGCCGCCCCAGGTGGCACCCTTGCCGGTGAACACGCCGGTGAACTCGTTGCGCAGGCGCTTGTCCTGGCCGAACATGAAGCCGATCTCGCGACCGCCCACGCCGATGTCGCCGGCGGGCACGTCGGTGAACTGGCCCACATGGCGCCACAGCTCCGTCATGAAGCTCTGGCAGAAGCGCATCACCTCGTTGTCGCTCTTGCCCTTGGGGTCGAAGTCGCTGCCGCCCTTGCCACCGCCCATGGGCAGGGTGGTGAGGCTGTTCTTGAAGGTCTGCTCGAAGCCCAGGAACTTCAGGATGCTGAGGTTCACGCTGGGGTGGAAGCGCAGGCCGCCCTTGTAGGGACCGATGGCGCTGTTGTACTCCACGCGGAAGCCGCGGTTCACCTGGATGTTGCCCTTGTCGTCCACCCAGGGCACACGGAACATGATGGTGCGCTCGGGCTCCACCATGCGCTCCAGGAGCATCTTGCCCTTGTACTTGGGGTTCGCCTCGATGAAGGGGATCACCATCTCGGCCACTTCGTGCACGGCCTGGAGGAATTCCGGCTCGTTGCCATTGCGCTTCTTCACTTCTGCCATGAAGGCGTCAACGGCCTTGTTCGACTTTGCCATTTGGGTGCTTCGTTTTGTAAAAGCGGCGCAAAGGTAGGTCGGGAAGGTCCGATCGTACAGCCGTTCCCGCACCCTTCCAACAGGCCGCGGTTCATCGCTGGCTCCAGGCCCTTCACCCCAGCTGGTACACCTTGCCCGGCAGGGTGCGCACCACGCCGTTGAGCTCCAGGTTGAGCAGGATGCCTGCGGCCTTGTGCTGGGGGATGCGGCTGAGGATGCACAGGTCGTCGATGCCCACCTTGCCCTTGTCCTTGAGCACCGCCACCATGGCCTGTTCCTCGGGCAGCAGGTCGGCGAAGAGCGCGGCCTGCACCGGTGCCTTCTTCACGGGCTTCGGCTCCCAGCCCATCAGCTTCAGCAGGTCGTCGGCGCCGGTGAGCAGGTGGGCCTTGCTGTCCTTGATCAGGCGGTTGCAGCCGAGGCTCTTGGCATCGCCCGGGCGGCCGGGCACGGCCATCACCTCGCGGTCGTAGCTGTTGGCGATGTCGGCGGTGATGAGGCTGCCGCCCTTCAGCCCGCTCTCGACCACCACGGTGCAGTCGCTGAGGCCCGCGATCACGCGGTTGCGCGCGGGGAAGTTGCCGGGCACGAAGGTGCCGCCGCTGGGAAGCTCGCTCACCAGGGCGCCCTGTTCCACCATCTCCTTCGCCGTGCCCGCATGCTCGCCGGGGTACAGCCGGTCGAGCCCGTGCGCCACGCAGCCCACGGTGTGCAGCCCGGCCTTGAGCGCGGTGCGGTGCGCGATGATGTCCACACCGTAGGCCAGCCCGCTCACGATCACCGCGCCGCTCGCCGCGAGCCCTTCCACCAGCTCCGCGGTGAAGCGTTTGCCGTGCGGGGTGGGGCTGCGCGTGCCCACGATGGCCACGCAGCGCTCCGTGTCGAGGTCCGCATTACCCTTCACGTGCAGCAGCACGGGCGCGTCGTCGCACAGCTTCAGGCGCTTCGGATACGCGGCATCCAGGTAGAAGAGCAGGCGGATGCCGTTCTTGCGTGCGTAGGTGAGCTGCTTCTCGGCGGCCTTCAGCACCGCGGTGTCGAGGATGGAGGCGGCGAGCGTGGGGCCGATGCCGGGCACCTTCTCCAGCGAGCGCCGCACCTTGGGGTCGGTGAAGAGCGCGTCCACGCCGCCGCAGTACGCCACCAGGTTGCGCGCGTTCACGGGCCCGATGCCCTTGAGCAGGCTGAGCGCGATGCGGTGGATGAGCTCCTGGTCGGTGGCCATGCGTGGTAGGTGGCTTTCGCTACTTTTCGCGTCAAGCCTTCCGCCCCAAGATATCCGCCGCATGAGATCGCTGCTCGTTGGACTTTTCGCCTTGTTGACCGCGTACGCGCAGGCGCAGGACGTGCTGTTGAAGGGCATCGTGCTCGATTCGCTGACGCAGGAGCCGTTGGTCGGCGTCAGCGTGGTGTGCGTTCCCGGCAAGGGGACCTCCACCGATGTGGAAGGTCGGTACGCCATCCGCGTGCCCGTTGGGCCGGTCGTGGTCACCTATGCGTATGTCGGCTACCGGACCCGGACGATGCGGCTGGACCTCCCCGAGGCGAATTCGGTGACCAACGACGTGCGGATGCAGGTCTCGGAGAACCAGCTCGACGCCATGGTGGTGACGGCCGGCAAGTTCGAGCAGCGGGTGGGGGAGGTGACGCAGAGCCTGAGCATCCTGCGCCCCGAGCTGGTGCGCAACAAGAACACGCAGAGCCTGGAGACGGTGATGGACCAGGTGCCCGGCGTGGTGGTGGTCGACAACGACCCGCAGATCCGTTCGGGCAGCGGCTTCAGCTACGGCGCGGGCAGCCGCGTGATGATGCTGGTGGACGACCTGCCGATCCTCAGCGGTGACATCGGGCGGCCCAGCTGGACCTTCCTGCCCATCGAGAACCTGGAGCAGGTGGAGGTGATCAAGGGGGCGAGCAGCGTGCTATACGGCAGCGCGGCGCTCAGCGGGGTCATCAACATCCGCACGGCCTACCCGCGCGCCGAGCCGAGCACCCGCGTGAACGTGTTCGGCGGCATGTACGACGCACCGGGCCACGCGCCCGCCAAGTGGTGGGACGCGAACTCGCCGCTGTTCACCGGCGCCAACTTCTTCCACAGCCAGCAGTTCGGGCGCTTCGACCTGGTGCTCGGTGGCAACGCCTTCGCCGACCAGGGCTTCGTGGGGCCAGAGCGTGTGCCGCCCGACAGCCTCGTCGCCGACCCCAACAGGCTCGGCCCCGGCGGCTACGAGAACCGGGTGCGCTTCAACGTGGGCACGCGCTGGCGCAACGCCAAGGTGAAGGGCCTGAGCTACGGGCTCAACGCGAACGTGATGAAGAGCCGCAGCACCAGCGTGTTCCTGTGGGACGACCTGGACGAGGGCCTCTTCCGTCCCGAACCGGGCACCACCACGCGCACCTTGGGCACCCAGTACTACGTGGACCCGCACGTCACCTACTACGCGCCGGGCGGCATGCGTCACACACTGAAGGGCCGGTACTACCGCCAGGCCTTCGACAACAACAACGAGCAGAGCAACGCCAGCCACCTGTTGTACGGCGAGTACCAGGTGCAGCAGCACGCCGACCTCTGGGGCCCCCTCGTGGTCACCGCCGGGCTCGTGGGCCAGCGCACCACCAGCAGCGCCGTGCTGTACAGCGGCGACCCCGATGGCGACGGGGAGAACACCGCCACGAACGCGGCCGCCTACCTGCAGCTCGACAAGAAGCTGCTGCACGAGAAGCTCAACCTCAGCGGTGGCGTGCGGTACGAGAGCTTCTCGGTGAACGAGGAGGACCAGGCCGTGCCGGTGTTCCGGGCGGGGGCCACCTATCAGGTGCTGCGGGGCACCTTCCTGCGGGCGAGCTACGGTGAGGGCTTCCGCTTCCCCACCATCGGTGAGCGCTACATCAACACCGGCATCGGAAGGCTCAATATCTACCCCAACCCCGACCTGCGGCCCGAGCGCAGCTGGAACGTGGAGGGCGGCATCAAGCAGGGCTTCAAGGTGGGCCGCTTCATGGGCTACCTGGACGCGGTGGTGTTCCAGCAGGAGTTCAAGGACTACATCGAGTTCACCTTCGGGCAATGGGGCGACCCCTTCGATGTGGACAACCTGCTGGGCCTGGGCTTCCGCAGCGTGAACACCGGCGGGGCGCGCGTCACCGGCTACGAGCTCGAGCTGGCGGGCAAGGGCGCCGTGGGGGCGGTGGAGCTCACCATGCTCGCGGGGTACACGCACACCACGCCCGTCAGCACCACGCCCGACCAGGTCTACGCCACGCCCACCTTCCCCGGCGCGAGCTGGCCGCCCGCCACCTTCACGAACACCAGCTACGATCCCTCCGGCAACATCCTCAAGTTCCGTGTCCAGCACCTGTTCCGCGGCGATGTGCAGGCGAAGTACAAGCGCTTCGCACCGGGCCTCAGCGTGCGCTACAACAGCCACGTGCGCAACATCGACAAGGCCTTCGTGGACCTCGACGAGAAGCCGCCCTTCGTGCTGCCCACCGGGGTGGGCGAGTGGATGCGCACGCACACCACCGGCGACTGGATCGTGGACGCCCGCCTGGGCTACGACCTCAACGATGCGGTGCGCGTGGCCTTCCTGGTGAACAACCTCACCAACGAGGTCTACAGCATCCGCCCGCTCTCCATCGAGGCGCCGCGGAGCTTCCAGGTGATGCTCACCTACGCGCCCTGATCGACGCGGGCATCCTTACTTCGCGCCCCAGTTCCCTCGTTCCCCATGCGCATCCTCGGAATCATCCCTTCGCGCTACGCCAGCACACGCCTGCCCGGCAAGCCCCTGGTGGACATCGGCGGACGCAGCATGGTGCAGCGGGTGGTGGAGCAGGCGCGGCGGTGCACCGGCCTGGCCGCCGTGGTGGTGGCCACCGATGATGAGCGCGTGGCCGATCACGTGCGCGGCTTCGGCGGGGAGGTGGTGATGACCTCGCCCGATCACCCCAGCGGCACCGACCGCTGCTTCGAGGCCCTGGAGCGCCTGGGCCGCGACCGCTTCGATGCGGTGGTGAACATCCAGGGCGACGAGCCCTTCATCGAGCCGGCGCAGATCGACGAGGTGTGCGCGGCGCTCAGGAAAGCTCCCGGCGGCATCGCCACGCTGGCCCAGGTGGTCACCGACGACCGCGACCTCGACGATGCCGGTGAGGTGCTCATCACCACCGACGTGCACATGGACGCCCTGTACTTCAGCCGGGCGGCGATCCCCTTCCTGCGCGACCCCGGCAACGGTCCACGCCATGCCCGGTTCCGTTACCTGAAACACGTGGGCCTGTACGCCTACACGGCCGAGGCCCTGTCCGCCATCGTGCGCCTCAAGCCCTCGTCCCTGGAGCTGGCCGAGGCCCTGGAACAGCTGCGCTGGCTGGAGCACGGCCACAAGGTGCGCATCGGCCTCACGGACCATCCCTCGTTCTGCGTCGATACCCCGGCCGACCTGGAGGAGGCGCGCCGCCGGGTGGGCGCCTGAAACACGCTCACTGGCCTCTCCGTACTTTGGCCCCGCCCAACATGGTCCTCGAGCGCGCCATCCACGACCTGCTGTACGCCCACGACTGCGTGATCGTGCCGGGCTTCGGTGGCTTCCTCACGCACTACCGCAGCGCGCGCCTCGACACGCGCCAGCGGATGCTGCATCCCCCCGGCAAGGACCTGAGCTTCAATCGGAACCTTACGCGTTCCGACGGTCTGCTGGTGGACGAGGTGGCGCGCCTGGAGGGCACGGGCCACGAGCCCGCCAAGGTGCGCATCGGCACCATCGTGGAGGCCTGGCGCGCGCGGCTGGAACGCGAAGGGCGCCTGGAACTGAACCAGCTGGGCACCTTCTTCCTCGACGCGGAGCGCAACCTGCAGTTCGAGCCCGACCGCCGTGTGAACCACCTGAAGGACGCCTATGGCCTTCGTCCGGTGACCGCCGTTCCCGTGCAGCGCCCGGTGGAAGCACTGCCGCCCCCCGTGGTGCGCGTGCTCACCCCCGCGCCGCCGCCCGTGACCGAACCGGTGGAGGAGGGCCGTTCCTCCGTGCTCTGGGCCGCGGCCGCCGTGGCCGGAGTGCTCTTCATGGCCGGCACCGTGTTCGTGCTGGGCCGCAGCGACAACGGCACGCAATGGAGCGGCCTGAACCCCTTCGGCACGCGCGAGGCCTTGCGCTACACCGCCCGCCAGGTGGGTCCGCCGCCGCCTGAGCCCGCTGAAACGGCCGACCTGGTGATCAGCGACACCGCCCACGGCCTGCAACGTTTCCGCCTGGATGTGGCCGGGGCGCCTGAGCTGGTGGTCGACCTCGGCCCGGCCCCGGTGCCGGTGGCCGTGCCCGACACCACCGCTGTGGCCGTGCGCACCGAGACCTTCCGGTACCACGTGATGGGCGGCTGCTTCAGCGTGAAGGAGAACGCCGAGAGCTACATGGCCGCCCTGCGCACCCAAGGCTACAGCCCGCTACTGGTGGACGTGAAGGGGGGCCTGCACCGCGTGGCCATCGGAAGCTATCCCAACAGGCAGATGGCCGAGGAGGCCCTGGCCGCCGCGCGCGGTTCACAGGCACCCGATGCCTGGTTGCTGGTGAAGTGATGATCGGCATGGTGCACGGCTGTTGCCTCCTCTACCTTTGACCCGTTCCGATGCAAGCTCTCCGCGTCATCGATCTGCGTGCCTGCACCCTGTCGTTCCTGACGGACGACGTGGTGCATGCCCACTTCAAGGACGGCATGACCGGTGCCGTGACCGACCTCAAGGAGATGTTCGCCGCCATCGCCAGGGAGCGTGGGGGGCACAAGGCGCTGCTGATGGTGAGCTTCGGTGACCAGGCGGCCCTGACCAACGACGCCCGCAACTACGCCTCCGGCGAGGACAGCAACCGCCACTTCGCGGCCGATGCCATCATCGTGCGCGACTTCGGCCACCAGATGTCGGCCAACGCCTTCGTCCGCGTGAACAAGCCCCAGCGCCCCATCCGCCTCTTCCCCGACGAGGAGAGCGCCATGGCATGGCTCTTGGAGCAGCGCGGGCTCATCACCTGATCCCCACCCATGATCCGCACCCTCCTCACCGCCCTCGCTGCGGCCACCGCCTTCGTTGTGAACGCCCAGGTCGTGCTCGAACCGGCCGCCCGCATCATCAAGGGCGAGAAGCTCGAGGTCACCTGCCTGGCCATGGCCCCCAAGGGCGACCGGGTGCTCGTGGGCACGAGCAAGGGCGCCTACCTCTACGACCTGGAGACGGGCCGCAAGCTGCTCGGTTTCCCCTTCGAGGAGGACAAGAGCACCGTGGTGTACCACGTGGCCTTCAACGACAACGGTGAGTACGTGGTGCTCATCGGCTTCACCGGCAAGCGCGCCGTGTTCGATGTGAAGAGCGGCAAGCAGGACAAGGACCTGATGAACCACCGCTGGATCCCCGATCCGCGCGGGCTGAAGGCCATGGGCCTGGTGATGGGCAACTCGCCCTTCGACCGATTCTACCAGCAGCAGGAGGCCACGCACAACGGCTTCAAGGCCAAGGCCGACAAGAACGGCAGCGTGAGCTTCACCGATGCGGCCGGCAGCGAGGTGCAGCGCCTCAGCTTCCCCGAGAACAAGGACCAGCACCACCGGGCGCCCTGCCTGTTCACGGGAACGCAGTTCGTGACGGGCACGGACGATGGCCGCGTGCTGTTCTACGACCTGCGCTGAGCCCGCAGGAACTCCAGCGCCTCGTCCACGTGGGCCTGGGCGTTGAAGCGGTCGCGCACGATGTGGCGCACGATGCCGTCGCGGTCGATCACGAAGGTCTCGCGGCCCTTGAGCAGCCCCAGGATGTTCCGCACACCGAAGGCCGTGCGCGCCCTGCCCCCGGCGTCGATCAGCAGCGGATAGGGCAGGTCCCACTTGGAGGCGAAGCGCTGGTGCGAGCGTTCATCGTCGTCGCTGATGCCCACCACCACCGCGCCCGCGGCCACGAACTCCTCGAAGCGGTCGCGGAAGGCGCAGGCCTCGCGCGTGCATACCAGCGTGTTGTCCTTTGGATAGAAGAAGAGCACGGCATGCTTCACGCCGCGCAGCGCACGCAGGCTGAAGGTGCCGCCGCTCGCGGTGGGCAGTTCCAGGTCAGGGGCGGGTCGTCCCGGGCTCAGCATGCCGCTGGCGTTTCCGCCGGTATTGCAGGATGCTCAGCGCGATCACCCCGCCCAGCACCAGCAGGCCGATCACCCCGTAGTACCACTGCAGGCGCTTGATCACCACCAGGAACACCACGGCGAAGAGGACCAACGTGGGACCTTCGTTCCACAGGCGCAGCCGCATGGAGCCCCAGCGCAGCAGGTTGCGCTGGATGCGAAGGAAGAGGCGGTGCGTGATGCCGTGGTAGGCGAGCAGCAGGGCGATGAGGCCCAGCTTGGCGTGCATCCACGGCTGCTTCAGCAGGCCGGGGTTCATCCACAGCAGCAGCAGGCCGAACAGCGTCATCAGCACCACCGATGGCCAGGTGATGAAGTACCACAGGCGCCGCTCCATGAGCGTGAACTGCTGGACAAGGATCGTGCGGGCGGGCTCCGGGCTCCATAGGGCTTCCTGGTGGTAGATGAACAGCCGGACGATGTAGAAGGTTCCCGCGAAGAAGGTCACCATGAAGATGATGTGCAGGGCCTTGATGATCGGGTACCACGAGGGGTCCATGGAGGATGCGCCGGCGCTGGTGCGCGGCCGGGTCGAAAGTTAGCGGCCTACCTTCGCGGCCGCCGAACGAACCTCCGCCATGTCCATCCCCGCCTCACGCCCCGTCAGCGACAGCTACGCCGTGTCCACCCACGTGGTGCTGCCCAACGACACCAACACCCTGGGCAACCTGTTCGGGGGGCGCCTGCTGCAGTGGCTCGACATCAACTGTGCGATCAGCGCGCACCGGCATTGCAAGCGCGTGGTGGTCACCGTGGCCGTGAACCACGTGGGCTTCGACCGCCCGATCAAGCTCGGCGATTTCGTCACGATCCAGAGCCACGTGAGCCGCGCGTTCGGCACCAGCATGGAGATCTGGGCCGATGTGTTCGTGGAGGACCAGCAGACCGGGGAGAAGGTGCCCTGCAACAGCGCCATCTACACCTTCGTCGCCGTGGACAACGCGGGGCGCCCGATGAAGGTGCCCGAGGCCGTGCCCACCAACGAGGAGGAACAGAAGCGCTTCGACGGTGCCTTGCGCCGCCGGCAGCTGCGCCTGATCCTCAGCGGCAAGATGAAGCCCGACGAGGCCACCGAGCTCAAGGCGCTCTTCGAGTAACATTCGGCGGTCCGGGAACGTCCCAGGATCACCGGACCGAAGGAGCGCGTGGTTCCTGTGGGTCCGGTATATTCACCACACACCAATTCCACCGGACACATGAAGAACTCCCGTTCATGGCTGACGGCCGCGACGCTCGTGGCCCTCATCGCCGCCTGTTCCAACCCCGCACCCGCGCCCGAGCCTGCGCCCGCAACACCCCAGGAGCCCTCCCAGGCCGAGGTGGTGGAGCGAGGCAAGTACCTCGTGGAGATCATGGGCTGCCACGATTGCCATAGCCCCAAGCTCATGGGCCCGCAGGGTCCCTACCCGGACCCCGACCGGCTGCTGAGCGGACATCCGGCAGGCACGCAGCTGCCGCCGATGCCCAAGGACAACGCGGGATGGGCGCTGCTCACCATGGACCTTACCGCCGCGGTCGGTCCCTGGGGGACCAGCTTCGCCGCGAACCTCACCAGCGACGACAGCGGCATCGGCACCTGGACCGAGGACCAGTTCAAGCGCGCCCTGAAACAAGGTCTCTACAAGGGCCAGGAAGGCGGGCGCATGCTGCTTCCGCCCATGCCGTGGCAGAACTTCCGCAACATCGCCGACGAGGATGTGCACGCCATGTTCATGTACCTCAAGAGCACCAAGCCCGTGGCGAACGTGGTGCCCCCGCCGGTGCCGCCGGCCGCTCCGCCCCCCGGCGCCTGATCACGACCTCCTGAACGATGAAGGACCTCCGCTCAACGGAGGTCCTTCGTCGTTCCTGGCGGGATCCAAGCCGGCCTTAGAGGCCCTCTTCCAGCGTGGCCGCGTCGAACAGGTCGCCCGTGGCGGTGTCCATGCCGCGCAGGCCCAGGGCGCGCAGCAGCGCCGCGATACCGGCCGCGCTCTGGTCCCCGCCGTGCACGTGCGCCACGATGTAGCGCACGCTGACCTCGTCCTCCATGTGCAGCTGCAGGCTCAGGTCCATGCCGGGCGCGTTCACGAAGAACCAATCGCTGTCCTGTGCGTCGGCCATGGGGAAGACCGTTCTGATCATCGAAGCGAGCTCGTCGCGCTCGCCGATCGGGCGTGGACGGAAGTCCTCGGGGATCTCGTCCGCCGTGCGTACGTCCGGCAGGTCCTGGATGAAGATGTCCCAGCTCATGGGGTCAGCGTTTGCCGAACAACCGGCTGAAAAGCCCGGGTCTGCTCGCGTTCTGCGCCTGGTACCATTTCGAGGCCTTGCGGTCAAGGCCCTTGTTGCAGCTGGCTCCGTCGATCGGACGCTGCTTCGCCTCCTTCAAGGGGTGGGCCGCCTGGAGCTCCTGGAACGGAGGCCCGGACCGGTCGTGCCGGAAGCCGGTGATGGCCGCGGCCAGCTCCAGCGGGATGTCGATGATGTGGTCCACACCGGCCTTCTGGCCGCCATCCTGCTCTTGCTCGGCGAATTGGCGTTGATGGATCGCCGCGTAGGCTTCCGGCAGGTCGCCCTCCACACCAATGTGATACAACCCGGCATCGGGCACGTGGATGGCGCCCCAGACCCGTTCCCCATTGCGCCATTCCTCCGCCGAGGAGAACATCACATGCTCCTCCACCATGGCGGCGATCACGCGGCCGCTACCGGACAGGGTCTTCAGCAGCTGCTCGTCCACTAGCGCATCGGTGTGGTCCGCTACGAGCAGGTACCAACCGGACAGTCGCGCTCCGCTCAGTTCGAACTCGGGTCCATCATCGCTGCTTTCCCCGGTCGTCCCGAGGCCGAGCTGCGTGAACAGGGTCTTCTCGGCGGAAGTCTCGACGGCGACCCAGGAAAGGCTGAAACCCATGGTTCCGGTTTAGGTGCGTGCAAGTTCGGCGATCCGCCCGAGGTCCTGCTTCTCCATGCAGCGGAAGTGGCCCTTGGGGCATTGGTCATGGCCCAGCTTGCTGCACGGCCGGCAGTCCAGGCCCGGCACCTCCACGATCTGCGCCTGCTGCGGATGCGTGGGTTGGTAAGGCCCCATGCCGAAGCCGGGGATCGTATTGCCCCATACGCTCACCACGGGCCGCTTGAAGGCGCAGGCCACGTGCATGGCCCCGCTGTCGTGCGCCACCACACTGCGCGCCTGGCGGATCAGCGAGGCCGAACCGAGCAGGTCGTACTTCCCTGCGGCGTTGAAGGCCCGCGCGCCCACCGCATCGGCGATGGTGCGGGCCACGGCCACCTCGTCCGGACCACCGATGATCACGAGCGGCCCTTCGATGCGCTGCGCGAGCTCCACCAGCTTGTGCGGCGGCAGGCGCTTGGTGGCGTGCGCCGCACCGATGGCCAGCGCCACATAGCCCGAACGGTGCGCCTCGGGCAACGTGGCGAGGTCCACCTCGCGGTCCTTCGGGATGAAGAGCTCCAGGCCCTGCCCGTCGTTCCTTACGCCCAGGTGCGCCACGGTGCTCAGGTAGCGGTCCACGATGTGCACGCGCGGCAGCCGGTCGATGCGCAGGTTCACCAGCAGCCACTTCTCGATGTTGAGCTTGGGGAAGCTGGTGCTCTTCACGCCGAGCGCCGACTTGATGCGGAGCGTGCGCACGTTGTGGTGCAGGTCGACCACGTGGTCGTAGCGTTCGGCCTTCAGCCGCGCGATCAGCCCGCCCAGGTCGTCGTCGAGCAGGTGCAGCTTGTCCACGTGCGGCGAGTGGGCCACCAGGTCGGCGAAGGCGCGCCGCGTGGCCATGTGCAGCTCCACGCCGGGCACCTGCTGCTTCAGGCAGCGCAACACGGGCGTGGTGAGCACGATGTCGCCGATCGAGCTGAAGCGGAGGACGAGGACCTTCATTTCCGGAGCGCAAAGTTGCGGGTTGCGGGGTTACGCGTTACGCATCCGGCCCGCAACCCGTCAACACGTAACGCGCAACAGGGGTGGTCGGGGTGTGGTCTACTTTTGGCGCCGATGTTCGTCGACACCCACGCCCACCTGTACAGCAAGCAGTTCGACGGTGATCGCGAGGCCATGCTCGCGCACGCCATCGCCTCCGGCGTGGACAGGTTCTTCCTGCCGAACATCGATGGGGACAGCATCGACGGCATGAACGCGCTCGCCGCTTCGCATCCCGGGCGCTGCTTCCCCATGATGGGCCTGCACCCCTGCTCCGTCGGCGAGCATAACGGGGAGGTGATGGCCGTGCTGGAGCGCGAGCTGCGCACCGGTCGTTATTGCGCGGTGGGCGAGATCGGCATCGACCTGTACTGGGACAAGACCTGGTTCACCCAACAGCAGGAGGTCTTCCGGCAGCACATCCGCTGGGCGAAGGAGCTGCGCCTGCCGATCGTGATCCACTGCCGCAACAGCTTCGCCGAGACCATCGCCATCGTGGAGGAGGAGAAGACCGATGACCTGCGCGGCATCTTCCATTGCTTCGGTGGAACCGTGGAGGAGGGGCGGAGGATCCTGGCGCTGGACGGTTTCCTGCTCGGCATCGGCGGTGTGATCACCTACCCGAAGAGCGGCCTGGCCCAGGTGATGGCCGAGCTGGGGCCCGAACGCTGCGTCCTCGAGACCGATGCGCCCTACCTGGCGCCGGTGCCCCACCGCGGCAAGCGCAACGAGAGCGGCTACATCCCGCTTGTAGCCGCCGAGCTGGCCAAGGCCACCGGTCGCTCCGTGGAGGAGATCGCGCAGATCACCACTGACAACGCTATGCGGTTGTTCAGGTTGAACCACTGATGGACACGGATGAACACAGATGGTCCCGTGAGATGCTTGAGAATGGCCGGTCCCGCTTTCGATGTCGGCTACTGCATTCATCCGTGTCCATCTGCGTCCATCTGTGGTTGAATCTCTCTCGCCCATGACCCAGCGATCCGTCCTCATCATCTACACCGGCGGCACCATCGGCATGTGGGCCGACCCGCGCACCGGCGCCCTGCGTCCCATGGACCTGGAGCACCTCGAGGAGCAGGTGCCCGAGCTGGAGCGCGTGGGCGTGAAGCTCGGCTCCGTGGCCTTCGAGAAGCCCATCGACAGCAGTGACATGCGTCCGACCGACTGGGTGCGCGTGGCGAAGATCATCGGTGAGCATTACGACCAGTACGATGGCTTCGTGGTGCTGCACGGCAGCGACACCATGGCCTACACCGCCAGCGCGCTCAGCTTCCTGCTCGAAGGGCTGGGCAAGCCCGTGGTGCTCACCGGGTCGCAGTTGCCCATCGGCACCATCCGCACCGACGCGAAGGAGAACCTCATCACCGCCATCGAGATCGCCGCCGCCTATGAGTACGGCCGGCCCATCGTGCCCGAGGTGGTGGTGTACTTCGAGTACAGCCTGTACCGCGGCAACCGCACGGTGAAGGTGCATGCCGAGCGCTTCGAGGCATTCCGCAGTCCCAATTACCCGCGCCTGGCCGAGGCCGGCGTGCACCTGCGCTACGACCGCAACGCCGTGCTGCCCCTGCGCACCGGCCCGCTCACCGTGCACACCGGCGTGGACGACCGCGTGGGCGTGCTGCGGCTCTTTCCCGGCATCCGTCCCGACTGGGTGCGGCATTCGCTCGCCACGCCCGAGCTGCGCGCCGTGGTGCTCACCACCTTCGGCAGCGGCAACGGCCCCACCGACGAGGCCTTCCTCGAGGCCTTGCGCGATGCCACGGAGCGCGGCGTGCTGCTGGTGAACGCCACCCAGTGCGTCGGCGGCCGGGTGGAGCAGGGCCGCTACCAGACCAGCCGGGCCTTCGTGGACATGGGCATGCTCAGCGCCCACGACATGACCGTGGAGGCCGCCGTCACCAAGCTCATGTTCCTGCTGGGCCAGGGCCTCAGCGACGACCTCGTGCGTGAGCGCTTCCTGCGGCCCTTGTGCGGGGAGGTGAGCGTGGGGTAGGGGAACGCCCGCCTTTCGTACTTTCGCGGCCCGCCCGCCGAGGTTCAGGCCCCGGTGGTGGAACGGAGAGATGGCCGAGTGGTCGAAGGCGCGCGCCTGGAAAGTGCGTATACCTTAACAGGGTATCGGGGGTTCGAATCCCTCTCTCTCCGCTAGATCCCACGCAACCCGCGCCCAGCGCGGGCGGGATCGCTGAGGCTGCAACCTCCGGGACACAGGCGGGACACCCCCTTGGACAAGGGCTGTCCCGGCAGCTCGTGTCCTTGCTCATGGAGCACATCGCGACGACGGACAACTACCGCCCGGCCCGGCTGGCCGTGGGAAAGGAGTGGATGGTGGTGTACTGGGTGCGCCAGGCCGATGGCCGCTGGAAGCGCATCAAGGAGAAGCTCAACCACATCAAGGACCCGGCCGCGCGCCGCACGTTCGGCCGTAACCGAGTGCGCGACCTCAACATGAAGCTCTCCCTGGGCTGGAACCCGCTGGTCACGGGCGAAACGGCCAACAGCGCCCTGCCGATGGAGAAGGCCTTCGAGGCCTTCATTCGGGCGAAGGAGCGTGAGCACCTCGAGGTGGCCAGCCTCAACAGCTACCGGAGCGGCATCAGCATCCTGGTGCAGTGGCTTCGGCGGCGCAACCTGGCCGGCGCGTCATGCTCAGCGTTCACCGAGCTGCACGCCAAGGCGTTCCTTGCCGAGAGCTACGTGCAGCGCGAGCTCAGCAACCGGGTCTACAACAACTACGTGCGCTTCTACAACACCGTGTGGAACTGGCTGCACGAGCACGGCTACACCGGGCCCAGCGTGTTCAAGGGCATCAAGAAGAAGCGCGTGGACCCCGAGCAGAAGACGCACCGGCCGCCCACACCGGCCGAGCGCAAGGCCATCCGCGACCACCTGGAGCTTCGGGACCCGCGCTTCTTCGCGTTCTGCCTGCTCTGCTACCACTGCGCCATCCGCCCGAAGGAGGCCTTCATGCTCAAGCCCGAGCACTTCCAGCTCGAGCAGCGCTGCATCGTCATCCCCGGCAGCATCAGCAAGAACGACCGCACCCAGGGCGTGGCCATCCCCGCCGAGCTGCTCGGCGTGCTGCGCGCCCTGCAGCTGCACCTACAGTCCCCCGACCACTACGTGTTCAGCACGCGCTTCGCCCCTGGGCCCAAGCTCAAGGACAGCCGGTACAGCGGCAAGGCGTGGATGCGCCTACGTGCGGCCATTGGCCTGCCCAAGGCCGTGAGCATGTACCAACTGAAGCATGCGGGTGCGGTGGAGTACAACCGGGCCGGCCTCAGTGAAGTGGACCTCATGAACCACCTGCGTCACCACGACCTCAAGCAGACCACCATCTACACCCGCAGCAACAACCTCGAGGGTGTGCGCCAGGTGGTGGACAAGGATGTGCGGTTCTGATGAACGGTTGTTCGATCGATCGTTGAAAAGTGCACGCCAAAAGCATGGCAAAGCCCATCGCTTGTGGCGTAAGTTCGCAACATCTCTGGAACCCCTTATATCACCCCCATGAGCAACCGTCGCGAAAACAAGGACCCGGGGAAGGTCAACAAGACCTTCAGACTGGACAGTCACACCGTCAAGGCCATAGAACGGCTTGCGGAGGCTGACAATAGAACCGTCAACAACATGGTCGAGACCATCTTGAAGAACACCGTGAAGGAACGAGAGGCCATCAAGTGCTGAAGCAACTGAAGCATGAAGCCCCGGCGGCAACCGGGGCTTCTGCTTACCGCCGACCTGGAGACGGCGATGGTTCTCCGGACAGACTAAACCCTAAAGCGATGGCACATAAATCCCGCTACCGCAAGGAGGTCGAAAAAGCCTGGTCCAAAGAGCGTCGTGAAGATGCTGTGCGGATCAAGCTCCGGCCTACCCTCTACCGGTAAGCTTGAACCCCAGATGAGCCTTTGAGTCCCCAACTCCACAGGCTTGTCGGTTGCAAGGGCTCCACGATAGTGGGGCCCTTCTTCGTTGCAATACTAGGGAATCTGAACACGGAATCAACAGCGGCCGGTGTTAAATGACGTTTCGGTGGCTGGAACGGGGTCAAGTAACGGGCTGGAAACGACCAGCCCCGCAAGTTCGTTGGGCGGGGCTGGTGTCACCGAAGCAAGCCTACCATGGGCCGGGCGCATCCACAGGGCTGCAGGGCACCCCTGTAGATGCTGTCCTCGGGCCGCCCGTCAGCCATTGCGGCGGAGCTGTACCGGCCCATGGGTCGGCCGTGCCTCAGCTCTTGGTAGGGTTCAGGAAGGCGTCGAGCGCATCACGCAGGCGCGTCTTCTGCAGGTCGCGCAGCTTCTTCAGAAGCATGTAGGCTTCGGTATACTCCTGGATGCGGTCGACGCTCACATGATCGCTGAAGAGGGCATCCTCTACCACGGCCTCCATGCTGCTCACCAGCTCGTCATCCATCACGCTCACCACGGTCTGCCGCAGGTCGTCGTGCTGCAGCGCCACATCGGGCTGGTGGTCCTGCCCCGAAACGAAGTTCAGCAGGTCGCGTGCTTGTTGGTCACTGATCGCAGGGCGTGACCCTAACCGTCCCTTCCGGGTGTTCGTACGCTGTTCTCGCATTGCAGTACAGATTGGTCGGGTCGGTCACCGCGAGAACAGTGGGCGCGAAGCGCCACGGTACTAAGGGACTTTCACCCCTGTGCCGACCCGATATGTTAATCTGTTGGACCATACCTAAAACTGTTCTCGCACTCCAAAGATAGCTTCTCGTGCGAGAATTGCAACTGCTTTCAAAGGTCAGTTACACCAACGTAGCTCATGTCGCATGTGCTGTTCTTGAAGCATGAGTTGATGTACTTGGTATCCTCTCCTTGCTGCACACGTACCACGGCGGGGTGTTGCCCCATGACAGAATCGACATGGATGCCATAAGCTTCGTGGCCAATGGTCTCCCATTGCAACTGCCACACCTGGCGTACGAAGATCACGCCCGTAGTATCGGCAACACTGTACCGCACACGACATGAATCGCAGCTCACCACGTACTCAACTTGGCTCTTCGGCTTGCCGCATCCCGTCAATACTGAGGCGATGATCGCCGCAAGGAACATGAGCTTCATGCCCCTAACCTACAAAGCGCACGCCACAACCACCTCACCAGGTCGTGCAGCCATCGGTGCCGGGGGTGTAGGTATCCCATGCCGCGAAACTAGCTCGCGCGGCGGAAGCTGTTGCGGCCCTTGATCCGGGCGTACTCCGCATCGGTGCGGTCCTTCTTGGGGCTGTTCACCACCTCGGCCTGCAGGCGCTTTGGGAAGCGCTCTGCCGCCAACGCTACCCGGTCCAACTTGGCAAGCATGGCCAACGCCCAGTCCGGGGTGCCACCGGGCCCACCGGCAGGTCCCGCGGCGTTCACCAGGGCGGTGCCGCGCACGTGCGGCACACGGCCACCCGCGGCCAGGTGCACCACCTGCATGGCGCTGCGCACGGCGCCCACGTTGATCGGTGCCGGGGCGGTATTCAGCCAGTTCATGCGGCGCCCTTCCCGGCTGGCCTGTAGCAGCGCCGGCAGCAGGTCGGCGTTGGCGCGGGTCCACTTCCGGCTCAGCACGGTCTCGCCCCCCTCGATCTCGGCCACCAGTCGCTGGCGCACGGGGTCCCACACCTGCAGGCCGCCTTCGCTGTGGCGCGGCCCATCGATCACCATGCCGGCCTCCCCGATGGGTACGTTCTGCAGGTTGGGCTGCCCGCCCATACCTGGGGGCGTCGGGGTTGGCGGAGTTGTGTTCAGTATGGCCATGGCCTGGCCGATGCCGGACAGCACAGCACCCACACCAGTAGCGATCGCGGCAAGGTTGCCCGGGAACGGGCCGGAGGCGATACCCTTCTCAATGGCCTGGGCCACGCCCACGGCGCTGCTGATCCCGATCTGGGTAAGCGCCAGCATGCGCTGGAATTCGGTCTGCTCGGCGCTGTTCTTCCCCTGTGCGGCTGCGCTGGCTGCAAGGATGGATTGAACACCGGCCACGGCCGATGCCACCCCCTGGGCGGTTTCCTGCATGTTGCGCAGCTTCTCGATGCGGGCGAGCTGGTCGGCGTCCAGTTCGGCCTTGCGGTACTTCGAGCGGATGCCGGCGAGCTTCTTCTCATAGAGCTCCGTGAGCCGCGCCATTTCCTCGCTGCCAGCCTTGAACGCCGCCGCCTTCTGGTCGAACTCGCTGAGTAGTTGCGCCACTTCGCGGTCTTCAGCGCTGAGCCCATCAAGGTACAGCTGGTCCTGTGCCTCCTGCTCCACCCTGCGCAGTTCATCAGCTACGGCTCTGGCAGCGTCAATGCGCTTCTGCCCGCCCGCTTCGACCGCATTGGCACGTTCCTGGGCATAGACCTCATCGAGAAGCTTCAGGTCTTCGGCGGTGTGGGCCTCGTTCTTCAGGATCTCGGCGCGGAGCTTGGCGTACTTGGCGTCCACCTCGGCGATCTCCTGCTCATCGCTGCTCAACGCGTCGCGCAACATGCCCGCTTGCAGCTCCCGTAGCTGCTCGCGGAATTGCTTCATCGCATCAGTAGCAGCCTTGTACTTCTGCGCGGCAGCTTCGCGATCAGCCTGCTCCTTGGCAAGCCTGGCAGCCCGCTCCTCAGGGGTTTCTCCCTGAACGGTGGTTTCGGTAGCAACCTCTGCACCGGCTTGGGAAACCTCCTCCATCTTGATACCCAGAATATCGAGCAGCTTGGCGCGATGTGCCTCTAGGTCGGCGCCGATGCGGTTGGCGTCGTTGAGCTGCTTCTGGGCGTACAGGTAGCTATCCAGGGCACGGCGAAGGCTCTGGCTGTCACGCATGAAGTAGGGTGTGAAACCCTTGGCGTTGGGGTCGTTCTCTGCGCGCTGCAACTTGCGCAACACGCGCTCGGCCTGTTCCTGCAGCGTGAGGCCCTCCTTGAGCTTGATGTTCCGCTCGTCCATCAGCTTCACCATGAGGTCGCGTAGCCCGGCCTCCTGTTCTGCTGCATTGATAGCTCTGTTAGCAATGTTCTCGGCCTGGCTGTCGACCTGCTCTTGCTGCTGTTGTAGAATGATACGCGATACCAGCTGTTGGTTCAGCTTGCCGATCGCGGTGGTCAGCTCCTGGTTGCTCACCTTCTCGGCGTTCAGGTCCTTCAGCAGTTGCGGGTACTTGGCCTGGAGCTCCTTGATCAGCTTCACCCGCGTCTCTGTGCTGGTGTTGGTATCGAGGATCTGGCTCTGCAACGCAAGCAACTGGATGCGCTCGCGCTCCAGCCCCTCGCTCACCTTCGGACTCACCAGGTCCGCGAATCCCTTCACCAGGCGATTGAGGCCATTCGTGATGGTGGGGTTGTTGAACAACCCATTGAACCACTTGCCGATCCTCTCCAGGTTGGCCTGAAGCGTGTTGTTCTTCTTGTTGTACTCCTCCAGTACGCTGTCCTGCCCCTTCAGTGCTTCCGCGGCGAGTCGGGTCTTCTCACGAACGAGGTCTTGGTTGGCGCCCAGCTTGCTCAGCATCTCGCTCACCCCTGCACCGTCGGTGTCCAATTCCTTGAGGATCGCACCATAAGCCGTGTTGCTGTCACCGGCGATGGTCGTGGCCTTGGCCACCATCAGCACGGCCTCAGCCATGTCCTCGTTCAGCAGGCGGTTGAATTCGCTGACATCCATGCCTGCGCCCTTGACGACCTTCCTGAACTTCTCCGGCTCGCTGGCCATCTTCTGCATCAAGCGGGTCCATGCGGTGGATCCGCGCTCCTGGTTGATGCCGAGCTCCTGAAAGCTGGCGGCCGTGCCGAGGATGCTTGCGCTGGCCACGTCGTACTCGCGCGCAACGCCAGCGGTGCGGTTCACGATGTCCGCAAGCACGGGTCCCGTGGCAAGGCCGCTGGCTTCGAGCACGTTGAACGCGTTGGCGATACGACCTACGTCCTCGCCGTAGTTGCTCGTGCGGAGGTCGGTGAGGTTGTTGCGCACCACGGTCATCGTGGTAGCGATCTCGCGTGCCATCCCTGGCCCGAAGGCATCGCCAAGCGCTACCTGGATGCGGTCGATCGCGGCCACGCTCTCCTTACTGGCCTCGATGCCGCTCTGGCCCAAGCCAATGGCTATGTCCCGCAGGTCATTTCGGCTTGTGCGTGTGTTCAACTGGGCAAGCTCAGCATCGAGCTCGCGCACCTTGTCGGCGTCCAGGTCAAGGGCCTTTCCCATGTCGGCGAGCTTGTCGCTGGTCTTGCCCAAGCCGCTCACCCACTGTCCGATGCCATTGAAGACCGCGTTGCCTACGAAAAGGCCCAGGGCCAGCCCCGCGACGCCTTTCAGCTCATCCTTCAACCGGCGCATCCAATTGCCGAACGTGTTGCCACCGGTGGCCAGTTGCCGTTGTCGCGCGTCCACTGCATCCAACGCACGGCGGTACTCATGCCATTCCTTGGTGTTGGGCTTCGTGGTGTTCACCATGGCCATCAGGCGCCGATGCTCGGCCTGCAGCTGCTCCATGGTCATGTCCGTCAGCTTGTACTGCTCACGCACGCTCTCCCAGGCGGCGGCGTGGCGGCCGGCGGCGCTGCCCACCTCGTTCAGCCGGTTCTTCACCTGCTGCAGCTGGGCGTTGACCTCGGCCCATTCCTGTGTGCCAGGCACCATGGTGCGCAGCTGGCCCTCCAGCTTGGCGGCCTCGGCGCGCAGCTCCTTCAGGCTCAGCCCGGTCACGCCCAGCTCATTGCGCAAGGCCTGCATGCGCGCCTCGTTCTGGGCGATCTTGGCCAGCGCCGCGTTGGCCTCGTCGCTGCCCTTCTTCATGCCCTTCAGGTCGTCGCGCAGCTTGTAGGTCTCCTGGCTCAGCTGGGCCAGCTCCTTGCGCGCCGGCGACCCATCGATCACCACGCGCAGTTGTACCTCGTCGGTCCTTACGTTACCTGCCATCGTTCGCAGCTTGTTGGATCAGTTCGGGGATCTCCTCCACGTACTTGTTCGCCAGGTTGTTCATCAGGGTGGAGAGCGTGCCGTAGGCCACCTTGCTGTACACCTTGTTGCCCTTGCGGCCCTTGAGCGCCTCGCGTTTCTGTTCGGCGTTGAGGATGTACTGGCCCTTGTGGTAACCCCAGCCCGCGCCCATATCGGCGAATCGGCCCTGCGTGGCGAAGCGCAGCTCGGCCTCGGCCTGCTGCAGGCCCTTGCGGGCAGCGCTGGCGGCAATGCTGCGCAGGTACTCCCCGCTCACCACAATGCCGCGGCGGGCCACCCCGGCGCGTAGGCGCTGCTCCAGGTAAACGGTCCACTGGTCCACCTCCTCCTGCACGAAGGCGTCCATCCGGTTCAGTTGCTCCTGGCTCATGCGGGGGGCAGGCGGTAAAGGCGGGCGCCGGCGGCCACCGGGGGCGCCTGGCCGTCGCCGTAGGTAAGGGGCAGGCGCTCCACCAGGCAGCGCTGGTGCATCACCAGCAGCGGGGCGTTCTCCACGGCGGCCAGCACCACATCGGTGGCGGCCAGGTCCAGCTCCACCACCTCGGCCTTGGCCAACCGGTCGAAGTAGCTGCCCGCGTAGAGCGGCAGCAGGCCGCGCTCGCCGCTCCACTCCAGGGTCATGTCGCCGGCATCGTTCGCGCGGTCGTCCAGGCCCCAGCTGCTGGCGAACGGGTACTGCACGCTGTTCCGGTTGTCCACCACGCCGTGGTACATCACCAGGCGCAGGCTGGGCGCGTTGCCGGTGGTGCTGAACACGGGGCTGTTGCCGGCCTCCTCGATCATGGGCACCAGGAATGGCTCGCCGTTGCTGGTGATCACCTCCATGCGCATGGGGCCCCAGTTCGGCGCCACTTCGCTGGGCTCCTCGGTGCTGCCCACGGTTACCGGTGGCAGGTACCACCCGGCGGGCCACCAGTACAGGTTGCCATCGGCGCCGTGCTTGCTCACGTACACGCGGCGGCTGTTGCGCACCACCACGTAGCACCGAGTGCTGGGCGGGGTGGTCAGGTCCTGCTCGGTGGGCACATCGGCCTCGCGGGTGCGGCCGCTCAGGTCCTCTGCGCGGTCGTCGAAGTCGGGGTGCTTGAAGCGGTAGCCCGTGGGCAGCTCCTGCAGGCGCAGCTTCGGGGTGCTGCGCACGGCGGCGGTGGCGTCGGCGGGCGCATCGCTCAGCACGTGCTTGCGGTAGTTCAGGTACGCTACCCGGGCGCCATGGTCATAGCGGCGCTCCAGGGTGAAGAGGTCGCACACGTCGAGGATGAACTCCGCGAGCCGCTGGTCGGGCACGTGGTCCTGCGGGTCGATCACCAGCGCCATCGCGTTCAGCAGGTTCGTGCTGTCGTAGCGCCAGCTGGTGATGGTCACGCTGTTCAGCGTACTGGTCTGCTTGGCGGGGAAGATGCCGCCGTTGGCCGAGACGTTCCGCCACACCTCGAGTACCAGCTCCCAGTCGGTCCCCACATGGCCGCTCACGAAGTCCACCACTAGGCGCGCCGTACCGGTGAGCGGGGTACCGATGGTGGTGTCCTGTACGCTGGTCAACACGGCCTGTGTTACGGCGTCTCGGATCACGAACCTGTACCACCCCGGCTGGGCAGGGGTGATGTTGAAGGCGATATCGAACACCCGGCGCCCTGCCGCATCACAAGTGAAGCGGTAGGTGCTGTTGTTCCATAGGCTGTTGGGGTCGGCGTAGCCGCTGCCGCTCTCGGTGTCGCTCGGCAGCACCCCGTTGTTCGCCGGCATGCTCACCGCAGTACTGTGCGTCACGCACAGGTACCCGGCTCGGCTGCCATCGTCCAAGCTGGTGTTGTTGTAGAGGGCCAGCTGGTGCGTGCGCGCATCGGCCATGAAGTCGCCCTGCAGGGTGTAGCCCAACCGGGCGTACGCCTTGGCCAGCACCCACTTGAGGTAGAAGAAGGGCACCAGCGCGTACTGGTTGCCGTCCGTGGGGTTGTTCTCGAAGAAGGTGGCGCTGGCGTGGTCCCAGTGGTTCACCACGCCGAAGGCGGTGCGGCGCCACTTCGCGGGGGTGGTGGCCGGGCTTTCGCCGGGGCTCGTGTTGCCCACGCACTGGTAGTTCACCGCCCGCCGCACCGGGCTGCCCTCCTCGAAGCTCACCAGGTCGTTGATCGTGTACGACTGGTTGCTGCGCCACGCCTGGTGGTCGGGGTACCAGCTGGGGTTGTCGCCCGCCTGCAGCTCCGGGTTGAAGTGCATGGGGAAGCAGTGGCTGGCCGTGGGGTAGGCTTCCTGGTTGCGTGCCTTGGCCCAGTCCACCAGCTTGTTGGTCTCGTCGCTCACGTTGATGCGGCCGCCGTAGTCCACGTCCTTCAGCGTGTCGTCGCCCAGCTGGGCCACGAAGCCGTCCACGCTGAAGCTCAGCTGCAGCAGGCCGTCCTCCACGTTCTCCAGGTAGAGCACCCCGCGGTGCTTGGGCTGGCCGTTGGCCCACAGCTCGGCGCCGCGCCAGCTGGTGGTGCGGGCGGCGTGCTCCAGCATGTGGGCGTGGCCCAGCACGTCCTCGTTGCCCTCAATGGGCACATCGAAGGGCAGGCTGAAGCTGTCCTCCAGCCCGCCGGCGAGGGCGCTGTTCAGCAGCTCCATGGGCACCGTGGTGCCGGGTTGCAGCTTCAGGCTGCGGCCGTTCACGCGCAGGTCGATCATGGCACACGGGTCACGCAGGTCTGCGGGTCATCGGCCAGGAACTCCAGCTGCAGGTCGTGCAGGTGCTCTTCGGTGGTTCCGCGTTGGCCGCGCACGGCGTTGCCCTCCAGCAGGCGCAGGGGCAGCCAGCGGCCCAAGGTGCGGTCCACCAGGTACACGGCGGGGCTGTTCAGGATGTCGAGCAGGGCTTCGTGCTCGGCCAACGGGTGGAAGCCGGTGGCCACCACCAGGCTGCGCTGGGCGGTGCCGGGGGTGGTGCTGAGCTCGGCATCTTCCACGGCCACGTCGCTAGTGGGCTGGAACGGCGTGTACACCTCCACATTGGCGGCCTCCACGGGCTCGCGCCACGCGCCGGTGGTGCGCAGGCTCTCCCACGCGCCCAGGCTGCTCCAGTACATCAGGTGCACCTCGTTGTAGTCCTCCTCCTCGAGGTGGAAGCTCATCTCCTCGCTCAGCACGCCGGGCACGCTGGCGAACAGGCGCACGTCGTAGCGCAGCAGCACCTTGCCGCTGGGAAGCAGCGCGGCCAGGTCCAGGGTGCCGTGATCCACCTTGAAGCTGTGGGGGCGGCCGAGGGTCCAGTCGCTCACGGTGTAGCGGGTGGTCCAGCTGCCGGTGGTCACGTTGGCGCCGCCCGGATCGCAGTAGGTGATGCGGGCCTGCATCTGCAGGGTGCTGCTGTCGCTCCACCAGTGGGCGTACCAGCACAGCCAGTGGCGCTCGGCGGTTGTCACCTTGCGGGCGTAGCCACGGTTGCGCCAGGTGAGCCAGTAGCGGGTGGGTCCGTCCACCACGTTGGTCACGAAGGCCTGGAAGCGCTGCGCCTCGCTACGCGCGGTGCCGGCCAGCCAGCACAGGTTGGGCGTATCCGGGGTTCCGAAGTAGCGCATGCCGGTCTCCGTGGGCGTGCTGCCGTAGCGGTCCCGCGCCTGCACGTAGAACTTCCTGCAGCTGGTGGTGTGGGGCACGGCGTCCTCGAACACGGCATAGCCCAGCACGTCCGGCGTCAGGTAGGGGCGCAGCACGTTGTGCAGGAAGAAGTTCACCGGCTGGCTGGCGTAGGGCTCTCCGCTCATGTCAGGCAGGCGTCGGTAGCCACCGGGCACGTTGGCATCCTCGATCCAGGGGGTAACGAGCACGCCGTAGTTGGGGCGCACCACCGCGGTGCCTCCGCTGGTCACCACGGCGTGCGTCACTGTCACGTTCACCACGCTCAGGCTGTCCAGGTTGTAGTCGGTGCCGGCCTGCAGGGCCTGGAAGGTCACGGTGCTGCCGCTGGCCGTGATCATGAAGTGGCGGCCCAGCCAGGGGTTCAGGCGGGCGCCCTCGGCGAACTTCTGCGCGGCCTGTCCGGCGGTGGCACCCACCAGGAATTCGCCGCCGTCGTAGGCCAGCGTGTTGGTGGCTACGAACGTGATGCTGTCGGCCACGAAGTTCAGGGCGATCTGGCTGCTCAGCGTGGTGCCGCTGCCGAAGGTCAGGGTCCACTGTGCCAGGGGCGCGGGGGTCACCACATCCTCCACGGCAAAGCGCAGCCAGCTCTTCGTGCGGGTGTGGAAGAGCTTTGGGTTGGCGCTCCAGCTTTGGTATCCGGCGGGCATGGGCTCAGTAGTTCCAGGCGGCTTGTCCGTTGGCGATCACCGTGGCGGTGATCGCGGCGGGCAGGCTGCTCTCGGTGGGTTTCAGGTTGTAGGGGTCGCCGGTGCGCTTGGCCGTCAGCACCACGCGGGTGTCGCTGGGCGTGGCGTAGTTGAAGTGCAGGCCGAGCCACTGGTTGGCGGCCAGGTATGCCATCACCTGCTGGCACAGGGCGGCCGCATCGCCTGCGGGGTACAGGTCGTACGTGAAGCTGTGCGACCCCACCTGTAGCGTAAGGCGATCGCCGGTGGTGGCGTCCGCCACGAAGTCCAGGCGCCATTCGGCGAGGGGGCCGGTGAGGCTCCGGTCCACGTCCTGGTAGGCCATGTCCGTGTGGGTCTTCACCAGCACCTCGAAGCGGTAGCCGTAGAAGTGGTCGCCGGCGAAAAGCAGGGGGCTCAGCTCCTGGAAGCGGATGCTCTCCCAGTACACCACATCGGGCGGCCACACGTTGGGGTCGATCGTGCAGGTGTTGCCCTGCTCCTGCTTCATCTTGTGCAGCCAGCTCCAGCCCAGGTCGTAGGCATCGCTCAGGGCCTTCTTCTGGGTTTCGGCATCGGTAGGGTCGCACTTGGTCACGAAGTGCAGGGCCACGGTATGCTGGTGGGCTTCGTAGTCGTGGCGGTTGTCGATGTTCTTGCCCTCAAGTAGGTCCACCAGCACGTTCCATCCGGTGTTGTTCAGGGCGTAATTGCCCAGAAGCACGTTCAGCTGCGTGCCCCACAGGAAGAAGCGGCGACCGTCGCGGGCGGCGGGGTTGTGCAGGATGCTGTTGTGGCGGTTGGCCAGCCAGCCCAGGTAGTTCAGCAGCAGGGTCCGGTCGTTCATGTGCGTGCGGTTTCAGCCTCCATCTCCTCGGCCATCTGCAGCTGGCGTTCGCTGTGCACCAGCGCCGGGTGCACGGGCATCCCGCCCACCTGGTCCACGGTCCCGAACTTCTCGCCGGCCAGCGCTTCCAGCAGGCCATCGATGCCGTAGTCCTCGCCCTCTTCGCTCTTGCGCTTGCCGAACGTGCGCCAGTAACGCTCAGCCACGCCATTGCGCAGGGCGCTGTAGTTCATGGCGGCACCCAGGCGCGTGGTCAGCGGCAGGCTGGCCAGCCGGTTGGCGCGCTCCTCGATGCCTTCGTTGTCCCACAGGCGACCCTCGGGCACGTAGAGCGCCCCCATCAGGTTCACCAGGGCGTTCGGCGTGCCCTTCTGCACCTCGTTCAGCAGGTGGTCGCAGAAGCTCAGCTGCAGCACGGTGAAGTTGCCGAGGCTGTCCCGTGGACCCTCCCAACGTGTTCCGTCGTGCTCGAGCGCGGGCAGCAGGCTCTTCTCGAACACCACAGGCTTGCCCTCCTTGGGGAAGAAGGCGTCGAGCTGGGGCAGCAGGTCGGGCCCATCGCCGAGCAGGTCCTCCACGTTGCATCGCACGAAGAGCTTCTTCGGGATCCCGGCCAGGTTGCGCAACAGGCGGAAGCGCAGCTCGGCCTCGGGCATGGCGGCGGCGCTCATCACGGCCACGCGGCCCAGCTGTTCGCCGGTCAGCTCCTTCCAGTCGCCCGGGAAGCTGAAGCGGTGCACCACGGGGTGCCCCTTGGCGTCGGGCAGGTCGTGCAGCTCGATCGTGTGCATCGGTTCAGCGGTGCTTGCGGCTCATGCCCACGTCGTACTCGATCCAGTCGGGCTTGCCAGTGCTCTGCTTGATGAGCACGAGGTTCCCCGTGCGGTCGAAGTCGACTTCGATGGGCGGGTAGAACTCCACCATGTCGTCGCTCAGCTCCAGGATGTACACGCGCTTGGTGCGCCGGTCCTGGGTGGTGAACTTGATCACGTAGTAGTCGTAGGTGCCCAGGGTGAGGCTGAAGGTGCGGTAAGCCACCTGGTCGCTCAGCACTTCGCCGTCGTGGTACACCTGCACCAGCACGGTGTCGGCGCCGGCGAAGAGCCCGGTCAGTTGCAGGGTGCGCTCGCCCGCGGTGCGCTGGCTCAGCGTACGGGTGAAGTCCTGCGCCTGGAGCTCAACGGCCAGGCCGATGGCGAAGGCGATCGCCAGCGCCACATAGAAGAGGATGCGCTTCAGCTGGGTGCTCATTGGTCGGGTGCTTGCGGTGCCAGGTGCATGTGGCGCAGGGCCATCAGGCACACCAGCAGCAGCAGGGTGCTCATGATCGCGGCCACGCGCCACCAGGGATCAACGCCGTGGGTTTCCATCTGCACCGGGCCGTTCTTCACGGCGGCACAGGGCGGGCAGGGCTCCTTCTTCGGGTGCAGGTGGATGCTGTGCACCAGGCGGCCATCCGGCAGCTGGCGCACCACCAGGTCGTACTCGTCCTCCATCACCATCAACGGGCTCACGCGGCAGGCCTGGCGGCGCACGCCGGCCACCGCCGCGTTCACCGCCTGCTGGCGGCGCAGGGCGTCAGCCACGCGCTCCTGCTGCTGCAGGCTGTGCAGGGCGATGGTCTCGGCGGCGCGGCGCAGGCTGTCGCAGGCGGCCATCAGGCTGTCCAGCTCCACCTGGGCCCACACGGTGGTGTCCTGTATGGTGTCGCCGGGCAGGTACACGGTGTCCACGCGGGCCACCAGCGCGTCCGGGCACCGCACCACGGCCCGGGCCACGTCACGACGTGCCCGCTCACACGCCTTACGGGGCGTGCTGCAGGCCGCAAGGAGCAGCACGGGCAGAACGAGGATCAACGGTCGTGTGCTCATCGCAAGAAGCGTTTCCAGTTGCCGCCGATGAACAGTTCGCGCTCGGCCTGTCGGCGTCGTACCAGGCCGGGCAGCTCCACCAGCTTGCCGTTCACACGGGCCATGTCCCACTTCAGGAACTCGGCCGCGGCCTCGGCCCACTTGCCGGCGTTCACATGGCGCAGCAGGCTGGCGCTGCCGAGCTTGCCGGTGTTGTATTCGAAGCTCACCAGGGCGTCGAACTGGTGCTGCAGCAGCTTGCGCTGAACCAGCTTCCGCACCCGGTCGGCGCGGATGGCCAGGTCCTCACGCAGAAAGCGGATCGCGTCCACCACCGAGAGCTGGGGCCACAGCTGCAGGGCGCGCGCGCGGCCCTCCTCTCCGCGCACGGTGCCCTTGGTCACCGGGTCGATCACCACGCGGCCGAAGCCGATGGTCCAGTAACCGGCGGGGCACAGCTTGGGCTGCAGGCCGATGGCGCGCAGGTCGCCGTCGTGCAGGCTCTCGAAGTGCTGCACCAGCTCCTCGCACACCGCGCTCGCGCTCAGTTCGGTGTTCATCGCTCGTTCCAGGGCAGTTTGGTCACGATCCCGCGTTCGGCGTCCAGCTGCACCACGCGGCCCACCAGGTACTCGATCCGGCCGGCGAGCTCCCGCTGGAACTTGTCCATGCGGTCGATGGTCTCGCTCTGCAGGCGGTTGGCCTCGCGCAGCCGGTCCATCGCGTTGTGCAGCTCCCTGTTGTCGATCTCCAGGCGCTCCACGTGGCGCTTCAGTTCCTCGTTCCGGTTCTTCAGCGTGGTGTTCTCGCGCAGGGCGTGGTCCAGCTGGTCGTTGGCCTGCTTCAACAGCCGATTCGAGCGTCGGAGCTCGGGCTCGGCCCACTGCTTCAGCCACAGCAGCAGGATGAACGTGCGTTGGTGTTGAGCGGCCATCAGAATTTCTGCTTGTTCGTGCGGTTCAGGCGTTGTTGGATCTCGGCCTGGGTGCCCTCGATCGCATCCAGCCGGGTGTTGAGTCGTTCAAGGGCCTGCAGCACGTTCTGCTCGGCGCTCGCGTTGCTCTGCTGTGCGGCCAGGCGCTCCAGCTGCGCGGTCGCATCGGTGTGCAGTGCGTTGATGCTGGCGTTCGTAAGGCCCTGCATGCGCTCCACGCGGGCCACCCGGCGGTTCAGGTCCACCAGCGTCTGCAGCATGGGTCGCAGGATCGTGTCCTCGGCGGCGCTGCGCACGGCCTTCAGGCTGTCGGTGTAGTTGGCCAGGGCCGTGTTCACCACCAGGGCGGTGTGCTGTGCGGTCTCCGCCTTCAGGTCGTCTATCTGGGCGGTCATGTCAGCCTTGGTGCCCACCAGGTCAAGCCGCTCCTGGATGTAGCCGCTGGCCCAGAACTGCACGGCGATCACGCAGCCTGCAGGCACGGCCGCGGCCACGGCCACGTAGAGCAGCGCGCGGCGCAGGTCGCGTGGAGCGCTCTGCCACAGGCTGATCAGGGCGGCGATCGCGGTGCGCATGCCTCAGATGAAGTTGCCCACGCGGCGGGTGGGGTCCGGTTTGGTGGGCTGGTCGGCGGCGGTGCGCTCGGCGTAGCAGGTACTGGCGGCGTACAAGGGCAGGTCGCCCGCCTTGGCCAGCTCCAGCAGCTTCTTGCCGAGGCCTTCTATGAACTCGTTGGCCCGCTTGGTGTGGTACTCCTGCCAGGCGTCGAGCATCTTGGCGCTGGCCGGGGCGGGCCCCGCGGCCACATCGGCGGCGCTCAGCTGCACCCAGCTCCACACGCCGCGCTCATCCTTCTGCAGGGCGAGCTCGGTCACGGCCTCGGCGATGGTCAGGTGCGCGATCGCGGGCCGCACGAAGGCCATCAGCTTCTTGTTCGCTGCACTGAACGCATCGCCGGCGTTGCTCTGGGTCACCAGCTCGTTGTAGAGGTCCGGGCTGCACAGGGTGGCCGCGATGCGGCTATCGGCGTCCTGGTGCCGGTCCTGGATGTGGCGCATCCGCCACCACAGCCAGTGGTCGTTGGCGATGTACACCGCATGGTTGAACTGTGCAGTGGTGCGCAGCAGGCCCTTCCCATAGGCGGCGAACGTGCTGCTGGCCCACAGCGGGAAGTCGCTCACGCGGGCCTGCAGGAAGCCGAGCAGTCCGGCCAGCCCGCTGAAGCCGGCCAGCTTGCGCTCATGCTTGTACCGCTCGATCCGGTTGATGCTGGCCACGTTCTCGCTGGCCACGGTGAGCCCGGTGCTGTTCAGCTGCAGGCTTCCGCCGTCGGCGTAGTGCATCACCGCCAGCTCGGCCACGGGCACGCGGCACTTCTGCAGCAGGTCGTCCAAGCGGTCGCCGTTGGTGATCGTGCCGGCCTGGTAGGCCACATGCAGCTCGTTGTACTGCTGCTCGCCCAGCACCTGCTCCACCAGGTAGTCCTTCTCCACGCGCTCGAGCGTGGGCAGCAGGTCGTCGATCTCCAGCGTCAGCCGGGCCGGGAAGACCGTGCGCAGGTCCTCAGTTGTTTTGAACAGCGCCATTCTCGGTGTCGGGGTTGATGCGGTCCTCTGCGGCCACCTGCTGGGTGCGGTCCAGCGTGGCCACGTGCAGGCTGCGGAACGTCCAAGTGAGGGGCATGCCGTTGTTGTACTTGGTGTTCCATCCGTTCAGCTCGCTCACGGCATCCATCACGCTCAGCAGGCGTGTGCCATGGGGGCGGGCTCCCAGCAGGTAGTTGGTGCGCTTCACGCGATCGGCGCTACCGCTTCCGGGGCTCTGTCCGCCCTTGCTCGGGCTGATGCCCACCAGCGCCGGGTCCACGCCCAGGCCGCGCACGATGTGGTAGTCGGTCTCCTGGCTGTCCTCCACGTAGGCGCCCTGCGCCAGCTCCAGCTTCAACGGGTTCACCTTCCACAGGCTGGTCAGCTCCCCGCTGTGCTTCTGCTCGGTCATGCGCGTCATCAGCGCCTTGGGCACGCCGGCTTCCTCCTCGCCCGCCATGAGCTGCTCGAACGCGGCCACCTCCTCGTTGATCCACTTCTTCCGCTTCTCGTCGGTGGCGTCCTTCCAGGCCTGCTCACCGAACTTCTTCGGCCAGTAGCTGTCCGCGATCTCGATCCAGTAGCGGATGGCCATCATGTTCTTGATCAGGCGCAGCTTCATCTTGGGGATGGCCACGGCCAGCTCCAGCCATCCGCTGGCCCGCAGTCCGTTCCACGGCGCCAGGGCGTAGTACTTACGGCCCGCGGTCTGCAGGCGCAGGGGGATGATGTGGCGGTACTGGCGGCTCTCCTTCAGTTGGCCCACCACGTCGTAGTAGGGGTCCAGGGCCTCCAGGGGGATCACCTTGCCCTTGTTCTTCAGGTCGGTCACCGTGCTCCATTCGGCGCACAGGTAGGCCTTGTCGATCAGGCCGGTCTTCAGGTCGTTCTGTCCGTAGCGCAGCCAGCTCTGGTCCTGCGAGAAGATGCCGACGGCCTCACCGCCCAGGTTGCGCTGCAGCTCGGCGTTCGCGTTGGCGTACCGGTAGAAGTCCAGCGAAGCCTCGTAGGCGAACAGGTCGAAGTTGGTGCGGCGCAGCCAGCGTTCGATCTCCAGGTTCTGCATCGGCTTCAGCACTTGGCTGCCGCCAGGGCCTTCCACCAGGTTGCCGTACATCACCCCTTCACCAACGAGCGTCCGGGCCTTCCAGTCGATCACCGTCTCGATGATGTCGCTCGTCTCAATGTCGGCGATCACCTTCTGGGGGAACTGGTTGTCGTACTCCCCCCAGAAGGCCAGGCCCTGGCTGCGTTGGTTCTCCAGGACCACCTCGCTGGGCTTCGGTACTTCGCTGCTCGCGATCCGTGTGGTGAAGAGCGCCTGGCGTCCCTTGTGGTACACCACGCCCACCGGCATGTCGCCTCCGTACACGAGTTCGCCCTGGGTCTCCATCAGTTGATGTATTCGCCGTTCACGGCCAGCAGCAGGGCCAGGTGCACGTGTTGTTCGGTGCCGCGGCGCTGGCCTCGGTCCGCCGCCGGCACCAGGTTGATCATGCGGTTCCGCTGCAGGTCCACCATGCTGCCGGTGGGCACCACGGCCTTCACCGTCTTGATGTCGCCTCCTGTCCTGCGGGTAAGGCTCAGCGTGCAGAAGGTCACGTCGCAGGGCACATAGGCCCCCTGCTCGTCCACCTGGTAGATGCGTTGGAGCGCAGCACGCCGATCCATGGCCGCGAAGGTTCACGGCCCGGATCGGCGTTCAAACTACACGGAGGGGTACCCCTACAGCATCCCGTTGTCGGCGAAGCTGTAGTAGCCTCCGGTGGTCACGATCACATGGTCGTGCACCGCGATCTCCAGGAACTTTCCGGCCTCCACCATCTTGCGGGTCAGCCGGATGTCCTCTTCGCTGGGCCTGAGCTGCCCGCTGGGATGGTTGTGCGCCAGGATGATGGCACTGCTCAGGGTCTTCAAGGCCACGGCGAAGATGAGCTTCGGGTCGGCCACGGTTCCATGCAGGCCTCCGGTGCTGGCACGGTACCAGCCCTTGGCCCGGTTGCCCCGGTCCAGTAACAGCACCACGAAGGTCTCCTGGAGCTCCATGTAGGGCTCGAAAGCCTCGCGCAGCATCTCGTAACAGGTGCTGCTGGTGCTTACCAATGGCCGCTCCAGGCCTTTCGGGTTGAAACTGTACTTCAGGGATACTTCAGGGATCTTCTGCTCCGGTCTCTCGTTCGACATTGCTTCTGGGGAATTGGTTTGGCCTTCCCCAGGGCCGTCGATCGGATAAGCGCAAGGAGGAATCGCACGGGGTTCGCGGCAACTTTCCCGTGCCGCGAAGGCCGTGCGAGCATTCCTTGCTTGTACCGGAGCGTTGGGTTGAGAGCATTCCGATCGGCGGCCCAACTTTGGCCACACCAATGCCCCTAACGATCGAGCATTGGCGGTTCCTGTAGTTCTCTCTCTACAGCGGCCCAAGGCCCGGGGGGATGCCCCAGGCCCTGGTCCTTTCACCGATCAGGCTTTGCCGGCTTTCTTCCGGCGGCCCTTGCGCGGCTCCGCGGCGGGTTCGGCCACCACGGGCTGCTGTTCGGGTTGCCGTACGTACACCGCGTGGGTGGCTCCGTAGTTGCTGGCCTCCCGGCGGCTGGCCACGCTGAACTTGAGGTAGTGCTTCCCCTCGTACTCGTAGATGAACGGGGTCGCTTTCTCCATCGCCACCACCACATCGATGATGTCGAATTCGGTGTGCTTCTTTCCGTGTCCGATGAACTGCTTCGTTGCCATGGTCTTTGTGGTTTTTGGGTTAGACTGATGAACCATGGCAGTACACAGGCAGCGCGGGTTCACCAGCAGCAAGCCACCGTGGAATACCGAGAACGGAGGGCACCCGAGCACGTGGTAGCATCACCACCACGCGCACAGGTTGCCCTCCGCAGGCGCAGGCTATGCCGCGAAAGGGCTTGAGGCAGGTTCACCGGTGGGGGTTCCGTGCTGCGTACTTCGCCGTGGTTCTCGGGCTGACCCGAACCACAAAGCGGCAACGGGGCATGCGTCGGGCACGAAGCACGCCGAACATCATCGGTGTGGGCGATGGTGCGGCCGCGGGCAGCCGCGAGTGCGCCACTACCTCACAGCGGGCCACCGCTGGCAACTACGGCCCCACCGCGGTACGGCACCGAACAGCCTGGTGGCCACCGCGGAGCCGGCGCGGCCCCGGGCCGGCTTGCCTCGGTAATGGACCTGGCCGGCATCCCCTCGGGACTTGGGCCGCGCCGCGTTCGCTGCGGGTGGGTGGGTGGAAGCGAACGCACCTCTTCGTTGGCCTTCTTCTTTGCTCCTTTCTTCTTGGGCCTCAAGCCAAGAAGAAAGGAGTCGCCTGGGATCAACGGTTGGCCTCCGGCCCTTGATTTTCGCCTCTTTCAAAGTACGGTGCGGCAACTCGCAGGGATTCAATGTGTTAGGCCTTCGCGGGGGGCTTCGTAGCCCCCTCAATGCGTCGCAGACCGCGCCGCGCCCTGTCCCCGGTTGGCAATTGCTGGTCGGGGTTTGGGCGATATATGGTGTCAGCCGCTGGGGCGCCTATTGCAATAGGATCCACGGCGCCTATTGGCGCCGGCCCCTGTATGCCGCGGGCCCCTGCAGGGTCCGCATCCGATCACGATGTTGTGCTGCAGCTCAGCGTGCCCCGTACACGGAGCCAAGGGGCATTGGCACGTCCTCCCCGCCGATGTTCAACCTGCCCCACATCAGGGTGTCGCCGGCGTCGCTGAGGTGCGTTGCCTCGGCCTGGTCGCCCTCACGACCTTCCGAGGTCTTGTCCTTCTCGAACCGGTTCTTCAGCTGACGAGCTGGTGCCAAGCTCATGCTGAGAAGTAGCGGCTCACAGTTGTCGGCATTGAACTCAACCTTCGGCAACCCTTCCTGGTGCAGCACTTCCTCGGTGGAGCCTAGGAGCTTGGACCAGAACAGGTACTTGTCGTGATGCGCTGGCGCCTGGCCGATGTACACAGGGTTCACCTTCCATCCCTTCGAGGTGAGCTCACGTATGATCTCCTCGGAGAAGGTGTACTCACGTGAGGCGTCACCACCAATGGCCGTGTGGTCGTAGAAGAAGTTGATGTCGCGTGTGCCGTGCCATTGGTAGTAATCGTGGAACTTATCGACCAGGTGGCGGATCTTCATCGGCGCCTTCACGTACAGGCAGTTGTCCACGCTGTAGCGGTCGCCGAAGAGCTGACCGATCACACAGCAGTTGAAGCTGAATCCGTAGTCGAAGGCGATGTCGATCGGCAGGGTCTTCACCAGGCGTGCGTCGTGCCTGCAGTCGCGGTTCTCCAGCTTCTCCCATTGGTCGCGCACCTTCTCGATGTAGTCGATGGCATGGGCTTCGTACGTGTGCTTCTCCTCGTCCAGCTCAGGATAGAAGCCGCCCTCAACACGGTCGATGGGCTCGTTCAGGATGCTGATGCGGAATTCGTAGTCGCTCAGGCGCTCCTTTTCCTTCCGCAGGTACTCATAGCCCAGCACGTGGATGTTGTCCAGTGCTGACCACTCCTTGTAGTACACGGTGCCCTTGCGCAGATGGTTCAGCAGCTCTTCGAAGCGACGAATGCGCACACCATACTCGCGCACCGTGGATTCTGCCAGGCGCTCAGTGCGGATGGCAGTGCGCATCTTCCAGATCTCGAGAGAGGCGGACTTGATGGTCTCGATCACGCGCTGGTCCATTCGCTCGCGCTTCTCCAGGATCCACCTACCACCTGGCGTGCGAGGTCGGTCGGTGGTGAACACCATCGATCCGTACACGGACAGATGGCCGAATCGACCATGGTTACCGCGGATCGCGGGAAAGGTCTCCTCCTCCATCATCTTGTACTTCAGGTAGCGTGCTTCGTCCCCGAGGAGGTAATCGAGGTCCACGCCTGAGCTCGATGTGGGTCTATCCTGGCTGATGAGCTGCACCCCGCTGCCGCACTTCAGGTGGATGGTCGTATCCCACCGGAACGGAGCGCTGATCGGGATCTCCCATCGCCATGCCTTCGGGGCCCTGCTCCCTACGAAGTAGTGCAGGCCTTCGGTGTACCCGAGACGCTCCAGGCCCTTGCGGATCTTGGGCAGGAACTGCGTGAGCATCTTGTAGTAGCTGGGGCCGATCATGCCTCCCATGCTGCGGGGCATGGCGAAGGCGTTGTACTCGAGCCGCTCAGCGAGGATGCCGTCGGTCTTACCGGCGCCACGGCCGGCCACGTGGTACTCCTCCTGGGCTCGCACCAGCATCGCCTCGAGCTGCGGGCCGTTGTAGTGGACGCGCTCAACCTGGCGTTTCATCGGGGCGGGGGAGTTCTTCGTAGTCGGCTGCAGGCAGCTCCGGGATGTGAACGCCCTTCATGCGCTTCTCGCCAAGCAAGGCGACGAGCTTCTCCATCAGCTGCGGGTCGTCCTTGGCACCCACCAGGCGCGGGTCGAACACGATCTCGCGCGGCACTGGGTTGTTCAGGGTGGCCGGGTCGAACGGACGCTCATGCGCCTTGTCGCCACCGCCGAACTTGTAGAGCACCATGGCCACCTGGGACCAGCCCTTGATGTCGCCAGCCTTCTGGGCTTTCACCATCATCTCCAGCGCCCAGTCGATCACCATGCCCGAGGTGAACTCCCACGTGCCCGGGTCCCTGTAGCCGAAGAGCGTCTTGGCGGCGTGCAGGTCTCGCCGGCACGTGCTTTCACTGTAGGCCGCACCGTAGTGGGCCTTCATGTGCTGCAGGGCCACCTTGTCCGAGCGGTACTCGAGTACGAGCTGGTAGGCGAGCTGAGCACGCATGAACAGCTCCTTTTGTTTCGGTGGAAGGTCCAGAACGCCGCCGGAGCCCATCCACTGGATGATGGCCTGCAGGTTCTCGTTCGTGTAGATCATGAGTCGAGCTTCTTCAGCATTTCCATGGCCATGGCCTGAGCGGGGCTGCTCCCGCGCGTGGCCATGTCCAGGATGGATTCGCGGATGGCTGTTTCTCGGTTCAGGCGGCCCTTCAGAATGGCACGTGCTCGATCGGATCGTCCGGCACGCAATTCATCCCTGAGCTCCAGAAGCGGCACTTCCAGGATGATAGCCAGCCGTTCGTCGGTGTACAGCTGAGCGCCCAGGTACTCGTAATCCTCCAGGAGCTTACTGCCGTCCATGCTGGTGGGCGTTGATGGTATCGGTGATCCAGCTCGCGTATCCATTGGCCACGTGGGCATGGGTATCCACCACGTAGAGCTCGATGCGCTTGTTGCGCGTGAGGTTCGCTGTGGTGACGACCGTGTAGGACTCGTTCTCGCCGATGAGCACGAAGCACTTGGCGTGGATGCCCGTGAACGC
>JAEUSV010000007.1 GCA_016788485.1 Flavobacteriales bacterium
GGTGGCCAAAGCCTCCAGGTACTGCCGCACTGTGGCAATGGTCTGCTGCTGATAATCCTTGAGTTGCATTTGCGCCTAAGGCTTTCCGGACAATATCGCAGTAGCAACCTCCTGTTCGGGCAAACCCGCAAGGTGCGAGTAGACTTGGCACTCGATGGCGGGGTCCTCCAACCGCACATGGTGCTCTTCCTCCATGGCGTAGTAATAAACCGCGTTCTTATCCTTTTTGAAGCGACCTCCTTCCAGCCGAACCGCTTTCACCCAGTCCAGGTAATACTTGTAACAGTGCAGTGAACTGTTGAGACCCCACACGAATGCACGCTGGTAAGTATCCTCTCCATAGATGTAAGGGTCTAGTCGGATCTCGACGGTACCACCCAACCCGTGCTCCACGGTGATGACCAACCGCCGCTTCTCGGTGATGGCCGCGATGATAAGGGCAATGTCAATATGCGTGCTCATTCGTCTTGCAGTGTTTCAGGGTCATACCCCTTTGAATTTGTAGATCTCGAACGGCAACTGGCTGTAGTCGATGCGCATCTCATCCAGGTAGTCCTGATCCAGGTACTTCATGGGCGCGAAGACGAGGCGGCGCTTGTTGTTGTGCTTGCCTAGGGCGCGGGCCATGTCCAGCGTGAAGGCCCGGTCCATCAAGTAGCCCATGTCCGGCTCGTAGAAGAGGTACACGCCGCCGAGGTAGTGCTTGCTGGTTCCGATAAAGGGCTTTTTCGGGTCGCCGCTGATGTCCTCCGCGTTGAATTCCTCGCCCGTGGCGGTGTAGTACACGTAGCGCGCAAGCTCCTCGTAGCTCGGTAGGCGGTCGCCGTGCAGGATGTGCTCCATCTCGATGGGCGGGCCCAGCTTGAAGTAGCTGAACGAGCCGCCGGTGCCCTCCTGGAAGTTCTTGCTCTTGGGCACGCCCTTGATCACGCGGCGCACCCGCTCGGCGGTAATGCTGTCAGCATAGTCCTCCATCTCCACCAAAATGAAACGGCGGTTGCCGCCGTCCTCCTTGTTCAGCTTCAGTACCGCGTGGGCCGTAGTGCCGCTGCCAGCGAAGGAGTCGAGTACAATGTCCTCATTACTCGTCGTTATGCTTAGCAGCCGTGCAAGGAGCTTAGAAGGTTTAGGAGTCTGGAAAGGCTCTTCCTCGAACTGGAGAAGGTCATTGATCTCCTTCTTGGCCTCTTGCGTATTGCCTGCTTCTGAGTGCAGCCAAATCGTCCGCGGGACGATTCCCTCTTTCACGTCGCTCAGGAAACGCTTGTGCCGTGGTGCATTGTTCCCGTCTTCTCCCCACCAGATTCGACCTTCCCTATCGAGTTCTTTGAACTTGTCCTCACTAATAGTCCAATAACGACCTGCGGGTGGTCCTTTGATCACCCGGCCACTCGGTGCCTTTACCGAGTACCTCCCCTTGTCGTAAGGATTGCGCGCGCTTATGTCACCTGACGTCCAGGGCCCCCTTGGGTCGTTATCCGGGTTAGAGTACATCTTCAACTGCTCCTCTGTGCGGTCGAGAAGTTGCGGCGCCCATTGGTCTTTGTTCTTAGCGTAGCAGCACAGATAGTCATGATCTTCTGAGAACCATTTCGCCGTATTGCGAGGTGAGAAGTTCTTCTGCCAGATGATGTTCGCGACGAAGTTGTGCTGACCGAACACTTCATCCATGAGGACACGCATCACATGTTGCTCATTGTCATCGATGCTCACGAAGATCGCCCCGTCCTCGGCCAGCAGCTCCTTCAGCAGCTTCAAGCGCGGCATCATCATGCAGAGCCACTTGTCGTGGCGCGTGAGGTCGTCCTTGTCCACCACGCTGCCCAGCCACTCCTGCATCATGGGGCTGTTCACGTTGTCGTTGTACACCCACTTCTCGTTGCCGGTGTTGTAGGGCGGATCGATGTAGATGCACTTCACCTTGCCAGCGTAGGTGGGCAGCAGGGCCTTCAGTGCCTTCAGGTTGTCGCCCTGCACGATCAGGTTGTCGTGGAGCGAGACCTTATCGGTAAGGCTCTTGCCCTTCACGCCCACGAGCTGGTGGAACTTCACCGCCAGGTGGTGGTTCTGCACGAAGGACTTGCCTTTGAACTGTAGCGTTGGCATGGATGCCGGAACAATGATTCGGTTATGGGTTGATGGGCTTGTATTGCCTAATTCGGCTCACTCCTGATTCCCCCAGCCGGCGACGCACCATCGCAGGGCTGGCTGTATAGTGCTCTGCGATCTCCTCTGGTGTATGTCCGGCCTTGGTCTTCCAAAGCAGGGCGGGCTTGGGTAGCTGCAGTGTAGCCCCTAGACACTCCGCTTGTGCCTCGTGTCCAGTATTGTACTTGCGTACTGGGAACCCGAAGCTGTAGTCCTCGCCTTCGTGTTCGTGCTGGCAGATGATATGCGACAGCTCGTGCATGATGTCGCTTTGCTGGCGTGTCGGTGCCACGCTGTCATTATGGATGACCCGCTTCGAACCGTCCTCGCCGATCATCGTCATGGCGAACCACTGGGCCTTCTTCAATGTGGTACCATGCAGGTGGCCAAGGCATTCCGGAGGCAGCTTCAGCGCAGAAACAGGAATGACCAAAACCTCAAGATGTGCTGCAAGCTTGAACGCATCCAATGGGTCGAACTTGGACAAGCGCAATTCCTCGCGGTAGCGTACCGCGAGCCGCTCCGCTTGGGCCTTGAAGCCCCGTGGTAGTATGCCGCTCTTGAAGGCCACTACTTACCCGGGGTGAACTTGTAGGCCACCTCGATCATCTCCACCAAGGCATTCACCACCTTCTTGTCAAGGGTCTTGTCAGCCCGGAGGTTGGTGATCACTATATCGCGCTTGCTGACCTTGGCCGCAGCAGCATGCGATCGTGCGCCGGGGTCAGATGCGAACGTGCTGGGATCCATGCCCAGCCAACGACAGAGCTTGAGGAAGGTATCCACGTCCGGTACGTTTCCGGCCTCTACTCGAGACAATGTCGGTGCACTGATATCCCCTATTTCATCAGCAGCAGCACGGAGCCCTAGGTCCCCACGCTTCTTGCGGATCATGGTGGCCAGCAGTTCAGTGTTCAGCTCCTTGGACATGGTTGTTGAAATGTTACACCAACGCAACAGTTGCATTAGTGGCGCATGAGTGTATCTTTGGCGACACGCGTCAAACGTATGCAACACGAACCTTGGTGTGCAAGCCTGAACCCAATAACCATCGCAAGCACATGCTTCATCACTATCGAACCACCCCGCTGATACTGGTCATACTGCTGTTATCAACACTGGTCATCAAGATATCCACATGGGCCCAGGGTCATGGATGGGAGCACCACGGCTGGACCGGAGGCATATCCGTCGTCTCAGTCGTAGGTGGCTTCTTGGCCTTGCATGACCGTTTGCTGTGGCGTTTTCCGGTTTTCAACTGGTTGGTGAACGTACCAGTGGTTCGTGGCGAATACACCGGTACGATCCGCTACGTGTACGACGGTGAAGAACGTGCGAAGGACGTGCAGGCAGTGGTCAAACAACGAGCCACGAGCATCTCCGTCCAATGCTCGTTCAGGGCGATTGGAGACGCCCGGCAAGAAGATACGCGCTCAAGGTCCACCCATGCGGACCTGTTCGATACCGATGGGCACGGCAGCTGGCAGCTGTGCATGCAGTACAGGAACGAAGGGGAGCGTGTGACCGGTACCACGACCGCGCATGATGGGATCGCCGTGCTAGACCTGGACCTCGCGACAGGTGCGCTTAAAGGACATTACTACACCAATCGCAAAACCATGGGAAGCATGGAACTGCGACCGGTGCAGAACCAGTAACCGAACAACAACGAAGGACATGGCCAACTGTACGCTCGAATTCAACCAGTTCAACAAGGCGATCCGGCTAAGCGACGACAGGCGCAACTCGTTGCGCCAATCCCGCAATGCGATCCAGGCCACTATCGAACGCCAGTTCACGACGAACGGGATCACCATTCTGCCCACTTTCCGCTCGCAAGGGTCCTTCGTAATGGACACCATTGTCAATCCTGTGGGTGAGAACGAGTTCGACCTGGATCTTGGTGTCTACTTCATCGGGGATGAAAACCGCGATGAGCGTGCAACCCCGCACGCCTACCATGCCGCGATCCTGGAGGCTGTTAAAGACCAGACCCATGAGGTGTTCGACAAGGACACGTGTGTGCGAGTGCGGTATGTGCGGCAGTATCATGTGGACCTGCCCATCTACTACCGAAGCTACTCCCACCCGGACCTGGCTCACAAGAAGGATGGCTGGACTGAGAGCAACCCCTTGGAGTTCATTGAGTGGTTCGAGAGCCATACGCGCTCCGGCTTCCGGATGGACTACCTTATCCAGGAGGCACTACGACCAGATTATGAGAGGTGGAAGGAGGATATGCGTAAGACGGACGATCAGCTCCGCCGACTGGTGCGTTATGTGAAGGCATGGGCGGATGAACAAGGGAAAGATGACATGCCCGCCGGGGTGTGCCTTACGATCCTTGTGGTCAACAATTTCGTTCGTGATGGCAATGACGATGCGGCATTCCTTCGGACCATGCAACGCATGTTCAGCACCTTGAACCAGCGATTCGAATGCCACCGGCCAACCACGCCCCAAGGTGAGGACTTGTTCGCCAATTACAGCGACGCACAACGGCAGTACTTCATGGGCCGGTTACGCGCTCTGGTATTTGATGGAGAGCGGGCATTCAACGCAACCATGAACCACGAGGCGTGCGCGCTGTGGCGCAAGCACCTCGGTGTTCGGTTCCCTTGCACTGAACCGCCTCGTTTGAAGGAAGAGGCTAAGCCCTTGGTCAAGGTCATCGGCAGCCAGGCAAAGCCTTATCGATGGTGAGCTTCATTGTGGACCGGGCCATCCTAACCGATGTCCTGACTGCACATGGAAAGCATCCAGGCCTTGGGCCGCCCTTTCTTTCAAGTGGCCGAACACGGTTGCATGGTCAGCTTGAGGTCATCGATGATGAGGGTGTGCGTTGGGGTAGTTTTTTAGTGACGATCCTGTTCCCCTCGGCTTATCCCCAGGCCCCGCCCGTGTTGTTCGAGGACCAGCGTCGTATAAAGCAAGAGGCAGACTGGCACGTGAACAATGACGGTAGCTTATGCCTAGGTCCAGAGGTGAGCGAGTTGCGCAAGTACATGGGGCGTGCCTCTCTGTTGGATTGGCTTGATCGGTCGGCGTTACCATTCCTTGCCAACCATCTGTATAAAGAGCGGACGGGAGATTATCTCAACGGAGAGTTCGCCCATGGTGTGCAAGGAATATGGGAGTACTACTTGGACGAGTGGAAGTGCCCCCAGGGTGAAGTGCTTCGTCGTTTGGAATTCCTTAGTGGGGTGAAGACACCGGGAATACCGGAGCAGTGCTTCTGCGGGAGTGGCCTACCTTGGCGGAGTTGTCACCTAAGCAATGACAAGCTGGATAGGGTCTTGAAGAAGGCTTATGCAACCGACTTCATGCGCTTGAGCAGGTCGACTTGAAAAAGCCAAGGGCTCGATGGCCGCAAGACCCTAAGCCTGTCCACCTCTGGCGGCCCTGAGCTTCTGAGCCTATCGGCCACTGGCCTAGGCCTAGGTGCATTCAGGCCTTCAGGCTTGTCGGCCTTGAGGCTTGTTGGCTTGATGGCCTTTCCGCCTAGCCCGCCCCGGGGTATCACCCGGGGGCGGCATAGAGCCTCTGAGCCCATCGGCCACTGGCCCAGGCCGAGGTGCATTCAGGCTTTCAGGCTTGTAGGCCAAGAGGCCCTTTCAAGCTTCAAGTGTCAAGTAACAAGTGACAAGTAATCAAGCCGCCTATAGACCTATCCGCCTCCGGCGGCCTTGAGCCCCTGAGCCCAGAAGCCACTGGCCCAGGCCAACGCGCATTCAGGCTTGAAGGCTTGTAGGCCAAGAGGCTTGTCGGCTTGATGGCCTTTCCGCCGGAGGCGGCCTTGAGCCCTTGAGCTCATAGGCCATTGGCTCAGGCCGAGGCGATTCAAGCTTCAAGGGACAAGTTCCAAGTGACAAGGCATCAAGCTTCCTGTGGGCCTTTCCGCCAGAGGCGGCCTGAGGCCCCTGAGCCCACAGGCCATTGGCCCAGGCCGAGGAGCATTCAGGCTTTCAAGCTTGTAGGCCTTGAGGCTTGATGGCCTGCTGCCATTCCGCTGTGCGGCCACCCTACCAAGGCCCCCAAGCACCGCACGTTGAAAACCCACCTTTTACCTTGGGCCCATGTGGTTGCGGCACACGGTGTGGGAGCTGCTACAGGGCACCAAGGCCTTGGCGGAAGAGCGCACCCGCCATACCTGCAGGCCCATTGATGCGCCGTTGGTGCTGCATGGTGTGGTGTACCCCCACCGGTGGCATGTAACGGTGGTGACCCATGCCGGCATGCCGGTGGCGGCCATGGAGCGTTTCGGCCCGGCCGAGCGCAACACGATCGCGCGCCTGGTGGTGGACCTGTTCCGCGCCGATCCCCGGCGCGTGATCGGCATCAACGAATTGGCCCATGGCCCCTACCGGTACAGCATTGTGATCAGGTCCATGGAGCCCATGGATGCCAAGCCCGGCCCTGGGCAGCGCTGGGCGGCCCACGTGGATGCGCGGATGCTGGCGCCGGCGCCAGAACAGGCCTGAACACCCCTACCGCCGGGCGCCGGGGGCCTCCAGCTCCAGGTAGGCCCACCGCACCACATAGTTGTCGCGGCTAAGCCGGGTACCATCCTGAAAGCGCCACTCGGGCGCGTTCCAATGCAGCAGCAGATATTCCTGCTTGTTCAGTTTGCCGAAGTGGACGAGCACGATGCACAGGCGGCGCCCATCGGTGGGCTGGTCGGGCGGGGAATGCCAGGGGCCGTTGGCAGGCATGGGGGCAAGGTAGTACCCCCTGGGGCCGCGAGGCGCCCCGCCGATGCTTGCCAACGCGTGCGCACGATCGTGAATGGCAGCAAGCAGTGGGAGGATGCCGGGAGGGTGCGCCTACGCCGTGGCCGCATCGGGCTCGCCGGGGTGCAGGGTGGCCCACCGCAGCACGGTGAAGGGGCGCGGGGACAGCGTGCCGTGGGTGGGCACCCAGCCGGTGCCGGTGTGGTGCAGCAGCAGGGCCTGCTGCACCTGGCGGCGCTGCCACAGCACCTGCGCGATGCAGGGGGCGCCGGGGGGCGGCAGCGCGGGCGGTGCGTGCCAGATGTGGGCGCAGGGCGCGGGGGTGGGCGGCGGCTCGTGCGGCAGGTGCAGAGCGTAATGGTGCTCGGTGAGGCCGGTGGTGCCCAGCGGGGTGGCGGCCAGCAGGTGGCAGTGCGCGGGGTGCAGGGGCAACCAGCCGGGCTCGGGCGCCCAGCGGGCGTGGTGGCGCGGGCAGGGCAGCAGCAGCCAGCGGCGCAGGTAAAAAGCGGGCGCGGGCGTGGCGGTGGCGGCCACCAGGCACAGGTGCAGGGGCTGGCCGGGCGCCAGCTGCAGGCCGGTGGGCGGGTGGCGGCGGTGCACGGCGCAGGCGGTGGTGGTGGGGCGCAGCGGGTGCAGGGCGCACACCAGGTGGTGCAGCAGCGTGCGTGCGGGGTGCCCATGGCGCGAGGCCGGTACCAGAAAGCCGCCGCACACCGGCGTGCCGCCCCGGCGCAACAGGCCCAGCACCGGGCGATCGATCGGGGGCCAGCGCACCCCGAGGCCATGCAACCACATGGCCCCCAAAGGTTCGCGAACGCGGGGCCTGTGCAAGGTGAAAAAGACGGTGCCGGGAGTGTGAAAAACACCCTACCACAGGTGCGGCGGAAATCGTATGTTCTACGCGCATGGCCCTGCCCTGCGGGCCGTGCAGCGCTGCGGAATACCGCGCAACTGCGCGCGGACGCTGCGCACCGGCCGGCGACCGATGCGCACTGAACGGCAACCGATGCGCACCGGATGGCGACCGATGCACGCTGAACGGCGCCCGATGCACACCGGATAACAACGGATGCACACCGGATGGCGACCGACGCACACGGCACGGCGACCGATGCACACCGGACGACAACCGATGTACACTGAACGAGGAGCGATGCACACCAGATGGCAACCGCTGCGCACCGGATGGCAACTGATGCACACTGAACGGCGACCGATGCACACCGGATGCCAACTGATGCACATCCGTTGGCATCCGATGCACTGCGAACGCAAAATGCAGTGCAACAGGTGTTGCCAGGATGGCAGCACGCGGCTGACCGTGCGCGGGGTTATGCACAAGGAAAATCCCGCCGTTGCTGCAAAGTGGGACGAACGGTACCCCCCTTGTGGAAAAGCGGGGTGAACACGCGCCCCCCTGGCAGTCGTGAAAGGGCCCGGATCATCCATCCGTGACGGCCCGGTGATCCAAAGCGCAACTGCGGCCTAGCGCACCGCGATCACAGAAAACCTGAAAAGTCATGAACCTCGTAAAAGCAGACCTCTCGAAGAAGAACGCCGACGAACTCGTGCAGTACAGCATTGTGGTGGAGACCGCGATGAACGGCAATGCCAGCTTCCCCGACCCCTCCCCGAAGCTGAGCGACATCACCACGGCGCGGCAGAAGCTGGAGGCGGCCATACCGCCGGCGGTGAACGGCGACCGCGTGCTGGTGGCCAAGCGCAACACGCTGGCCCGCGAGCTGCGCGACCTGCTGGTGGCGGAGTGCCAGTACGTGAACAGCGCCAGCAACGGCGACCGCGACGTGGCGCTGAGCAGCGGTTTCCCGGCCGCGAAGGAGCCCAGCCCCATCGGCCTGGTGCCCCCGCCCACGAAGCTGGTGGCGCGCCCCACGGACAAGCAGGGCCAGGCGCTGATCACCTTCAAGTGCGCGTACGGCAGCCGCATGAAGCAGATCTACTGCACCAGCGGCGACCCGAACGTGGAGGCCAACTGGGAACTGATCGGGGTGACCACGAAGAGCCGCTTCCTGGCCACGGACCTGGACCCGAACAAGTTCTACTGGTTCCGCGTGAACGCGGTTTGCGCCGCGGGTGTGAGCGGCTACAGCGACCCGGCCGTGGTGCGCGCCGCCGCCTGAGTCCTCGGCAGCGCGCGGCCCGACCGTCCGCACGCGCTGGGATCCATCTTCTTCTGCAACAGCCCCCGCCACAAGCGGGGGTTGCTGCGTTTGGGGGGGTGCGCCCCCGGAAGCCACGGGGCAAGCATGACAGCTTGCGGAGGCAGCCCACTTGACACCACTGTCATCCTGAGTCCCGAGACTTCGGGACGAAGGATCCGCCAACGCCGTGGAGCGGGCTGCCCTTGGCAGTTGGCTATTGGAGATGCTTCGTGCCTCAGCACGATAGCTTCGGGGGACCATGCGCGCGCCACGGGGCCAAGCATGGCCAGCACCCGCACGCCCCCCGCCCGCTCCCCTTCCCTATCCTTGTACCGCACCCATCCCTCGCCCATGACCAAGCCCTACCTCCTTGCCACCGCGTTGCTGCTCGCGGCCACGGCCACGCACGCCCAAACAGGCAGCATCCCCGTGCGCGACAACCTCACCGTGGAGGGCATTCCGCCCCTGCCGCTGAGCCTGGTGGGCGAGGTGCGTGCGTACACCGAGGCGCGCGGCGCCGGGCTGGCCGACTGGCATCCGCTACGGCGCGAGATGCTCATCACTACCCGCTTCGGCAACAGCAACCAGTTCCACTACGTGAAGTTCCCCGGGGGCGACCGCAGGCAGCTCACCTTCTTCGAGGAGCCCGTGGGCGGCGCCAGCTTCGAGCCCAAGGAGGGCCGCTACTTCCTCTTCACCAAGGAC
>JAEUSV010000092.1 GCA_016788485.1 Flavobacteriales bacterium
TACATTCTACATTCTTCATTCTACATTCTCCTTCAATAACGTGGCAACGCCTTCATCGATCCCCCACTGCGGCTCCCAGCCGGTGGCCTGCTTCAGCTTGCGCACGTCGGCGAGCAGGTGCATGCGCTCCACCTTGCGCACGCGGGCGGGATCCACCTCGATGGTGAGCTTCTCGCCGAGCTGGCGCTCGAAGGCCTCCACGATCTCGCGCACGCTGTACTCGATGCCGCGGCCGATGTTGAAGGTGTCGTAACCCGTGATGCCCGCATTGAGCAGGGCACTCATGGCGCGGCTCATGTCGGCGGTGTGGATGTAGTCGCGCTTGGGGTCGAGGTTGCCGAGCTTCAGCGTGCGTGAGCCATCCAGGATCTGCCGCTGGATGGTGGGGAACAGGTGCGGGTTCGTCTCGTTCGGCCCAAAGGCGTTGAAGAAGCGGCCCACCACCGTGGGGATCCGTGTGCGCAGGTGGAACTCGCTCGCGAGCTTCTCGGTGGCCAGCTTGGTGGTGCCGTAGATGTCCATGGGGCCCAAGGCACCGTCCTCGGGCATGGCGCCATCGGCGATGGGGTACACCGCGGCGGTGCTGGCCACGAACACCTGCTCCACGCTGCCCTTGCTCTGTGCTGCATCGAGCACGCTGATGGTGCCGTTGATGTTGATGTCGGCCGCCTCCACCGGATGCTCGTTGCAGTACGGGATGAAGTGCACAGCGGCCAGGTGGAGCACCCAGTTGGGGCGTGTGGCGTCGAACACGGCCTGCGTGGCCTTTCGATCGCGGATGTCGGCCTGGAAGAAGCGCCCGTCGGGCACGCCGGCCAGAGGCCTTCGGCCGAAGCTCAGGTCGTCCAGCACGAACACCTCATGGCCGAGCTCCTGCAGGTGCTTGCTGAGCGCGGAACCGATGAAGCCCGCGCCACCGGTGATCAGGACCTTCTTGGACATCGACCGCGAAAGTAGGGGGAAGAGCACAGCGGGTCGGCTGGCCGACCGATGCGCACCTCCGGATCCGCAAGTTCAACCACGGATGAACGCAGATGGACACGGATAACGGCCGTCACAGAGCGGCTCAACATCACCATGCGAGGTAGCAGTGATCCCATCTGTGTCCACCCGTGTCCATTTGTGGTTCTTGTAACTGATCAACCCAGGGCTTCGAGCACTTCCCGGTAGCTGGCATCGTGCGCCTGCTTGGTGAAGTGCTGCAGGGCGAAGGCCCGCAGGCGTACCCTTTCCGCCGGGGTCACCGGCTTCAGCTCCGGCAAGGGCTTCCCCTCCACCACCACCAGACCCAGTTCGTGGGCCTTCACCAGCGCGCTGAAGTCGCCAAGGCCTTCGTTGGTGATCACGCGCAGGCCGCTGCTCAGGTACTCGGCGAACTTGGTGGGGCTGGCGACACGGTTGGTGATGGTCCGCTCGCGCACCATGATACCGAAGTCACATTCCGCGAGCGCCGCGGCCACCTGGGCATGGTCCAGCCACTTCACCGCCACCCGACCGGGGTAGGCGGCCTCCAGGGCGCTGTTGTTCGCGTCGCGCTTGCTGAGGAAGAGCACCTGCGCGTTCGGCTGCGTATCGAGCACCTGGATGAGCAAGGGCTTCAGCAGGTCGAAGGACTGCCAGCCGGCGGTGCTGCCGCTGTACACCAGACGGACCGACGTGGTGGCGAGGTTTGATGGCTGAGGTGTGAGGTGTGAGGTGTGAGGTGGGGTTGCCACCTCCTTACCCAAGGTGCACGGGATCACCACATGGGCTTCCCCGGCATACGCGTACCGCTCCCGCCAATGGTCCACCAAGGCCTGGCTCACGGCGATGCGCAGGTCGCTCGCGTTCACCGCCTCCTGCTCCAGCGGCCGGAACTGGGCGATCAGCGCGTCGTCATCGATGATCCGGTACTCC
>JAEUSV010000126.1 GCA_016788485.1 Flavobacteriales bacterium
CTATCACCAGCTGCTGGTGTTCCCACTGGCCTTCGCGCTGGCGGTCGAGGGGTGGCGCCGCGCCTTGTTGGCGAAGCGCATGTGGTGGACCATGGCGCTGTTGCTGGTCGGCTGGTACGCGGTGCGGATCCTGCTGTTCACGCGCTCGTCGTACGAGGCACAGCGCATGCCCGGCATGGACGAACTTTTCACGCACGGCGCGGCGCTCGGCGAGCTGGAGAGCACCCGCCACTTGCTCCAGGTCTTCCCGAAGTTCAAGGCCTTCCTGTTGCTGGTGCTGGCGACGATCGGCCTCGGGGCGTGGCGGAGGGCCTGGGCCCTGCTGGCGGGCACTGTGCTCATCAGCACCGGGTTCATGGTGCTTGTGCTGATCACCGACCGCGACGGTGCCTCCCCCAACATCTACGAGAACTACTACACCGTGCAGGGCTTCTTCTGGGGCCTGTTGTTCGCCGTGTTCGCAAGCGAGATGCAGGCGCGGCGCTGGATCCCGGTGTCCATCCAGGCGGCGGTGCTGCTGCTGGGGGCTCTGCAGGTGTGGCGGGCGCACGCGCTGCTGTCGGCCCATGTGCGCTATGCGCAACGCGTCACCACCACACTGCGCGAGCGCGGCACGTTCAAGGCCATCGCCGACACGCGCAACTTCCCATGGAAGTACGCCTGGGGCGAGTGGCCGCTGGCCATGGAGACCGTCCTGGCCTCCGGTTGTGTGGCTCCAGGCGCTGCGGCAACACTGTTCGCCAGTAGCGAACCGCAGGCCCTGGACAGTGCGATGGCCCGGCCTAGCGCCTTTCTTGGCCCGTCATGGCGCCCCATCTGGTTCACCACTGACCACTTCCCCAAGGCACAGCTCCACCTGCCCCGCCAGCCGTACGTGCGGGTGAACACCGTGATGCCGGACAGCATCGAGGCGCTGTTCACGGCGGACGATGTGCGGCTCGAACCGCTCGCCGATACCATCACCCTGGCCCACGACCGCTACACGGTGGCCGAGGTGCGCATCACCAACCGGGCGGCACATGCGCTGGGCTCCTTGCTCGAGGGCGGGCTTCCGATGCGCATCGCCTACCACCTGCGCGATGCGGAAGGCCGTGAGCTCCTGTGGGACGGACACCGCACGCCCCTTGAGCTGGACATTCCGCCCGGTGGCTCGCATGTACAAGGCCTCGTGATCGAACGTCCGCGGGAGAACGGCACCTACCAGCTGCGCATCGACCTGGTGAGCGATGACCGCCGCTGGTGGGGCATCAACGTGCCCTTGGTCGTGAAGGCCGGCTTCTGATCACCGCAACACGGTGAACGCGTCGACGTGGAGGTCGTCGATGAGCACCGGCGCCCTGCCGCGGTGCCACACATACACCTGCAGACGGTCGCGCACATCGCGCACGTTCATGATGCGGTAGTCCATGGACACGGTGGTCCATTGCCCGGCCATCGAGGGGTCGGCGCAGGCGGTGCGGTAGTAGTAGCTGCCTTCCCGCCGGGCCATGGTCACCACCAGGCAGGGGGTTTCGCCCGTGTAGCCTTCGGGCAACTTCACCCGCATGCTGGCGCGCACCCAGGCGTGGTCCTCCTTCGTGATGCCCTCGTAGGTGAGCTCCACGCTGGGGCTGAACTGGTCGGTGCTGTCCATCTGGTAGGCGCTGTTGCCGTCCACGCTGTCGCGCACGAGGGTGCCGTAATGCCCGGCCAGGGGGGTGGTGAAGTCGTAATGGCCCAGGTTGCGCTGGCGATAGCCCGTGGGGTCGCTGAGCGACAAGGTGCCGCTGAAATCGGGGGCGATCGACTTGAGCGCCTCCATGTCGGGCGTCACCGAGGTACGGCCGAAGCTGGCCTTGTAATAGGCCCACGTGGTGCGGTAGGGGTCGAGCACGAAGTGGTTGAGCTGCCAGATCTGGAAGAGGTTGAGCACCACGGTGAACGCCAGCACCGCGGCGAGCAGCACGCGCACCAGTGGGCGCCAGCCCCACGCGCCCTGCAGGAAGCTGCCGAGCGGCAGGCTCAACAGCACGTAGGAGGTGATCATCGGTCGAACACTGAAGCTGGCCCCGTACCACCACTCGCTCCAGCTGGCGATGATGTAGAAGGTGAGCAGGAAGTACCCGAGCACCACCGGGAACAGGGCGCGGTGTGTGCGCCTGAAGCGCACGAAGCCGATGAGCGCGAAGAGCATGACCGGCGTGTACACCAACCAGCCCTTCTTGGCGCTGAAGAGGATCGGCAGGATGTGCGGCGATGTGAGGTCGAGGCCGACCGCCGGGTTCTGGTAGCTGTCGAACACGAAGCGCCCGGTCTTCATGTACCAGTAGAGCAGTTGCGGGGCCAGGATGGCCAGGCCGGTGAACAGGGCCAGCGAGATGTCCGGGGCCCGTGAGCCCAGCAGGCGCAGCCTTTCGCGCAGCGAGACCTGGTCGTGCACGCCCCAGAGCAGAGGGATGATGCCGCAGAGGATCTCGCTGGGCTTCACGAGCGTGATGAACGCGATGCTCGCGGCGATCACCAGCAGGTTGGCGCGTCGGTGGTCCGCATGCCAGCGGATGGTGTTCCACACGAGCACGGCCATCCCACAGAACAGGAAATTGGCCGTCTCCAGGTCCTTCACCGTGGCGAAGTGGAAGTAGTTGGTGCCGAAGCCCACGAGCACGATGAGCACGGCGGCGAGCCGGTCGTCGTAGAAGTGCAGCAGGATGCGGCGCAGGTGGATGAGCCCCACCAGCGTGTAGAACAGGCACCCCAGGGCCAGGCTGTATTGATACGGCAGGCTGAAACCGTCGGCCATCTGCCCCGTGGCCAGCGCAAGCCCGTGCCCCAGCAGGAAGAAGGGCAGGTACAGCAGGGCCATGCCGAACAGGAAGAAATACATCGGGGAGCCGTCCGGCGCCTGTGTCACCTGGTACAGCGTTTCGGTGGTGCCGTACTGGCCGCGTACCTGCTCCATCCATCCGATGTCGTGCAGCAGCGGGTCGTGGTGCACGAAGGTGGCCGGCAGTGGCAGGTAGTAGCCGAAGACGTCCCAGCTGAGCTCGTTCGGAGTGAGCTTCACCGTGCGCACCACGAGCAGGGCCGCGAACAGGAGGAGCAGCGCGATGCGTGAACGGGGGGCGGTGCGGTGGAGCATGGGTGGCGGCAAAGATGCCGAAGGGCGATCAGAAGAGGGCGGCCCATTCGGCCGCGAGCCGCGACCAGGTCCAGCCGGGTTCGCTCCAATGCCACTCGTAGCGCATGGCCAGGTTCAGGTTCACCACCACCACCAACATGATGAGCAGCAGCAGCGGAACGCGTGCCAAAGGCCGCCAGGTGCCGATGCGCTCGAGGCACCAGGCCATGGGCACCGCAAGCAGCGTCAGGTACTCCACGAAGCCACGATGGCCGTATGCACCACCAAGCCACCAGCACCACCAGGCGGCATACCCATAGAGCACGAGCACCAGGATCAGCAGGGTGGTGCGTGCGCCATGGACCTTGCTGCGTGCCTGCAGGAACAGGCCCACCAGCCCGAGCAGCACCAAGGGGCTGTACACAAACCAGCCGTTGCGCACGCTCCACAGCACGCCGCCGAAGTGCGGGTCCGTCACGTGGTCGAAATGCTCCCCCTTGTACCCATAAGTGAACACGAACCACTTGCCGGTCACCGCGTGCCAGTAGAACGATTGGGGTACCCAGAG
>JAEUSV010000144.1 GCA_016788485.1 Flavobacteriales bacterium
GTGCCCAGCTTCGGCACCCAGTACTGGTCGGCGAGCTTGTACTGGCTGGTGCGCAGGTCCACCACGGTGCGGAGCGCGGCGAGCTCCTCACGCCGGCTGATGTCGACGGTGTTGAATCGCGTGGTGTCCGACAGGGCGGCGCGAACGTCGTACTGCGTGTCCACCTGGCTGTCGAGCGGCCTGTTGAGCAGGAAGTTGAAGTAGCGGCGCGCGTTGGCCCCCTGGGCCTGGGCGGCCACGAGCTGCGTGCGGATGCGTTCGCGCTCGCTGCGGCTGCGGAGCACCTGTGCGGGCACGCCCTTGCCGTTGCGCTCGAGCGACTCGCTCACGGCCACGTTGCGCTCCAGGAGCTCCAAGGCGCTCGTGTAGGTGCGCACCCCGGCATCGGCCAGCAGCACCTGGTAGTAGGCCTGCTTGATCTCCTTCACCAGCTGCCGGCGGTAGATGTCGACCTCGTAGTCCTTCAACATCACCTGGTCCTGCTGGATGTGCTTGTTGTGGATGAGGTCGGTGTTCACCAGGGGCATGGTGGTGCGCAGGTGCGCATCGTAGTAGTTCTTGGGATTGAAGTAGCCCTTGGCGTTCTCCAGCTGCGGGAATGCGTCGGTGCCGATGAACTGATTGAGGGTGCTGTACACCGGGTTCACCAGGTCGCCGATAGGGATGCTCAGGTAGCGGCCACCTTCGCCGCTCAGGTAGCTGCCACTGAGGTTGGCGCTTGGAAGGAAGAGCGAACGAGCCTCCTTCAGCCCCAGCATGGCCTGGTCGAGCGTGATGGTGCGCTGCTGCACCACGATGTTGTTCTGGAGCCCTTCGGCGATGTAGCCGTCGAGCACGGTCTGCGCGGGGAGCGCGAAGGGGATCACCAGCAGCGCACCGGCGGTGAGGGATCGGTTCATGGCGCTTGTTGGTTTACGGTGTTAAGTGATTCTGAAATAAAAAGGTCACTTTCGGCCAAGGCCTTCCAGCCAGGCGATGAACTGCTCCAGCCCGAGCTCGAGGATGCGCTCGCGGTTGGTGTCGCTCATCACCTTGTAGCAGCGGTCGCGCACGTGCAGGGCGGCCATGCCGTGCACGGTGCTCCAGATGGTGAAGCTCATCACTTCGGGGTCGCCCTTGGGCAGCTGGCCCATGGCCATGCATTGGGCCACGGTCGCCTTCAGCCCGTCGAACACGCCCTGCCCCTCCTGCCAGATGGGGCTGGCGCAATCCTGCAGGGCGTCCATGGGCGCCTCCATGATGAACATGAGGTCGTAGAGCCCCGGGTTCTCCACGGCGAAACGGATGTACACGCGGCCCATGGCCTTCAACCGCTCCAGGGGGTCGCCCACATCGGCCAGGGCGTTCATGCGCACGCCCATCTGCTGGAAGGCCTCGCTATGAAGGGCCAGGAAGATGGCGGCCTTGTCCTTGAAGTGCAGGTAGATGGTGGTGGCGCTGTACCCGATGCGGTCCGCGATCATGCGCATGCTGGTGCGCTCGAAGCCGTGCTCCAGGAAGAGCGCGCGCGCCGCATCGAGGATCCTGCGCTTCAGGTCCTCCTTCTCGCGTTCCTTCTTCACCAAGGTGGTCATGGTCGGACGGTGCAAAAGTAGATAACAGTGTTAAGTGAAATGCATTATGTGATGGAACGTTGCGGCCGGTCGCCGATCAACGCCGGTTGAACAACCGCCCGAAGAACCGCTTCTCGAAAGCCCAGAAGAACTGGAACTGCCCCAGCAGCGCGCCGTACACCAGCAGCACCAGGTTGTAGAAGGGCAGGATGAGCACGTAGTACAGCACCGAGAACCACACGCGGGGTTCCCCTTCGCCGGTGGCCCAGGCCACGATGGGGCGCTTGAGGAACATGACGGTGAAGCCCGTACACGCGAACACGAGCAGGATGATCAGCACACGCGATGGGGATACGTTCCAGCGCGCCGCCAGCCGGTCCATCCAACCCTTGCCCTCCGCCTGTGCCACGGGGCGAAGATCGGGGGTGGAGCGCTAGGTTGTTCGTGGGCCGTTGTTCGTCGTGAACGTGCATCCACGATGCACGAACAACCCCTCAATCCTTCCACTCCGCCAGGAACAGGTTCGTGTCGCGCGTGCCGCCGTTGTTGCGGTTGCTGCTGAACACGAGATACTTCCCATCGGCACTGAAGACCGGGAAGGCATCGAAGGTGTCGCTGGTGGTGAGGCGCTCCAGCCCGCTGCCGTCGGTGTTGATCATGTACAGGCTGAAGGGGAAGCCGCGCTCCGAAAGGTGGTTGCTGGCGAAGATGACCTTGTTGCCGTTCGGATGCCAGTAGGGCGCCCAGTTGGCCTTGCCCAGGCTGGTGATCTGCTTCATGTCGCTGCCATCGGCGTTGGCGATGAAGAGCTCCATCTGCGTGGGCTGCACCAGCCCCTGCTTCAGCAGGTCCTTGTACTCCTTCACCTCCTCCGGCGTCTTCGGGCGGCTGGCGCGCCAGAGCAACTTGGTGCCGTCGGGGCTGAAGAAGGCGCCGCCGTCGTAGCCGAGGGTGTTGGTCACGCGCTTCACATCGCTGCCGTCGATGTTCATGGTGTAGAGCTCCAGGTCGCCATCGCGCACGCTGGTGAACACGATCCGGTCGCCCTTCGGGCTCACCGTGGCCTCGGCGTCGTAGCCCTTGGTGGTGGTGAGCTGGCGACGCACGTTGCCCTGCAGGTCGCTCACGAAGATGTCGAAGCTGTCGTAGAGCGGCCAGGTGTACTTGCCGCCGGGCTTGCGCTCGGGCACGGGCGGGCATTGCGGACCGGCGAGGTGCGTACTGGCGAAGAGGATGAGGCTGTCGCCGGGCAGGAAGTAGCTGCAGGTGGTGCGCCCCTTGAGCACGCTGATCTTGGTGGGCGCGCCGGACTTCAGGTCGTCGGTGAAGGGGTTGAACCAGCGGATCTGGTCGCAGGTGTCGCCCCAGGCGGGGTTGGTGACCTGGAAGGTGATCCGCTGGCCGTTGAAGCTCCAGTAGGCCTCGGCGTTGTCGCCGCCGAAGGTGAGCTGCTTCAGGCTCTTGAAGTGCGTTTCGCCGGGCAGGATCAGGCTGTTGGTGTCCGCAGCGGTGCTGTCGGCCGTGGCGGTGGGTGCGGGGGCCGGGGCAGGCGAGCCGCACGCGGTGGCGAGCAGGGGCAGGGCGAAGAGCAGGTGCTTCATGGCTTGGAGAAAGGCACGCGAAACTACCGGGAGGCACCGGAGCGAATGTCACGGATCGGCAAGCGGGAAGCCTATCTTCTGCGCATGGCCGATGACGGAAAGCCTGTCAAGGGACGCGGCGCGGGCGCGCAGGTGGCGAACCGCTTCCTGCAGCGGCAGTACGGCGTGCTGCACTGGGAGGGCATCGACGAGCCGGTGGAGGAGGAGGGACGCGCCACGCGCTACCTGGTGGAACATCCGCGCACGATCCTCAACAAGGTCGATTCGCCCGACCTGGGCTTCAACTGGAGCATGAACCCGTACCAGGGCTGCGAGCACGGCTGCAGCTACTGCTATGCGCGCCCCACGCACGAGTACTGGGGCTACAGCGCGGGCCTCGACTTCGAGCGGGTGATCATCGTGAAGCGCAACGCGCCCGAGCTGCTCGAGCAAGAGCTGCGCCGACCGCGCTGGACGCCGGATCCCATCATGCTGAGCGGCGCCACCGACCCCTACCAGCCCGTGGAACGCGAGGAGCGGCTCACGCGTCGCTGCCTCGAGGTGTTGGCGCGGTACCAGCACCCGGTGAACCTGATCACCAAGAACGCGCTGGTGCTGCGCGACCTCGACATCCTCAGCGACCTGGCGGCCAAGCGGCTCACCGGCGTGGCCATCAGCCTCACCACGCTCGACGAGGACCTGCGGCGGGTGCTGGAGCCGCGCACCAGCACCGGCGCCAACCGGCTGAAGGCGATCGAGGCCCTGAGCGCCGCCGGCGTGCCCGTGCATGTGATGGTGGCGCCCATCATCCCCGGGCTCAACGACAAGGAGGTGCCATCGCTGCTGAAGGCCGCGGCGGACGCGGGCGCCCTGAGCGCGGGCTACACCGTGCTCCGCACCAACGGCGCCGTGCAGGAGGTGTTCCGCACCTGGCTCCAGCACCACTTCCCCGATCGCGCGGCCAAGGTGATCGCCCAGACCAGCGCCCTGCATGGAGGGCGCATGAACGACAGCACCAGCGGCAGGCGCATGCGGGGCGAAGGCGCCTTCGCGGAGAACATCCGGCGCGTGTTCACGGTGTTCCGGCGGCGCTACTTCCAAGGGCGCACCACGCCCGAGCTGGATCTCTCGCTGTTCCATCGGCCGCCGCAAGGGCAGCTCGACCTGTTCACGTGAAGATGTAGGAGGCGAGCGGGGTATGCACCGATCCCGCCGGGTGCAGCTCGGAGCTGAAGACCGTGAGGTGGTCGATCGCGAAGCGTTCCATGCACACCGACTCCTCCCGGTGGAAGGGCACCACGCCGCTGCTCCGTGCCAGGGTGATGTGCGGCCAGTAGGGCGTGCGGGCGTCCGGCGCCAGCCCCAACGCGTCGGCCAGTCGCCGGTGCAGTTCCGTGAGCACGGGATTGGGGTCGAACCGCACCCAGAGCATGGTGGGCCGCTCCTCGGGCATCGTCACCAGGCGGCCGTTGAGCACATGGAACCGCGGGGTCTCGGCCGCCACGCTCCGCACCAAGCGGCGGATGCCGGCCACTTCGCCCGCAGGCCGGTTGCCCAGGAAGAGGGCGGTGAGGTGCCATTGCAGCTCGGGCATCACCCGCCAGCCGGGGGCTTGCAGCAAGGGGGCGGCGCAGCGACGGATGCCGGCGATCACGGGTTCGGGCAGCGAGGTGCCCACGAACAGGCGGAGGGGGTCAGCGTCGGACATGGAACCGGGGGTGGTGTTGGAGCGGACCTTCCTTCACCACCACCTCCTCCACGCGGGCCGCGGGTGGACCGATCCTGCACCAGGTCACCAGGCGTTCCAAGGCCTCGCGCGGGCCTTCGGCCTCGATCCGCACCGAACCGTCGGGCAGGTTCATCGCGAAGCCATCGATGCCCAGACCGGCCGCTGTCTCCAGCGTGCTCTGCCGGTACCAGACCTGTTGCACGCGGCCTTTCACGACGATGTCGTAGTGCACCCGTTGCATCCCCGGAAAGATAATCGATCCGCGTTCCCGACCTGCCCCGGGTCATTGATTTCCGGCAGGCGACCGGGGTATCTTCGTGGACCGTATCGAGCCGTTGGTCGATCATTTTCCTGGATCCAGTATGAACCTCATGCCGACCTCCCCGCGCAGGCACGTTCTCCTTCTTCTCCTGGTATCGCTGCTCCATGGCCCCTGGGCCGGAGCACAGACCGTACCCTCCGGCTTCAGTGATGGCCTGGTGATGGGGGGCTGGGTGGAACCGGTGGGTTTTGCGCCGCTGTCGCCCACCCGCTATTACGTGTGGGAGAAGCGTGGCATCGTGTGGGTCGTCGACAACGGGGTGAAGCTCGGTACACCGCTGATCGACCTCAGCCAGGAGGTGGGCAACTGGCGTGACCATGGGCTGCTCGGTTTCGCGCTCGACCCGGCGTTCCAGAGCAACGGCCGCTTCTACCTCATGTACACGGTGGACCGCCATCACCTGATGAACTTCGGCACGGCCAGCTACAACCCGGCCACCGACGAGTACTACGCGGCCACGATCATGCGCATCACGCGCTACACCGCGAACCTTCCCGCGCTCACCACGAGCGATCCGGCCTCGCGCCTGGTGCTCTTCGGCGAGACCAAGGAGACCGGGGCGGCCATGCTGCATGAATCGCACAGCACCGGACAGTTGGTGTTCGGCACCGATGGCACCCTGCTGGCCACCATGGGCGATGCGGCCAGCTACAACAACGTCGACGTGGGCAGCGATGCCGGCACCTATTACGCGCAGGCGCTCATCGATGGGATCATCCGCCCGGCGGAGAACGTGGGCGCCATGCGCAGCCAACTGCTCAATTGCCACAACGGCAAGGTGCTGCGCCTTGACCCGGCCACGGGCAACGGCGTGCCCAGCAACCCGTACTACGATGCCACCGCGCCGCGCTCCCCGAAGAGCCGCGTGTGGGCCATGGGCCTGCGCAATCCCTACCGCATGACCCTGCGTCCCGGCTCGGGCAGCACCGATCCCGCTGCGGGAGACCCCGGCACACTGTACATCGGGGATGTGGGCTGGAACCTGTGGGAGGAGCTCAACGTGTGCTACGAGGCCGGCATGAACTTCGGCTGGCCCCTGTTCGAGGGCATGGAGGCCTCGGCGGCCTACACGTCGACCACCGTGTACAACATGGACGAGCCGAACCCGCTGTACGGCGGGACCTGCACGCAGCCGTATTTCCAGTTCAAGGACCTGTTGAAGCAGGATACCCCGGTGCACCTCAACGGGCATCCGAACCCCTGCGATGCCGCGCAACAGATCCCGTCCTCCACTCCCAAGTACTACCATGCCCGTCCATCCATCGACTGGGCCCACGGCAACCAGTCTCGTTCGGCGGGCTTCAGCGGGAGCACCGCCGTTACCTACGACCTCGATGCGTTCGGCGCACCCGTGCCCGGACCACGGTTCGGTGGCTACGCCTCGGTGGGCGGCACTTGGGTCACCGGCACAGGTTGGCCCGCCGGCTACCAGAACGTCTACTTCAACGCCGACTATGCGGGCGGCTGGATCAAGCGCTTCAACTACGACGGGGCCGACCTGCCCGTGAGCGTGCACGACTTCGCGACCGGCATGGGCGCCGTGGTCTTCCTGAAGGAGGGCAGCGACGGATGCATCTGGTACGTGCGGTACGAGACCGGCGAGCTGCGCAAGGTGTGCCCGCTCGGCATCACCAACCTGAACCCGGTGGCCGTGATCGCGCAGAGCGCACAATACGGCCCGGGCCCGCTCACCGTGCAGTTCAACGGCGCCGGAAGCTCCGATCCCGAGAACGGGGCGCTCACGTATGCGTGGGACTTCGGCAATGGGCAGACCAGCACCGCGGTGAACCCGTCGATGACCTTCTCCGCGCCGCCCAATACGCCCACCACCTTCACCATCACGCTCACCGTCACCGACCCGCAGGGGGCGACCAACACCACCACCGCGATCGTAAGCGTGAACAACACCCCGCCCACGGTAGCGATCACCAGTTTCCCCGACGGGCATTTCTATCCCATCGGCGTGGACACCATCTACGACCTCGAGGCCAGTGTCACCGATGCGGAGCACAGCGGGGCGCAGCTCACCTACGCCTGGCAGACCATTCTTCACCACAACACGCACATCCATCCGGAGTCCGTTGACCCGAACCCCGTTTCCACCACGGTGATCAGCGGTGTGGGGTGCGACGGGCAGACCTTCAGCTACGAGGTGAAACTGAAGGTGACGGATGCAGGCGGCCTGTCGACCACCGTCACCCACTGGCTCTACCCGCGGTGTTACGCGGTGGCGCCCACGGCGGTGATCCTCTCCGACAAGGTGGCGGGCACCGGACCGCTATCAGTGAACTTCGACGCCACGGCGAGCTCCGATCCAGGCGCCATCGTTTCCTATGTGTGGGATTTCGGTGATGGCACCTCGGCCACAGGCGCAACGCCCACCAAGGTCTTCAGCGATGGGGGAGACCATCAGGTGACGCTCACCGTGACTGACAACGATGGCCTCACGGGCACCGCCACGAAGGTGATCACCGTGGTGACATTGGACCCTCCACAATGTCCCGGGCAGGCGGGCAGCATCACCCGGCAGCTTTTCTCCAGCGTGTCGGGCAGCACGGTGGCCGACCTGGTGAACAGCCCCAACTACCCGGGCAACCCCACCAGCACCACCTACCCGACGTCCTTCACGGGTCCGGTGAACGCGGGCAACAACTATGGCGCGCGCTACCGCGGCTACATCCTGGCCCCCACCACGGGCAACTATGTCTTCACCGTGGTGGCCGATGATGCGGCGGAGGTCTACCTCAGCCTCAACGCCGAGCCCCGGTTGAAGCAGCTGGTCTGCTGGTTGCCAAGCGCCGTGAACCCCGGTGTGTTCAACGGGTTCCCGAGCCAGACGAGCGTATCGATCCCCCTGGTGGCGGGCAAGTACTACTACGTGGAGATGCTGCACAAGGAGGGGAGCGGCGGCGACCATGCTTCCCTGTACTGGCAGACACCGACCAACAGCACGCGTGCGATCATTCCCGGATCGGCGCTGTACCGTTACGTCGATTGCCAGCCGGGCCTGAGCCTGCGTGCCAACCTCGACGGTGCCTTCCGAAGCAGCAACAACCTCATGGTCGACAGCCTGCGTACGAAAGGGTTGATCCCCACCATCGAGCCGTTCACCGCGCTTGGCTTCACGAGGCCGGGTGGCGGGGGTGAGACCGTTACACCCGCATTGCTCGGCGTCACGGGCCCCAACGCCATCGTCGACTGGGTGCTGGTGGAACTGCGGAACAAGAACAACCCTTCACAGATCGTGACCACCCGGGCGGCCCTGCTGCAACGCGATGGCGACATCATCGGCACCGATGGCTACCGCCGCTTGAACTTCAGCGTCGCGGCGGACAATTACTACGTTGCCGTGCGGCACCGCAACCACCTCGGCGTGATGACCGCCACGAGCCAGGCGTTGAACGCCAACGACCGGTACATCGACCTTACCCTGGGGGCCACCGCCACCTATGGCACCGATGCGCGCCGTCAGTTGAACGGCGATCGCTGGGGACTGTGGTCCGGCAATGCCGTGCGCGACAACACCGTGAAGTACACCGGTTCGGGGAACGACCGCGATCAGGTGCTTTCGATCATCGGAGGGCTCGTGCCCACCAACACCTTCAGCGGTTATTCGCAGGGCGACCTGAACCTCGACGGCCTGGTGAAGTACACCGGCTCGGCCAACGACCGCGACAAGGTGCTCTTCGTCATCGGAGGCCTGGTGCCCACGAACACGCGGACGGAACAGCTGCCGTGATCCCGGTCAGGCCTTGGTGCGGGCGCGGAGGTAGGCGTCGAGCGCCTTGCCGCGCGGCTCGGTGAGCACAGCACGCAGCACCGCCTTGGTGCGGGCGTCGAGCACCTTCTTCCCGGCACGGTCGTGCGTGCGGTCCATGTAGCGTTTTCCCGTGGTGGACATGAGCATTGGGCTTGCAGGTCAAAGGTGCCTGCCCCAAGGCCGGGCGACCATACCCGGATCGTGGTATTCGGGCCCATGGTCTTCAACCGCGCCCTGTTCGATCCCCGTTCAGTTGCCGTTGTCGTCGGTGCGCACGAGCATCACCTGTCGCCCGCTCGCATTGAAGGCCGAACCGCACACCAGCATGCCTTGCGGCAGTGCGCGCACCTGCGCGGGGCGCTCCTCATCGGCCAGGTGGAATCGTCGCTCCCACAGTGTGCTTCCGCCTGCGGTGAGGCGCATGAGCAGGGCGGCATCGGCACCGCTGTCCACGGCCTGCTCGGTGCCCGCCACCAGCAGGTCGCCGTTGGGTGCGATCGCGATGGCGTGGAGCACCCTGTGGTGCATGGTGTCTGCGAAGGTGCGCTGCCACAGCGTATCGCCCTGCTGGTCGATGGCGATGAGGTACCCGCCTTCGTTCCACGTGCCGGTGCTGTGGTCATAGGCGGCGTGGCTGCGCGTGCGGCCGGCCATCACGTATTCGGCGCCGTTGCGCGCGAGGTCCAGGCCCGCATCGTCGCGCACCCCGCCCCATGACGTGGTCCACAGCACGGTGCCATTCAGGTCGAGGCGCGCGAAGAGCGGGTCGGCCTCACCACCGTAGTTCATCTGCCTGCCGGTCACCATCACCGAGGAGGCATCGGCCACCACGGCATCGGCCTCCTCGTCCAAGGGTCCCGGGAGCTCCACGTACCACAGTTGCTGGCCGGTGGCGCTGATGCGTGCCACCACCGCGTTGTGCTTCTCGCTCGAGCCCGTGTATCCTGCCAGTACCACGGACCCGTCGGTGAGGACCACGGCATCGCGCATCAACTGGCCACTGGGCAGCCCGGGCGACCAGGTCCACTGCACATTGCCCGCGACGTCGAGGCGGATCAGCAGCGGGTCGAGCGAGGTGCTGTCGTTCACGAAACGCGCGCCGCAGATGACGGAACCGCCCGCAGGATGTGGCTCCATGCCCTGGGCGAGGATCCTTCCAGGCAGGGGCACAACCTGGGTGCTCATGGGGCTACCGCTGCCGCTGAACGTGCGCAGCTCCAGTCCGTGGCCCACCGAAGGCGACCACGTGCGCACGCCCACCGTGAAGCTCGTGCCTGTCGTTATCGTGCCCACCGCGTCCTCGGCCATGGGGCCGCCCGAAAGCGTTGCGAAGGAGGACTGCCCCATGGCACCCGACGCGCAGAGGGCCAGGAGAAGGAGGGCGGTTGCGCGTCGCATGGCGGTTCGTTGCTGCAAAGCTAGTTTCGGGGCATGCCGGTATCCGCGGTCCGTTCGTTCCTGGTGGTCGCGTCCATCTTCCTGCTGCCCCTGCTGGTGGCGGTGCTCCTTACCGATCCATTCGTGCTGCACGTGCGCCTCAACGCCTTCCATGGGCCGGTGAGCGATACGGTGCTCGCCGCGGTGACGCACCTGGCCGATACCGGGACATCGGTGGTGTTGGTGCTGCTGATGCTGCTGTTCCGCTGGCGCCATTTCGTGCTGATGGGGCTTAGTGCCGGCCTCAGTGCCGCGCTCACTCAAACGGTGAAGCATGTGTTCTTCCCTGATCGGCTGCGGCCTTCACAGCTCGTGGAACACATGCCCGGCCTCGAGCTCGTGCCGGGTGTTGAACTGCTGCAGGGGCACAGCTTCCCGTCGGGGCATGCGACCGCGGCCTTCAGCATGGGGCTGGCCTGTGCGGCGCTGGTGGGTCGAAGGGGGCCTGCGGTACTGCTCGCACTGCTTGCGGCGCTGGTGGGGTTCTCCCGCATCCACCTGTCGCAGCACTTCCCGGTCGACGTGCTGGTGGGTGCGGTGATCGGTACGCTCACGGCGTACGGGGCGCAACGCTGGCTGCAGGGGCTCGATGGGCCATGGGCCGGGCGGCTCGATCGGGCGCCGCTACGGAAGCTCCGTCAGAACCAGTAGCGTACGCCGATCCCGCCATCCACATCGAGGGAGGTGGCCGGGATCAGGTCGAGCGTGGGGGCCACTTCGAGGAACACGTCCACCGGCGCACCGTCGAACAGGTAGGCCAGTCCCACGGGGAAGCGGATGCCAAGGTCCACATGCCCGTCGCCATCCTCATAGTATTTGCCCTTGTGCCAGTAGCCATCGTCGCCCCACGAACGGAAGCGAAGGCCGGGACCGAAGTACAGCGGCAGCTTGCCTTTCGAAACGGGGATCAGGTCCATCTTGTGGAACAGCAGGTCGCCGTGCAGGTGGAAGTAGCCGTTGTGCGAGAAACTCCAGGCCAGGCCGCCATCGATGGCCTTGTCCGCGCCGATCCACGCCTTCAGGGAGATGCCGGTGGGCTCGCCGATCAGCACACCGAGACCGAAGCCGGACCCTTGGGCGCGGACGAACGTGGTGCTGGACAGCAGGAGCGAGACAAGTATGGTCCGGATCATGCTGCTAAGTTCATGCTGCAGGGCCGTGTATCAGGACGCGCAAGTGGCAGGATGTGAACAGGGGGGCCTACAATGGCGAAAGGGCGCCTTGCGGCGCCCCCTGCCTGGAACGTCCCGACCGGATCTCTCCCTTCCGCCGGGAACGTCCCAAATACGACCTTCGGACGCGGTGGTCGCCCCGGGGTCACGCTCGGGAAAAAAAAAGAGATCGGGTTCACCGGGCATAGGCCGACCAGAGCACGCCGGCCTCCTGTTGCACCGCGAAATGGGCCTTCGTCAAGCGCACCTCCCGGTCCACCTGGCGCAACCGCTCCTCCAGCAGGGACACCTCGCGCACGTTCACCAGGAACAGGGAGCTCTCTCCCGCGGCGAAGCGCTGCGACTCGCCGTTGAGCAGGCCGCGGTAATTGCGAACGGCGCTTGCACCGAGGTCCACCTGGGCGCGCAGGGTGGTCACTTCGTTCAGGCGCTCACGCACGCGGTTGCCCACCACCAGCCGGTCACGCTCCAGGCCGAGCTGGGCTTCGGTGAGCCGCAGACGGGCGAGGGAGAGCTCACCACGCTCACGCCGCAGCAACAGGGGCATGCGGAAGCCCACGCCGAGCTGTTGGCCATCGCCCAGCAGGCTTCCCTCGATGGGGTCGGACAGCGCTGCACCATCGCCGAGGAAGAGGTACTTCACGTCGAGCGTCGGCTTCAGTAGCTCGGCCCGTAGGCGACGGTCCACCTCGAACTGGTCGATGCGCGCACTGGCCTGCAGCAGGCTGGGGTGCTCGCGCTGCGCGAAGCCCACCAGGGTGTCGGAGGGAAGGTCGAGCCCTGCAGCGTAGAGCTCGCGCTCATCAGGACGTGTGGTCGGTGCCAGTTCCAGCGGGCGTAGCTGAGGGTCCCAGAGGTGATTGGCCAGGCGCAGACCGGCATTGCGGAACGCGAGCTCGGCCTGCTGCTCACGGAGCTGGCGGTCCTGCAACTGAAGGAAGGCCTCGAGCGTGTCGATGGCGGGGCGGTCGCCGCCGCGCCAGCTGCCCTTCACGGCCTCGTAGCGTGTGCGCGTAAGCTCCACGCCCTCGCGGGCCACGCCGAGCGATGCATAGGCCGCTGTCCAGTCGGCGTGGTCGCTCAAGGCCTGGAAGAGGATGCTGTTGAGCAGCTGCCTTCGCTCGCCCTCGGCCACCTGCTGGAAGGCGCGTGCGCGCTGCAGCGTTGCGCGGCGCTGGTCGATGAACAGCCCCTGTCCCACGGTGACCGATACGCCGGCCTTGAGCAGGCCGTCGCTCGGAGTCACGTCCATGGGGTCGAGCTGCTGGCCATCGTTCAAGGCATAGCCGCCCAAGAGCTCCACGCCGTACCACGTGGGCACCTTCAGTCCGGCATCGAACAGCGCGTAGTATTCCTTGTCGTCGTACTCCTTGTTGTCGTAGGAGGCGGAGAGGAGCGGGTCGAAGCCGCCACGGGCGCTCTGAACGGTGGCCTCGCCCATGGCCGTGCGCAGGGCGGCCTGCCGGGCGATGGGGTGGTTCTCGATCACCATGCGCACTACGGCGGCGCGGGGCAGCACGATGCTGTCCTGGGCACTGAGCGTGGCGTGGCCGAGGATCGCCAGGAGGAGGAGCGTGGGGCGGGTCATTTGCTGTCCTTCCGGCTCACCGGCTCGGGGTCCATGTAAAGGTCGGGCGGGAAGCCGTTGAGCTGGCGCCACAGCTCATACCAGACGGGCACATCGTTCAGGAGCGCCATGCCCACTGCGCCACTGCCCACGCGCATCGCTTGCGGCCAGGGTTCATCCGCGGGGTCGGGACCAACGAGCAGCCGGTACTTGCCGTTGGGGCTGATGAAGTTGTCGATCGCCACCACTTCGCCGCCGAAGGTGCCGTAGCTCGTGTTGGGCCACCCGCTGAACACGATGGCGGGCCAGCCGTCGAACAGGAAGCGCACCTTCTGCCCCTTGTTGATCAGGGGCATGTCCATGGGGCGTATGTAGAGCTCCACGGCCAGGTCGAAGCGGGAGGGCATCACCGTCACCAGGGGTTCGCCCTCCTTCACCGTCTCGCCCACACCGCTGCGGATGGCCTTGGTGATGTAGCCGTCCTGCGGGGCCAGGATGTAGTAGTTGCCGGCGCGCACCGTGTAGTTGGCGAGGTCCACCTGCATCTTCGTCACCTCGGCCTCGGTGCTGTACATCTGGCTGAGGCTGGCGTACTTCTCGCTCTCCGCCTTGCTCAGCTTGTCGCGGTAGTCGTTGCGGATGCCGTCGAGCTCGAGGGTCGCGTTGAGCAGTTCGTTGCGTGCGTCGAGCAGCTTGTTCTCCGCATCGATGAGGGTGGCGTTGGCGCGCTGCTGGGCCACGCGCCGGCGTTCAAGCTCCACCAGGCTCACGAGCCCCTCCTTGAACTGTTGCTCTCCGCGGGCCAGCTGGTCGTCGGCCACCTTGATCTCGGTGCGCGCGGCCACCACGCGGATGCTGTCGCTCTGCAGCTTGAGCCGCGCCTGCTTCACCTTGTTCCGGCCCTGTTCGAGCTTGATGGTGAGCGAGCTGCCCAAAGCATCGATCTGCGCGTCGAGCGCGGTGACCTTCTCGGAGTAGCTCTTCGCCGTCATCTCCTTGGCCATGATCTGCTCGCGCGTGCGGTCGAGCAATTGGGGGTCGAAGTACTCGGCCTTCACCTCGCTCAGGCGCAGGATGGTGTCGCCCTTGTTCACGTGCTGCCCTTCGCGCACGTACCATTGCTCGATGCGGCCCGGGATGATGGAGGGGATGGACTGCGGACGCTGGTCGGGGGTGAGGCTGGTGAGCTGTCCGCGGCCCCGGATGTTCTGCGTCCAGGGCAGGAAGAGGCCGGCCAGGAGCACGAGCAGGATGCCGATCATCCAGCGCGCGAAGAGCTTGTTCGCCCGGGCCTCGCCGATGCGGTCGAAACAGTCCATGCGGCCCTTCACCAGGCCCTTGGTCGAACTCTGCGGGGAGATGTTGAGCATGGGTTCAGGCGTTGTGGAGGGAACCGTCGCGCAGCACGAGCACCCGACCGAAGCGACGCTGCACGGCCGGGTCATTGCTCACCACGATCACGGTGGCACGGAGGTCCGGTGCGGTCAGGTGGTCGATCACGGCCTCGCGGGTGGCGGGGTCCAGCCATTGCAGCTGGTCCTCGAAGAGGATCAGGCGCGGGCTGCCCACCAGGCAGCGCGACAGGATGATGCGGTGCACCAGGCTGCGCGGCAGGCGGCTTCCCTGGGGGTCGAGGCGTGTGAGCAGGCCTTGGGGCAGGGTGGATGCGGCCTCGAGCAGACCGGTGATGCGCATCACGCGTTCCAGGTCGTCCGAGCCGATGCCTTCACGGCCCATGGTGATGTTCTCGGTGACCGTGCCGGTGAAGATGTCCTCCTGCGTGAGGCAATCACCGACCTGCGTGCGCATGGCGTCGAGGTCGAGCCCGTGCAGGGGCATGCCGTCGATGAGGACGCGTCCCTCCGAGGGGTCGAGCACGCCGGTGATCAACTGAAGCAGGGTGGTCTTGCCGCTGCCCGATGGCCCCGCGATGCACAGGCGCTCGCCCGGCGCGAGGTCCAGGTCGATGCTGCGCAGCACGACCTGCTCGGACCATTCGCTGCGGAAGGCGATGCCCCGCATGGAAACGGCCATGCCCTTGCCGTCCTGCGCAGGCGCCTGGCCACCGGTGGTGCGCTCCAGCGGAAGGTCGGTCACCTGGCCGATCTTGTCGAGGGCGGTGAGCACATCGTAGATGCTCTCGATGCTGAGCGTGAGCTTTTCCACCGCGTTGATCACCAGCAGGATCACGATCTCGGCCGCCACGAACTGGCCGATGTTCATCTGTTCGTTGATCACCAGCAGGCCGCCGAGCAGGAGCAGCACCAATGTCACGAACGTCTTGAAGCCCACCATGGCACCGTACTGGCCCAGCAGCACGTTGAAATGGGCCCGTCGCGCGGCCACGTAGGCGTTGGCCAGGTCGTTCGTGCGGTCGATGGGCAGGGTGGTGCTGCCGGCCAGCTTGAACGAGGCGCTGGTACGCCCCATCTCCTCGAGCCAGTAGGCCATCTCGTACTTGTACTTGCTCTCCTTGAGGTTCGTCTCCAGTCCGCGCTTGCCGCTCCACCGGAAGATGGCATAGAGCATGGTCACCATCAACATGCCGAAGGCGATGAAGAAGGGATGGTAAAAGGCGAGCAGCAACAGGCCCAGCAGGATCTGCAGCATGGCGATGGGCACGTCCATCAGCACCTTGGACAATCCCTTCTGCACGGTGTTGATGTCGAAGAACCGGTTGACGAGCTCGGGCAGGTAACGTCCACCGAGCACGTCAGCGCGGATGCGCGGCATGCGGTAGGCGAACTCGAAGGCGCTGCGGGCGAAGATCTTCTGCTTGATGTTCTCGGCGAGCGCCAGCTGCATCACCTGAAGGCCACCTGCGACGGCCACGCCGAGGGTGACGAAGCCGATGAGCACGCCCCACGAACTGGCGACCTGCCCGCCCATGATCAGGTTGATGATGGCCTGGATGCCCAGTGGCAGGGTAAGGTTGATGAGGCCGCTGACCAACGCGTACAGGTAGATGTGCGAGATCTCCCGCCGGTCCACGGCCAGCATGCGGTTGAGCCGTTGGTAGGGATGGATGGGGTTCACGGTCGCTTGGTGTTCAGGGTGGAGAGCACGAGGTGCACGAAGAGCTCGCCCTGGTCGCGGGCGCCCTTGCCCATGAGCGAGGGAAGGTGCTCGTTGAAGAAGGAGAGGCTGCCGGTCCCCTCGATCACCAGGCTGGCGAGGGCGGTGGGATAGGGGTGCTTGCGGTCAACCCCCTGGATGAGGTCGCGCAGGCGATGGCTGAGCCGCACGAAGCTGCCGAAGTGGCCCTCACGGTCGCCGCTGTCCACGTCCTTGTTCAGCCAGGCCTTGGCGCTCTCGGCCACGGCGATGCGGTAGAGGGCCCGGAGGTCCACATGGGGGTAGGGGCCCTTCTCCTTCGCCGGAGCGGTCACCGAACGGATGCCGCGCACCAGACGCTCCCGCGGATCATCGATGTTGGCCGTCTCGAACACCAGCTTCAGCTCACGCCAGGCCCAGTACCAGTCCACGAGGTAGATCAGCAGGCGGTGCTTGTTGGGGAAGTAGCGGTAAACGCTGGTCTCGGCCGTGCCCAGCGCGGAGGCGAGCTTGCCGATGGTGAAGCGCTCGAAGCCGAGCTCATCGATCAGCAGGATGCCGTGCTGCACGATACGGCGGCCCAGCTCGGTGGTCGCCGGGTCCTTCGTGAACACACGCTCCCGCACCTGCACATCGAGCTGGAACAGTTTCTCCATGGTGTCGGTATCCGGAACAACCGCTGGCAAAAATAGTTCAAAGACTGCCCGGTATAATCCAATAACTGTTAAATGCGATAGTGATACTATCGCCCCTCTTGGCGACCGTGCAGCGCACGTTGCCCCGCTGATCAGCGCGGATGGTAGGTGATCCGGTAGATCAGGTCGGCCGCATCGTCGCTCACGAGCACCGACCCATCGGCCATTTCCAGCACATCCGCCGGCCGTCCCCAGGCCTTCGAGCCGCTGAGCCAGCCCTCGGCGAACACCTCCGTGCTGGCCGTGCCGTCAGGTCGGGGATGGGCCAACACCAGGCGGTAGCCGCTCGGCACGCTCCGGTTCCAGCTGCCGTGCTCCGCAATAAGGATGGCGCCGTGGTAGGCTTCCGGGAAGCCCTTGTTGCGGAGGAAGCGCATCCCCAGCGGGGCCACATGGGCCCCCAGCTTGGCCGCCGGCCCCGCATAGTCGCTGCACGCATGCCCCTTGCCGAACTCGGGGTCGCTCACCTCGCCGGCGTGGCAGAAGGGATAGCCGAAATGCTGCCCCGGCCTCACGGCATGGTTCAGCTCGCAATCGGGGCTGTCGTCGCCCAGCCAGTCGCGGCCGTTGTCGGTGAACCACAATGAACTGTCGCGTGGGTCCCAATCGAAGCCGACCGTGTTGCGCACCCCGTGGGCCACGATCTCGGGAACACCCGGGTTGTCCACATCGATGCGGGTGATGGAGGCGAAGATGCTGTCCTCCGACAGGCAGATGTTGCACGGGGCACCGACGGGCACGTACAGCCTGCCATCCGGACCGAAGGCGATGAACTTCCAGCCGTGGTGCGTCTCGGTGGGGAACCCCGCGGTCACCACCTCCGGAGCGGGCGGCGCATCGAGGTGGTCCTCGATGGCGCGCAGGCGCAAGATGGAGCTGACCGCGCTCACATACAGGTCGCCATTGCGGAAAGCCACGCCAACGGGCATCTTCAGGTCCCTGGCGATGGTGATGACGGCGTCCGCCTTGTGGTCGTTGTTGGTGTCGCGCACGGCGTACACGGCGCCTTCATCGCGGCTGCCGACGAAGAGCGTGCCCTTGTCGCCCCAGCACATGGCGCGGGCGCTGGGGACGTTCTCTGCGTACACCTCGATGCGGAACCCCTCGGGTAGCTTGATCTCGTTCAACCTGGGGTCGCCGCCCATGAGCGTGGGGCTGCAGACACCGCCCAGCATCAAGGGGGCGAGCGCGAGGAATGAGCGGGAGGTGAGGCCCATCAGTCCCGGTCAGCTTTCCGGGAGGGGACCACCACGACGGGGATCGTGCTCCGTTTGATCAAGGCCTCGCTCACGCTTCCCATCAGTGCCTTGAAAAGCCCGCCACGTCCATGGGAGCCCAGTACCAACAGGTCGGCGCTCAGCCGGGCGGCCTCCTCCAGCACGGTGTCCGTGGTGGGGCCTTGCACCAGCAGGGATTCGGCATCGACGCCGTTCGCGCGATGGCGGTCACGGAGCGCCTGCAGGTCCCGATGCTCCTGCCTGAGCTGGTGCGCGCGATGATCGCGCACATGCTGCGGACCTGCGTCGAAGCCGACGAGGTCGGGCTCCGGGGCGGCCACATGGATGATCCAGAGGCGTGCGCCGCAGCCCTTGGCGAGCGTGGCGGCAAGGTCGGTCACAGCCGGGCTCACCTCGGAGAGGTCGACCAGGGCGAGGATGTTCTTCATGGGGATCCGCTTCGATACCAAGATAACGCGCCATGGGCAGCTGTGGCCCTGAACGAGAAGGGGCGACCGTCGGCCGCCCCTTCGTCCTTCGTTGATGCTGTTCAGTCCTTGGCGAGGATGAGCTTGTCGTAGTGCGTCTTGCGCAGCTTGCCACTGCTCGCGAAGAACCAGTCCATGAGCCCGTAGTGGTAGCCACGGCGCAGCCCGGAATGGTGGGTGCCCAGCATCTTCTTGCGACCGCTGAGCTTCTGGAGGGTACGGGTGAGGTGGGCTTCGACCTCGGCGGCCTTCATGCCCGGTTTCTTCGAGCCCGCCCATTGCTTGGCGGCCGCGAGGAGCTCCTCCTTCGTCATGAGCTTGCCGGCGGATCTGACCGCACCCATCACCATGCCGTCCCATTCGTTCAGGGGACGTGGCGGCCTGACGCGCTTGGGCGGACGGCCTGGTCCGCGCTTGGAGCGCTTCTTGGCCGCTGGTGCGGAAGCGGACTTGCTGGGGCGTCCGGGCTTGCGCTTCACCGGCGCATCAGGCCTGGCACCCGCAGCGGAGCGCGGCAGGGCGTTCTTGGCTTTCTTCAGATCGACGATCGCGGCACGCACATTCTCCAATTGGAAGGAAAGTCGACGCCGTTCAGCCCGATAATGCCCGAGGAGTTGGTCGATGTCCTTCTCGGAAAGGGTCTTTCGCTTGGCCATTTTTCTGAGGGGTTCTTGTGTACCGGAGCACGGTAGACGACCAAGTTATTCAATATAATGGGCGCTGAAAACCTGTAGTTGTCATTCTACATGCGCCGTGGGTCGGAGGCCCGGTCGCCTCAGGTCACCGCCACGCCGACCTCCCCGCGCGGATCGTGCATCACACCGATCACGGACGCCCCGGTGGTCAGCGCGCGCACGTCCTCCAAGGCACCCGGCGATACCGCCACCAGCAGGCCTCCGCTGGTCTGGGGGTCGCTCAGCAACATCATGCGGTCCATGGTCGAAGCGCCCGTGACCCTTCCCCCATAGCTCTTCCAATTCCTGAAGGAACCGTCCGGGTAGCAGCCTTCCCCCAGGTAGGTGATCGCCTCGGGGATCAACGGCACGTTGGCGAATTCAATGACCGCCGACAGGGAGGCGCCATCGCACATCTCCAGCAGGTGCCCCAGCAGGCCGAAGCCGGTCACATCGGTCATGGCGTGCACTCCGGGAATGCTCCCCAGCCGTTGGCCGATCGCGTTCGGGAGGCACATGAGGTCGCGGGCGATGTGCGCATGCTCGGGCCGGAGCTTGCCGCGTTTCTGGGCGGTGCTCATGATCCCCACCCCGAGCGCCTTGGTGAGCAGCAGCAGGTCGCCGGCCTGGGCGGTGCTGTTGCGCTTCAGGTGCGCCACGGGCACCTCGCCGGTCACGGCCAGCCCGAAGAAGGGCTCCGGGGCATCGATGCTGTGTCCGCCGGCGAGGGCGATCCCGGCGTCGTGACAGGCCTGCCGTCCTCCTTCGACCACACGTGAGGCGAGCTCCGGCGGCAGTTTCTCCACCGGCCACCCGAGGATCGCCACGGCCAGCAATGGCTTGCCTCCCATGGCGTAGACATCGCTCAGGGCGTTGGTGGCCGCGATGCGGCCGAAGTCGAACGCGTCATCGACGATGGGCGAGAAGAAGTCCGTGGTGCTGATCAATGCCCGGCCGTCGCCTAGGTCATACACTGCGGCATCGTCGCGCGTGCCGTAGCCCACGAGCAGACGTGGGTCGGGCAGGGTGCCGAGCTCGCTGTGCAGGATGCGCTCCAGTACGGCGGGCGCGATCTTGCAGCCGCAACCTGCGCTGTGGCTGTACTGGGTGAGGCGGATCGGACCTTCAGCGGGAGGCGGTGGAAGGGACATGCTGCTTGAGGCGTTGGGCGAGGCCGCGAAGATCGCGTGCCGAGGCGGGGTGCTTCACCACTCGTGCGGGGTCGCGTCCTTCCGTGCCGCGCAGGTAGGCCTTGTCGTAATAGCGCAGGGTGATGAGGGCCACGGTGCGCAGGTCGCCTGCTTCCAGCGCTTCCAGGGCCGCCTTGCAATGCTGGGGCCCGAGGCGTTTCTCGATGCGCCGGGTGGCCTCGGCGAGCTGCTCCTTCGGGAAGCGGCCGTAGTCGACGACGAGCCGGTCGGCGCGCTCCTCGATCGGCATCTCCGCGAAATGCAGGATGCATGCGCGGATCCGGTGGTGGAACGCATCGGGGATGCGCACGCGACCGATCATCAGGCTCTCGTCCTCCACCCAGATGGGCCTTGTGGTGTCCAGTTGTCGGAGCGCCTGCCACAGCAGGTTCTCGAAATGCTCGGTGGTGGGCTGCGGGGCTTCACCCAGTGCGCCGTAGGAGGATCCCTTGTGGTTCGCCAGCCCTTCCAGGTCGATGACCTGTTCGCCGAGCTCGCGCAGGTGGCCCAGGGTCTCGGTCTTGCCGGTACCGGTGTAGCCGCCCAGTACCCGCAGGTCGTATGGCACGGTGAACGCCTCCTGGATGTGCCGCCTGAAGGCCTTGTAGCCTCCGCGCAGGGTCAACACCTCGGTGAAGCCGGCCTTGTCCAGCAGCCAGGCCACGCTGCCGCTGCGCTCGCCCCCGCGCCAGCAGTGCACCGCGATGCGCCCCTCCGGTGCGATGGCCCGGGCCTGTTCCACGATGGAGGCCATGCGTGGCCCCACGATGCGCAGGCCTTCGAGCACGGCCTGGTCCCGGCCCTGCTGCTTGTAGAGCGTGCCCACCACGGTCCGCTCCTCGTCGGTGAAGAGCGGAAGGCTGTGCGCGCCGGGGATGTGGCCACGCGCGAACTCCCCCGGGGAGCGCACGTCGATCAGGGGGAGCCTATCGAGCGCCGGGATCAGTTCCTGTACGGAATGGGACCGAAGCACGGCCGAAGGTATTCTACCGGTCGGTGTTGATGGTCGAAGCGAGCGCCAGTGCCAGCTTGCGCTGACCGGCATCGTTCAGGTGGATGCGGTCGGTGTACACCGTGCTGTCGAGCCAGCCGAGCAGTTCAACCGTGGGCACGCGCCAGGCATGGAGCGAGTCGAGCACACGCGAACCGCGGTCGTCGTAACGGCGCAGGGCGAGCTCGCCCACCTCGGGGTGCAGCATCACGGTGAAGGGGATGCCCAGCGTCAGACAGGTGTCGCGAAGGTCGCGCCAGCCCTGGACGAACGCGCCCCGTTGCCGTGTGGGCCGGTAACCGAGCCCGGTGCGGAAAAGAAGGCGGTCGAGCTGTGCGGAGAGGGCGAGCATCGGACGGTGATCGGGGTAGGAGGGATGCAGACCCACGATGGGTTCGAAGGTCATGCGGTCGTAGGCGTCGTGGCTGCTGAACACCGCGATGAGGACGTCCGCTTGGAAGGTGCCGTGGGCGCGCAGGAAGGCCATGGCGTTGTCGGGCCCCCAGCTGGCCGCGCTCACGTTGATCAGCTCCGCACCGGTGGACCGTTGTGCGATCACGGTGGCCAGGCTGTCCTGTGTGGTCTGCTGCCCGCCGTTGATCACCGAATCGCCGAGCACGAGCACACGCCGCCGCTTCTTCGGTCCGATGGGGCCGTTGCGAAGGCCGATGTCGTTGGTGACGTACCGGATGCCGCC
>JAEUSV010000042.1 GCA_016788485.1 Flavobacteriales bacterium
TCGATGTTGGCGAAGAGGATGGCGTGCTGTTTCCGGATGATGCCGTGCATCAAGCGGCGGATGGGCAGCAGGCTGCTCACCTCGGCCCGCTCCTGCACCAGGCACGACAGGACTTTCGGCTCCACACGGAAGGTGAAGTGCAGGTGCGCGAGCCCCATCACGGAGGCGCTCATGCGCACGGTGCGCGCTGCAGGATCGGCTTCCACGGTGGCCGTGTAACCGAAGCGGAAGGGGGTCCGCCAGGGGCCGATCAACATCCGCTCTCGCGCCCGGAACCGGCCGCCGGGCAGCGGGTCCATGCGTTCGATCAACGGATGCACGGATGCGAACAGAGCGGGCTCCGCAAGATGCGCGTAGACCTCATCGGCCGGCGCGTGGAGGTGAAAGCTGAGGTCCATCTGGTAGGGAAGCGCCGATCAGCCCAGCGCCCCATCGATCACCGCGTCCTCCGCCTCGTTCGGCAGGGTCACCTTGAGCAGCGGTGTGCGCTTCATCTCCTGCTCGATGCTCCACATGGCGTTGGGGTTGCGGGCCCATGCGCGGCGCGCGATGCCGTTGTTCACGTCCCAGTGCAGCATGCTCTTCAGGCGGCGGTCGCTGTCGGCGCTGCCGTCGAGCACCATGCCGAAGCCGCCGTTGATCACCTCGCCCCAGCCCACGCCGCCGCCGTTGTGCAGGCTGATCCACGTGGCGCCGCGGAAGGCATCGCCCACGAAGTTCTGCACGGCCATGTCGGCGGTGAAGCGGCTGCCGTCGCGGATGTTGCTGGTCTCGCGGTACGGACTGTCGGTGCCGCTCACATCGTGGTGGTCGCGGCCCAGCACGATGGGCGCGCTGATCTCCCCACGCTTGATGGCCTCGTTGAAGGCCTGCGCGATGCGGATGCGACCCTCGCTGTCGGCGTAGAGGATGCGCGCCTGGCTTCCCACGACCAGCTTGTTCTGTTGCGCGCTGCGGATCCAGTGCAGGTTGTCAGCGATCTGCTGGCCGATCTCAGCGGGCGCCTCCTTCAGCATGGCCTCCAGCACATCACCGGCGATGCGGTCGCTGGTGGCCAGGTCCTGCGGATCGCCACTGGCGCACACCCAGCGGAACGGACCGAAGCCGTGGTCGAAGCACAGGGGGCCCATGATGTCCTCGACATAACTGGGATACCTGAACTCCTCGCCATGCAGGCCACCGATCTCGGCACCGGCGCGCTTGCTCTCCAGCAGGAAGGCGTTGCCGTAGTCGAAGAAGTACATGCCGTGTCCGACCAGCGTGTTCACGGCGTTCACGTGGCGGCGCAGGGTCTCCTGTACACGCTGCTTGAAGGCGGCCGGGTCCTGCACCATCAGCGCGTTGCTCTCCTCGTAGCTCAGGCCCACGGGGTAGTAGCCGCCGGCCCAGGGGTTGTGCAAGCTCGTCTGGTCGCTGCCGAGGTCCACCTTGATCTTCCGTGCAGCGAGGCGCTCCCACAGGTCCACCACGTTGCCGAGGTAGGCGATGCTGTGGGCTTCACCCTTGCGTTGCCATTCCAGCGCGGCATCGATGCACGCGTCCACGTCGGTGATCACTTCATCCACCCAGCCCTGGCTGTGGCGCTTGTGGGCGGCGGTGGTGTTGACTTCGGCGCAGATGGTGACCACGCCTGCGATGTTGCCGGCCTTGGGCTGCGCGCCGCTCATGCCGCCGAGGCCCGCGGTCACGAACAGCCGTCCCTTGGTGCCTTTGCCGTCCTTCAGCATGCGCGAGGCGTTGAGCACGGTGATGGTGGTGCCGTGCACGATCCCCTGCGGACCGATGTACATGTAGCTGCCGGCGGTCATCTGGCCGTACTGCGTCACGCCCAGCGCGTTGAACTTCTCCCAGTCGTCGGGCTTGCTGTAGTTGGGGATCATCATCCCGTTGGTCACCACCACGCGGGGCGCATCCGCATGGCTGGGGAAGAGGCCGAGCGGATGGCCGCTGTACATCACCAGCGTCTGCTCGTCGGTCATCTCGCTCAGGTACTGCATCACCAGGCGGTACTGCGCCCAGTTCTGGAACACCGCGCCGTTGCCGCCGTAGGTGATCAGCTCGTGCGGGTGCTGCGCCACGGCCGGGTCCAGGTTGTTCTGGATCATCAGCATGATGGCTGCGGCCTGCCGGCTCTTCGCGGGGTAGTGGTCGATCGGCCGCGCGTGCATCGGTTGCTCCGGACGCAGGCGGTGCATGTAGATGCGGCCGTGCTCCTGCAGCTCCTGCGCGAACTCGGGCGCCAATGTGGCGTGGTGCTTCGGGTGGAAGTAGCGCAGGGCGTTGCGCAGGGCCAGCTTCTTTTCCGCGGCCGAAAGGATCTCCTTGCGCTTGGGCGCGTGGCTCACGCCGGGGTCGAGCGGGCGGGCGGGGGGAAGGACATCGGGGATGCCTTCGCGGATGGTCTGCTGGAAGAGGGCCAGGTCGCTGGCGGTGGCGGTCGTCATCGGGGTCAGGACAGGGTTCAGCAAAGCTAAACGCCCTGTCCCGACAAGGGTTCAGCGGGCGATAATGAAGCGCGCGGAACGTTGCCCGTGCCTGTCTGCCAAGTGCAGTACATAGGCTCCGGGATCCAGCGCCTGCACATCAATGCCATAAGCACCTACTCCCAACCGTCCGTTCGCTCTTGTCCGCCCGGAAACATCAAGGACCAACCATTCCGTATCCGTAACCAGTGCCGGGAAGGTCAAGCGCTCATTGGCTGGTGTGGGCGTGACGTGAAACACTGGCTCCAACATGCGCTCGGGTGTGGAAAGGATGAACACATCCGAAGAGATGGTTCCTACCGGCACACCCCTGATGATGCTTGCATAGAGGTATTCGTCGAAGCCGTATTCGAACCCAACGATCGTAGTGGCCGTGTATCCGACGCCCTCCTCATAGGTTCTACGCATATCCTCCACTTCCGATGCCCCGAAGGTGCTATCGTCATTGACCGACGGGCAGAGCGTATGGGTGGAGCTACCGGGCAACTGCAGCCTATCGATCTGATACCTCCCCCAGAAGTTGATCCCGGAGTGCAGGATCGAAGCGATCGTACCTGGGAGGTGCGGTGTGTTCGTCGTGTCGAGCGCCCCTGGCCAGCAGCTGTTCAGCAGGTGATCCCCGAGGAAGTTCTCGTTCGTCCATTGGGCATGAACGATACCTAGCTGTATGGTGTCCGTGTATCCCCCAAGAGGCGAGCCTGTACATGGGCCGCCTCCCCAAACAGTTGATGCCCAAGTGTAGTGAGACCCGACCCTGCGCATTTGGTAGTCGGATCGGCCTGGGCTGTCCGTACGTGACAACACGGTGTACTTGTTGATTGAGACCTGGTGATACTCACACCCGGTACCATCGGTGCTGCCGGCATCACTATGATATTCCAGAACATCCCCAGGCCAGTAGTCGAAAAGTGAGAGCATGTCCGGAAACTGCTTGCCCTCATTGGTCCCATTGATGCCAATGAGCTCCTTGTTCGATACGTTGTTGCGCCATGCGGCTACTCCATGTCCTTTCGAGAGGAACAGTGTATCGCCCGTACTGAAAGCGATGCCGGTGATACTATCGGGAGCATTCAGAATGGTCGCAGTGTCCTTGGCGAACACACTACCCACTATTCCACCCGGCCCGGTCCATGTTGCTCCCTGGTTCAACGATATTGGAATGAGCAGATGCTCCGTACCGCGATGGAGGATGGCTGAACCCTGCAAGACCGATACCATTCCACCCATGAACTGCTCTCCATTCTTTTCGAATACGGGGTCTGAACTCGGACACGAAGTTTGCGGTATTGCGCATGTATCACAGACTACCCCAATCGTGTTCAGCACATATCGGAAGCTGTCCGGCCCCAGCGTATCCACCTGCATCACGCGGATCTGGTTGCTGATCGTGTCCGTGCCGTCGTTGCTGTAGTTGTACCGGTAGGCCGGGTTCAGGAGCGCCCAGTTCTGGGCGTGCGCGGCGAGCGCAAGGCAGAGTGGGAGGGCGGCGAGATAGCGCATCAGCGGGCGATGATGAAGCGATGGGGACGATGACCGTCGATCCTGAGCAGATACGAACCGGGCTGCAGGTCCTGGACGCTGATCGTCTCATTCGCTGAGGTTATCCGAGCGTTGCGCACCAAGCGGCCTTCGAGATCGTGGATCGCAAGGACCCTTCCCTTGGTGATCCCGCTCACTGTGAATGCATCGGCCGCCGGATTAGGCGAAATGGTGATGTCTGAGAATTGCTCTTCCGGTAGCCCGACTTGCCAATTGATGACCGGCGGCGGGATGATCGTGTCACCGCCAATGATCGCTCCTACGAGTTCCACAATAAGCTCTGCAACACTCGTAGATGGAATGAACCTGACGTGACGAAGACCGACCCCTTCCTCATAGAGAATGTTCATCTCGTTGGTCGATGATGGAAATAGGTCCGGGCCAACAGGCTGTGACATCTCTACCCCACCGCCGGGGGCACCGAACGATGGCGCTATCACCTGGGCTTTCATCAAGGAGGCCCCGGAAGGAGTGATGCCGTGTCGCACGATATACCCGGTCTCATAGAAACTTGGGAAGCAGGTTGAGGACTCCAGAAGTTGTCCTGGATACGCGGCAAGTATGGCATGGTCCTCTACGACGTTGTTCGCAGTGAAACTCCAAGAGTTCAGTGGCATTTGAAAGTTGCAAGCTTCGCTCAGCGTGATGCTATTCTGAGTGAGGGGGTATGTCCTAGCGATTGAGCTGGTGTATTCAACAGAATCCGTTGAGCCAGACCGACCTTTAATCACCACCTGCCAAAAGTGATCATACGACCAGTAGTAAGGGAAGCCACCCTGCGGATACACATAATAGATGGAGGAAAGGTGGTAGACCAGTTGATCTCCAGGTTGGTAGTCGAAGTAGGCGAGCGGTTTCGGGAACAACCGACCTACGCCCGCGCCCTCAACCCCAAGCAGATCAACGCGATCTCCACCTTGCTCAAAGCGTATGATGCCGAAAGAGCTGCTGATGATCAGTGTATCGCCAGAGCTAAGCAGGATCCGCCGCAATGTGTCGGGTATCGTGAAAGTGCTATCTGACCATTCCGCGTCCACCGTGGCTGTTATGCCTGTGCCTGTATTGAAAGACCAAGTGGCACCCACGCTCGCATCACTTCGGATCAGAAAGGTGTCGGTTGCGAGGAAGAGCCAATCACCTCCCGCTACTATGCACTCGAAGCCAAGGAACTGCGGCTGGTTCACGCGCACATAACAACCATCGCACGGCCCTCCCAAGCTCGCCGGGCACGTATCACACACCACCCCGATCCTGTTCAGCTCATACCGAAAACTGTCCGGCCCCAGCGTATCCACCTGCATCACGCGGATCTGGTTGCTGATCGTGTCGGTGCCGTCGTTGCTGTAGTTGTACCGGTAGGCCGGGTTCAGGAGCGCCCAGTTCTGGGCTTGAGCGGCCGTGGAGGCGAGCACGAGCAGGAAGGTCAGCTTGCGCATCAGCGGGCGATGATGAAGCGCTGCATCAATTTTGAAGCCCCATGGCGAAGTAGGTAGCATCCAGGCGGTAATTCGCTCAGGTCCATGACATGGTGTGTCGAGATGGCGGTTGTTGTGAGCATGGCTCGACCTGTCATATCAAGAATGGTCAAGGACTCGCCAAGGCTTAACCCTTCGAGCGAAATGAAGTCCGTTGCAGGGTTCGGAGCAATAGCAAGGGAACTCGTCGATGGCGCTGCCTCCATTCCGACGTGGAAAAACTCATCATCGCCCAGTGTGCCATACGGTATCCCATTGATGACGGCGCCTTCCCAAATGAAGTAGTAGCCAGTTAGGAGTTGGTCTTTCCAGTAACCACGGAAACCGACCTCCGTATCCATTCTCCAATAACTGGATGCGGTTGCGACGGGTGAAACGCTTGCACAAGAAATGTTCGAATCGTTGTTCAGTTCGATCAGAGTAAGGTCGGGGTATAGATAGCCAGTGCTGTTCTCGATCTGGTAAAACCCGTTGAGGTTGAGGCCATGCTTCGCGATCAGGCATTCGGACGGGAACATACCATACCGGACGAATGCACCCGGGTAGCTAAGGGCGGCGTTCATCAGGTATCCATCGAGTGTGACAACGAAGCCTGTGCTGTCGCTGCTGTAATACCAAGCCCCACTGGAGTATGGGCGATGCGCTCGAAGGCGCGTTGCCATGAACCGTATCGAATCGATATGGTCGATCCGACTTGTGATATGGTATTGCTCGATGGTCTCGGCTGAATGCATGTTGTACCAATAACCTGAATGGTACCGGACGACATCACCAGCTTGATAGGGGTAGAACTCGGCGAGCGAGGGTATCAGTATCCCGAGGTCTGGACCTTGTACGCCGATGAGGTCGTACGCCGGATCACCAGCCAGTTTCCAACGTACGATCCCATGAGCCTTACTCCACGTCACTGTGTCGCCGAGCATCGAAACGAGTGTCCTCACGGAATCCAATTCACCGAGCACGGTTGCTGTATCGACCAATGACACCACAGCTTGAGTGCTGTCCTCTAGTCGGAAAGTCCAAGAGGCTCCGGCCTCGGCTGTGCTTTCCACGATGAAATGCAACGAGTCGGAAAAGACCCAATGGTCATCGTAGGTCAGGCAGTTCCGCATTAAGAACTGCGGAACTGACAGGTCAATGTGGTAGTTGTTCGGCCCATCACCAATACCGCATGGGCCAACCAGATCGTTCAATCGCAAGACCAAGCTGTCCGGCCCCAGCGTGTCCACCTGCATCACGCGGATCTGGTTGCTGATCGTGTCCGTGCCGTCGTTGCTGTAGTTGTATCGGTAGGCCGGGTTCAGGAGCGCCCAGTTCTGGGCGTGCGCGGCAAGGGCGCAACAGGTGAGGAGTATCGCGGCGAAGTGGCGCATGCTTCCTTCGATGAAGGTAGGACGCGCCGGCCACCTATTGTGCTGCCCGGAATAGCGAGGGCGGGAGCCTTGCGACCCCCGCCCCACGGAAGATGATCACCTTGCAGGTTACCATCCCTCCACCGCCGATGCCTTACCTCATCGGCGGACGGAACCGTTCCATGCTGGCCGGCGCACCGACCACCCGGGAAAGGACCGTTCGTGGGATATAACGCAGCGCCCGGAACGATCGGTATGCGCTCAGCTTTTTTTCGGCTTGGGGGCGTTGCCGTAGGGGCAATGCCTGCACCGGCTCTGGCAGCAGTACCCCCGCTTCAGGTGGTACTTCTCGGTGAACACCAGGAAGCCCTCCTCGCTGAAGTAGTAATCCCCCGGCTCCAAGCCCAGCCGAGCGAATCGCTCAGCCCGCTCATCGTCAGAGGGTTGCATGCTATGGTCGTCCAGCGGGTCCATGGTCCTCACAGCGAACAACTCGTCACAGGGTAATGTTCAACCTTGAAGATGCAAAGATCGGGCGATCGGCACGAACGGCCATGCCCGGGGCGTTCTATCCACAGCGGACCGTGTGAATACCGGTGGATGGATCGTGGATGGGCCTTTGGCACGCCGGTAGCTTGGTCCCTTGCCGAACTACGGCCTTGTAGACCATGAGGATCGCAGCGTTAGGAAGGACCGTTCTGCTGGTGATGATGACGCACGGCCTGGTGCGCGCCGAGGGGCAGCCCCCCAACGGGCCGCTCACCCCCGAGCAGTACATCGAGCAGTGGAAGGGCGTGGCCGTGGCCAAGATGAAGGAGCACGGCATCCCTGCAAGCATCACCCTGGCCCAGGGCCTGCTGGAGAGCCGCAACGGCAACAGCGAGCTGGCGCGCGATGGCAACAACCATTTCGGCATCAAGTGCACCCCCGACTGGACCGGCGGCAAGGTGTACCACGACGATGACAAGAAGGACGACTGCTTCCGCAAGTACAAGCGCGCCGAGGACAGCTTCGAGGACCACAGCAAGTTCCTCATGCGGCCGCGCTACGCCGCCCTGTTCGAGCTGAAGCCCACCGACTACAAGGGCTGGGCGCACGGGCTGAAGAAGGCGGGCTACGCCACCGACCCGCGCTACCCCGAGAAGCTCATCAGCCTCATCGAGCGGTACGAGCTGCACAAGCTGGACCGTGGCGTGGACGTGAGCTATGCGAAGAAGCCGTCGGGCACCGGCACCACCACCAAGCCATCCAAGCACGGCCGCTCCAAGGACGACGGCAATGTGGTCACCATCGGCGCGGGCCGCGAGGAGCTGCGTTCGGAGCGCGGCATGAAGATCACGCTGGCGAGGGCGGGCGACACCTATCGCCGCATCGCCGACGAGCTGGAGCTGCCGCGCGGCATCGTGGCCAAGTGGAACGAGAGCGCGCCCGACCAGCAGCTGGTGGAAGGGCAGGTGGTGTACCTGCAGGCCAAGCGCAACAAGGTGAAGGATCCCACCACCCACTTGGTGGTGCAGGGCGAAACGCTCTGGGGCATCAGCCAGCACTACGGCGTGAAGGCGAGCAAGCTGGCCCAGTACAACGGCATCGGCGTGGCCGACAAGCTGAAGCCCGGCCAGACGATCCGCCTCACGAAGCCGAAGCGGTGAGCCTGTGCCTCAGGGTCCCTGTTTAGACCCGGTGGGAGAATCTGGGCAAGATGAAACCAGTGAAGTCGACACCTGAGTTCCTCGCGTTCAAAGCACTGAACCGGGACATCGACAAGGCCTGGGTTGATTGGGCCGTTGAGATGCTCACGGCCGGTTTTGAGACCGAGAATCTCGTGATCCTGGCTGGGGAAAGCGGACCGTTCAACCAGTTCAGAATGCAGGAACTTGTCGATAGAGCACTTGCAGAACTCGGCCTCGACTATTCGGACAAGGATCAGATCATCAAGAACTACGCTTGCTACCTCATTGATCGATCACTTGACGGAGAGTTGAACAGTATTGAAGTCCTTGCGACCCTGAAGGACATCTACTTTGAGATGGGGTATGTAAGGTACTTGCGTGATTTTCACGATCTCTACTACGCCAAGGACGACCTATCGGATGCAGGGCATCAGTGGTATTGGAACGGTGCAACACGGGATAATATCGATACCGTCATTGCGGACTATTTCAGGAACTGGCAAGCGACCTGTGGGAAAGGCGATAACGACATCACACTGAACTCGCCGAACCGGTAACGGGAATGTTGGGTTGCGCTTCGACGGGCTCAGCGTGACATGTCTTCGGAAAGCGGGCCAAGTGAGTTGGCCTACACGCGACTGCGGGGCAAGCCCGCAGTGACAGCCTACTAATAGAGGGTGTCATTCCGGCCTTGAGCCGGAATCGCGAAAAAGGCGCTCGGCTCAACTATTCCGCACTTTCCACATCATCACGGGCGCGATGCTCGCTGCGCGCGCCTTCGCCTCCTGGGCCTTCGTACCGGTGAACAGCGCATCAAGCGTGGCGTTCCAGTGCGCGAGCCAGCGGTCGAAGTGGCGCTGCTCCATCGGGTGGCGCTTGTGCAGCGCGATGTGCGCCGTCATGGGATCGCCGGTGTAGCTGCGGTCGCCGAAGAGCACGCCGCGCCAGAAGGCCTCGATCTTGGGCAGGTGGTGCGGCAGGTCGAGGTCGGCGAAGAAGGGACGCATCTCCGGATCGGCGAGCAGCCGGTCGTAGAAGGCCTTCACCAGCTCGCGCACGTCGTCGCCGGTGGCGAGCACCCTCATGGTTGTGCGCGCTGCACCACCACACGGCCGTCGCCGTTGGCGGTGATGGTCTCGGGAGCACCGTCGAGGTTGAGGTCGGCCGTGGCGGGGCCCTTGCGTCCGTTGTACAGGTAGAGCCCCTTGGAGCCTTCGGCCAGCGCGGAGGTGAGCGGGTCGGTGCGCTTGCCGTCGAAGGTGGAGCCGAACACCTGCCCGGCATTGTCGGACCAGAGCACGCTGCACGCGCCGATGTCGAGCGCGGCGCGCAGGCCCACGGGCGCTCCACCCGAGGGCACCTGCCCCTTCGCGGCGTAGCGCGGCGCCCCCTTGCGGTCGAGCACGGTGATGCCGCCGTTGCGGTCCACCAGCACGAGGTGGTCCTTCGCGCGGATGCGCAGGTGCTGCACGGCCACCTCACAGGGCGCCGGGGTCGCCGGCGGTGTCCAGCCCTGCACCGCGCGGCCGTTGAGGTCGTAGTTGAGAAGCTTGGCGTTCACCGTTGGCAGCAGCACGCGGTACTCCTTGTTGCCCTCGTAGTCGAACGCATTGAGCGGTGCACTGGCCTCCTCGGGCAGCTTCACCGGGAAGCCCGCGAGGTCCTTGCCGTTGCGGTCGATCAGGTGGATGCGCTGCGCGGTGTTGAAGAGCAGCTGCAGCTTGCCGTTCTTGAACTTGTCCACCTGGCGCACCTCGCCGAGGATGGGGCCGTCGAGCGCGTGCTTCCACAGCACGCTGCCGGTGCTGCCGAGCAGGTACAGCGTATGCTCATCGTCCTGCACCACCACCTCGCGGGTGTTGTTCACGTGGTTGCGCACCACGAAGGGGCCCTGCTTGATCGGACGGCCCACGTTGGTGGTCCACAGGGTGCCCACGGCCTGGGGCACGGCCGAGCCATGCTGCAGGCACAGGGCCAGCGGGTACGTGCCGTTCACGGGCGCGCCCACCTGCAACAGGCAGCGTCCCAGTCCGGCGAGCACGGCATCGTTGAGCTGGCCGCCGGCTTCGGTGCGCAGCCTGGTGCGGAGCGTGCTGCGCGCCTGTCCCGCATCGGCCCAGAAGGTGCAGGCGGCCTCGGTGGCGAACTGCTGCAGGAAGTCGGCGTTGCGCGCGTCGGTGGCGAGGGTGCGCCCGTCGAGGCTCGCGTCGATGGCCTCCTTCACGGCGTCGAGCCGGTCGCTGCACACGGCCTTGTCGCCGAGCACCGCGTACCAGGGCTGCTCCAAGGCATCGAAGCCGTCGCCGAGCACGGTGCCGAGCGCGCCGGCCACGGGGAAGCGCACCATGCGCACGCCGCGGTGCGCGGTGGTGTCGCAGCCCCCGGTGGGGCAGAGGCGCCCGATGGCCTCGTACGGCGCCTCGGGGTCCACGGTCTGGAACACGCCCCAGGTGCGCTGCCCCTCGGCTGCGGTGTCGGGCGCGGTGGCGAGCGCGAACACGCCCTGGCACCAGAGGAAGGTGGCGGCGGCGAGGCTGTCGTTCACCGGGCCGCGCGCGGCGAGGTAGGCCTGCGCGTCGCTCACCTGCTGGGTGCGGCAGGTGGTGACGGTGGTGGGCAGCACGCGCATCACGCCGGTGCGTCCGTTGCCCTGCGCGGTGATCGCATCGAGCAGCGTATCGGGCCCGTGGGTGAAGAGCAGTCCGCCCAGCAGCACGGCCTCGGGCCGCACGCGCAGGTCGAGCGCGGCCCAGCCCTGCGGCCAGCGCAGGTGGTCGACGGTGGCGTTGGTGAGCCAGCGGCCCAGCAGGCGGCGCGCGCGGTCGAGGTGCACGAGCACGTGGCCATCGGTGCCGGCGCCGAGGGTGCTGCGCGCCCGCAGGAAGGTGCTGTCGGTGATCGGGGCCTTGTTGGCCATGCTCAGCAGGGCCTCGTCGATCAGCGCCGCATCGGGACCCACCAGTGCTAGTCCGTCATGCCACGCGAAACGCAGGCCCGCCCAGGGCGCATCGGTGCTCAGGGGTACCGCGGTGCCGCTCCATGCCGGGCTGCGCTCGCCCAGGTCCACGCCGATGGCCTTGCCGAGCTGCTCCACACCGGGCAGCGCGCGTGGCAGCGGCACGATGGCCACCCACGCCGTGCGCTCGCTGTTGCCTTCCACGGCGAAGAGCACGCGCTGCCGGTCGAGGCGTTGGGCGAGCTCGGGCTGCTCCTCGGCCAGGGCCGCTATGCGTTCCATGAAGGCGTCGAGGGCGCGCGCGTTCTCGGCCAGTCCGATCGCGTCCCACAGCTGCGCCGTGTGCGTCCAGCGGTCCCACGAGGCGATGGGCGCGGGCACCTCCACCACCACGGCGGTCTGGGCGGGCAGGGCGCGCCAGGGGTCGGCGCTGCGCGCGATGGGGCCGTTCCACTGCAGAAGCGTCCAGCCGGTGTAGCCCAGGATCGCGAGCAGGAGCAGGATGACGGGGATGCGACGAGCCATGTGCTTTCCGCGGCCGAAACTAGACCCCGGGCCGGGGCCGCATCAGGGCCTCGCGCGTGGGCGTGTGCACACGGGGGTGTTGAAGGGGAGGCGTGAAGGCCTGGCCGCAGGGACGCAGAGGCGCGGAGCGAACAAGGAGGTGCAGCGCAAAGGCACCTGCGACGGGGATGCCCTAGAACAGCTCCATCTGCTCAGGCAGCAGGCGGAAGCTCCGGCGGTGATGCTCGCTCGGCCCATGTGTGCGGATGGCGGCGCGGTGGTCGGCGGTGGGGTAGCCCTTGTTCACCGCCCAACCGTAGTGCGGGTGCGCTTGGTGCAGGGCTTCCATGAGCGCATCGCGGTGGGTCTTGGCCAGGATGCTGGCGGCGGCGATGCTGCGGAAGCGCCCGTCGCCCTTGATCATGCAGGTGTGCGGCAGGCCGGGGTAGGGCGTGAAGCGGTTGCCGTCGATGAGCAGTGCCTCGGGGCGCGTGGCCAGCTGGTCGATCGCGCGGTGCATGGCGAGGAAGGAGGCCTTGAGGATGTTGATGCGGTCGATCTCCTCGGGCGATACCGAGGCCACGGCCCACGCCAGGGCCTTCTCCAGGATCAGCGGGCGCAGGGCCTCGCGTTTCGCTTCGCCGAGCTTCTTGCTGTCGTCGAGGCCGGGGATGCGCACGCCGGGCGGCAGGATCACGGCGGCGGCCACCACCGGACCGGCCAGGCAGCCGCGGCCCGCCTCGTCGCAACCGGCCTCGAGCACGCCCTTCACATGGTACGCGGCCAGGCTCATGGCTTCGGCAGGATGCGTTCGATCGCGGCCCACAACCCGTGCGCGGTGCGGTCCCAGGTGTAGCGCTGCGCGCGCTCCAGCCCCGCGGCGATCAGGCGTTCGCGCAGGGCGCCGTCGTCCACGAGGGTACGCATGGCGCGCGCGATGTCGTCGACGTTGAAGGGATCGCAGTACACGGCCGCGTCACCCGCCACTTCGGGCAGGCTGGTGGCGTTGGCGGCCACCACGGGCACGCCGCACTTCATCGCCTCGGCCACGGGGATGCCGAAGCCCTCGAAGTAGCTCACATACACAAGACCCATGGCCGCACCGAGCGCGTTGCGCAGGTCCTGCTGCCCCAGCCGGCCGGTGAAGACCACGCGGTCCTTGTGCCTCACCTGCGCCCAGGCCTCGTCCATCCGGCGGTCGCGGAACATGCGCTCGCCCACGAACACGAGCCGCAGCCCGGGGCGCTCTTGCGCGAGCTGGTCGAAGGCGAGCAGCAGGCGAGCCACGTTCTTGCGTGCGTGCATGGAGCCCACGCAGATGAGGTAGGGCGCGCCGCTGGTGAGCTTGGTGCGAACCGCTTCCCGTTCAGCCGCAGGCAGGGGCGTGTACACCTCGCTCACGCCGTTGTGCACCACGTCGATGCGGTCCGGTGGGATGCCGTATCGCTTCACGATGTCGTCTTTGGAGAAGGCGGACACGGTGACGATGCGTGCGGCCCGCTTCGCGAAGCGCGGGAAGAAGTGGCGGTAGTAGCGGCTGTAGGCGGGTGGAAGGTCCGCAGGGTAGTGCTCGAAGTTGAGGTCGTGCATCACCGCGAGCTGTGGTATGCGCGTGGCGAGGCTCAGGAAACCATCGGGCGAAACGAACACGTCGGCCTTGTGCTTCCGCAGCATGCGTGGCACCTGGACACCGAACCAAAGGCGGTACAGCAGCGGGTGGCGCGTGGGTGGCGGCACCACCAGGGGCACCACGTTCGCACCGTACACGAAGCGCGCGTCGAAGGAGCGGTCGAAGAGGAAGAGGAAGGTGTGTTCCGGATGCGCCTGCGTGATGCGCTTCAGCGTCTCGTGCGCGAACCAGCCGATGCCCTCGAGCTTGTCGGGGATCAGCAGGCGGGTGTTGACGGCGATGCGCATCCTTCGGCGATCGCTCAGCGCAGGGTGAACTTCACCGGAAGCACGAAGCGGAAGGGCACGGCCTCGCCCCGGTAACGCGCCGGTGTCCAGGGCGGCATGGCGTTCACCACGCGCAGCGCCTCGGCATCGAGCGAGGGATGCACCGAGCGCTTCACGCGTGCATCGCTGATGCGGCCATCGGGGGCGACGGTGAACTGCACGAACACCTTGCCCTGGATGCCCATGTCCGCGCAATCATCCGGATAGCGCATGGTCTGCGCCATGTGCTTGTACATCTCGGACATGCCGCCGGGGTAGGCGGGCAGCTCCTCGGTCTTGGTGAAGAGCGTGTCGTTCCCGCTCACCACCAACCCCACGCGCACCGTGTCACCGGCGTCCACCAGGCCCAGGTACAGGTCGGCCTCGTCCACATGCCTGACACGGCGCACGCGCTTCATGCCGGGGAACCGCGCGGCGGAAAGCCCGCTGGCGGCGAATTCCACGCTGTCCTTCCTTACACATTCGCCCTGGTAGCGCGTGCTCCACAGCTCACCGAGCCGCCCGCATTCGCGCAGGTCGGCACAGGCGCCCACGCTGTCGCCCAGGGCCCGCCGCACCCGCGTGCGGTCCAGCAGGATCTCGGTGTTGCCCGTGTGTGCATAGGCCTTCGTGAGCTGGGCGTTGGCGCCTGCGTTGTCGCCCAGCCGTTCCAGCTCGGCCGCGCGTTGCATCCAGAAGGCTGTGCTGTCACCTGATCGCTCGTTCCCTCCGGCTGACCTCTTCGGTTTCCCGCCGGGTTGTGCAAACGCGCCAAGGGGCAGCAGCAGGGCGATCCACAGGAGGAGAGCGAGGGGGCTGGTCCGTTGCATGGGGGTGATGCTCTCGCAAATGTCGGGCATGGAAGCGCGGAATGGGGCACCGCGGGGAAGTGGGAATGGGCGGTCGGGGTCAAGCGGCCACGATCGGAGGGGGAGAAGTCGAGCGGCGAAGTGACCGCCATGCCGGGCCGCCGACCGATCTTCACACCCCGATGCGCAGGGCCTTCCTCACCAACCTGGCGTTGCTGCTGGTGCTCAACCTGCTGGTGAAGCCGTTCTTCATCCTGGGCATCGACGCGGAGGTGCAGGTGCGCGCCGGCACCGCGGCCTACGGCGATTACGCAGCGCTGCTGAGCCTGAGCTTCCTGCTCAACATCCTGCTCGACCTGGGCATCACCAACTACAACACGCGCAACATCGCGCAGCACACGCACCTGCTGAAGAAGCACCTCAGCGGGATCATCGGGGTGCGCCTGGTGCTCGTGGTGCTCTATGCGCTGGCCACCTTCGCCACGGCGATGGTGCTCGGCTACCGCGCCGACCAGCTGGGCCTGCTGGCCATCCTGGTGCTCAACCAGGTGCTGGTGGCCACGGTGCTCTACCTGCGCAGCAACATCGCCGGCGCCCAGCTCTACACCACCGACAGCCTGCTGAGCGTGCTGGACCGCGTGCTCCTCATCGGCCTGGTGGGCTGGCTGCTGTGGGGGCGTTACGCCGCCGAGCCCTTCCCCATCCAGGCCTTCGTGTGGGCGCAGACCGTGGCCTACGCCACCACCGCGCTGGTGGCCCTCTATATCGTGGTGAAGCGGGCGGGCGGCCTGCGCATCCGCTGGAACGGCGCCTTCATGTGGGTGGTGCTGCGCCAGAGCTTCCCGTACGCACTGCTCATCCTGCTCATGACCTTCTACTACCGCACGGACACCGTGATGCTGGAGCGCATGCTGCCCGACGGTGCGCTGCAGGCCGGGATCTATGCCCAGGGCTTCCGCTTCTTCGAGGCCTTCAATATGCTCGGCTACCTCTTCGCGGGCCTGCTGCTGCCCATGTTCAGCCGCCTGATCAAGCAGAAGGACGACCTGGCGCCCCTCACCGGCCTGGCCTTTCGCTTGGTGCTGGCGGGCGCGCTGGCCGTGGCCGTGGCGGGCAGCTTTCATGCGCAGGCCCTGATGGACCTGCGGTACACGGAGTTCACCGAGCGCAGCGCGCCGGCCTTCGCGGTGCTCATCTGGTGCTTCACCGCCGTGTGCACCACCTACATCTTCGGCACCCTGCTCACCGCCAGCGGCGACCTGAAGGCCTTGAACTGGATGGCCGCCTGCGGCATGCTCCTCAACATCGGCCTCAACCTCGTGCTCATCCCGCGCTACCAGGCGCTGGGCGCGGCCTGGGCCAGCCTGATCACCCAATCGCTCACCGCGCTGGTGCAGGTGCTGCTGGCCGCGCGCAAGTTCCGCTTCGCCATGCCCTGGGGCGGGCTGGCGAGCGCGGCGGCCTATGCCGCGGGGCTGCTGGCGCTGGCGTGGTGGAGCAGGGGCATGGCCCTCGGGAACGCCTTGCTGGTGCTGGGCGCGGGCGGCGCCGTGCTCGCCTTCGCCACCCGCCTGCTCGACGTGCGGATGCTGCGGCAGGCAATAGCCCTTCCCCGCGGCCGTTAGAGCGCCGCAAGGCCGTATTTTAGCGGCCCTTTCACCAGACCTTATGACATCTCCCAACCCCGGCCAGGTTGAGTCCTTCGACCTCGTGCTCTTCCTCTGGGCCCGGCGCAAGCTCATCCTCGGCCTCACCCTGCTCGGCATGGTGGGCGGCGTGATCGCGGCCTTCGTGATCCGCCCCCTCTACAAGAGCGAGGTCATTCTCTTCCCTGCGATCACCAACTCGGCCTCCAAGGCCCTGCTGAACGAGCAGAGCACCGGGCGCGACGACATCCTCGCCCTGGGCGATGCCGAGGACGCCGAGCAGCTGCTGCAGGTGCTGAACAGCGACCTGGTGCGCGAACGCACCGCCGCCCACTTCGACCTGATGAAGGCCTACCGGATCAAGCCAGACAGCAAGACCCGCAACACCGACCTGCGCGAGGCCTACAAGGACCACATCACCTACGAGTACACCAAGTTCGGCAGCGTGCGCGTGGAGGTGCTCCACCACCAGCCCGACACCGCCGCGCTCATGGCCAACTTCATCGCCGCGCAGGTGGACAGCGTGTGGAAGGACATGAACCGTGAGCGCGCCTCCAAGGGACTGAAGCTCGTGGCCGACAAGGTGAAGGAGCTCGAGACCGAGATCGTGCAGATCGAGGACAGCATGCGCATCCTGCGCCAGCTCGGCGTGCACGACTACCACACCCAGACCGAGCGCTACAACGAGTACATGGGCGCCGCCATCGTGAAGGGCGACCAGCGCGCCATCAAGGAGTTCGAGGAGCGCTTCAAGGTGCTGGCCCAGTACGGCGGCGCGTACGTCACCCTGCAGGACCGCCAGTTCAACGAGGTGAAGCGCCTGAGCGTGCTGCGCATGAAGCTGGAGCAGGCGCAGGCCGACTACGAGAGCGACCTGCCGCACAAGTTCATCGTGAACCAGGCCCAGGTGCCCGACAAGAAGGCCTACCCCGTGCGCTGGCTCGTGGTGGCCGTCAGCTCGGTGAGCGCCTTCCTGCTGGCGCTGCTGCTGATCGTGGTCCAGGAACAGGTGAAGAAGATCCGTGCGAGCCATGCGTGAACCCCTGAGCTTCGGCACCTTCTTCCGGCTGCTGGTGGACCGGTGGCGCACCTTCGCGCTGGTGGGCGCGGTGGCCGCCGTGCTGGCCGCGGTGTTCAGCGGGCCCGCCTTCATCAAGCCGCGCTTCCGCTCCAGCGCCATCGTGTACCCGGTGAACCTCACCAGCTACTCGCAGGAAACACGCAGCGACCAGCTGCTGCAGCTCTTGGAGAGCAACAGCATCCGCGACAGCCTCATCCGCATCCACCGGCTGGCCGAGCACTACGAGATCGACACCACGCAGCCGCCGGGGCTCTTCTACCTGTACAACGAGTACAACGACCACGTCTCCATCAGCAAGACGCGCTACGAGAGCGTGCAGATCGAGATCGAGGATGAGGACCCAAAGGTGGCCCAGCGCATGGTGATCGACCTGCTCGACCAGGGCGACAAGCTGGCGCGCCGCCTGCAGCGCGAGAAAAGCCAGGAGGTGCTGCGCATCGCCGAGCGCGAGATGCGCGTGGTGAAGGGCAAGCTCGACAGCGTGGATGCGCGGCTCGACACCTTGCGCAAGCAGACCGGCCTGCTCAACTACGATGCCCAGACCAACGAGGTGACACGTGGCTACATGCGCATGTTGGCCAGCGGCACCGGCGGTTCCGGGCGTGAGGAGGCCAGGGCCCTGTTGCGCGCCCTGGGCGACCGTGGCGGCGAGTTCCACGCCCTCACCGACCTGGCCAATGCCTACCGCGGCATCTACGTGGACCGCCAGAACGCCTACGAGAAGGCCCTCACCGACGTGAACAAGGAGCTCACCTACACCAACGTGGTGGCCTACCCCGAGCTGCCCGACAAGAAGGTGTACCCGATCCGCTGGCTGATCGTGGCCATCGCCACGGCCTCGGCGGTGTTCCTTGCCTTCGTGCTGCTGCTGATCCGCCAACAACGCCGCTGAGCCCATGGTGCAGGCGCTCAGGAACAACTGGATCGCGGCGGCCTGCCTGCTGTTCATCGTGGTGAACACCGTGGCCATCGCCAGGGAGTTCTACTGGCTGAACCTGCTCCCCGCCGCGCTGGTGGTGCTGTGGGCCATGGTGTCGTCGCTGGACCGCCTGCTCCTGTTCATCGTCTTCGCCACGCCGCTCTCCATCAACCTGGAGCAGCTCGACCTGGGCGGCGTGGGCATCGCCCTTCCCACCGAGCCGCTGATGGTGGGGGTGATGCTGCTCTTCCTGCTGAAGCTGGCGGTGGAGCGTGATGTGCTCGACCCTGCGGTGGTGCGCCACCCCGTGACCGCGGCGTTGGGCGCCCAGTTGCTGTGGATGGCCGTGTGCATCATCCCCAGCGAGATGCCCGTGGTGAGCCTCAAGTACCTCACCGCCCGCCTCTGGTTCGTGTGCACCATGTACTTCGTGGCCTCGCGCCTGTTCGAGGACCAGCGCAACATGCACCGCTTCTTCTGGGTGTTCTGCATCAGCCTGGCGGGCGTGGCCACCTACACCGTGGTGCGCCATGCAGGCTACCACTTCGAGCAGGACCCCGCGCACTGGGTGATGGAGCCCTTCTTCAAGGACCACACGAGCTACGGGGCCGTGCTCGCCTTCATGGTGCCCATGCTGGTGGGCGCCGTGGGCATGCCGGGCTACTCGCGCACCCGCCGGGGCCTGGCCTTGGTGCTGCTGCTGCTGATCTCGGCCGGCCTGATCTTCAGCTATACCCGCGCGGCCTGGGTGAGCCTGGTGGGCGCCATCGGCATGTTCATCGCCATGAAGCTGCGCATCCGGCCGTGGATGCTGGCCTCGGTGCTATTGCTGGGAGGCGGGCTCTACCTCGCCAACAAGGACCAGATCACCATCGCGCTCGAACGCAACCGTGACGAGAGCAGCGATGACATGGCGGAGCACGTGAGCTCGATCGGCAACATCAGCAGCGACGCCAGCAACCTCGAGCGCATCAACCGCTGGAACTCGGCGATGCGCATGTTCGAGGAGCGTCCGGTGTTCGGCTGGGGGCCGGGCACCTACATGTTCCAGTACGCGCCGTTCCAGGCCGCGGAGGACCGCACGATCATCAGCACCAACTTCGGCCTCAACGGCAATGCGCACAGCGAGTACCTGGGGCCGCTGGCCGAGCAGGGCGTGCTGGGCATGGTGCTGATGGTGGTGCTGGTGCTGGTGACCTGCTACCGCGCCATGGTGGCCTACCCGCGCATCACCGACGGCGAGGACCGCCGCCTCTTCATGGGCGCCTTCCTGGGCCTGGTGACCTACTACGTGCACGGGGTGCTCAACAATTACCTCGACCTGGACAAGGCGAGCGTGCCCTTCTGGGGCTTCACCATCATGGTGGTGCTGTTCGACATCCGCTACGCGCCACCCAGGACGGGCAACGCGGTCAGCTGAAGCGGCAGGTGAGCAGGGCGATGTCGTCGAGGTACGGCAGCCCGGCACGGTGCGCCTCGAAGGTGGCGATGAGCGTGTCGTTGATGGCCTCGGGCCCGGCCGCATGGAACTGCTTCACCACGCGGTGCAGGGGCGCCGTATCGAAGGCGTTGCCGTGGGCGTCCTCCTGTTCCACGAGGCCGTCGGTGTAGCACAGGAGCACGCTGCCGGGCCGCACCTGCGCCTCGCCCACCTTCAGGAAGGGGAGCTTCGGGAGCATGCCCAGGGCGATGCTGCCCGTGGTGAGCTCGGTGATGCGCCCGTCGGTGAGCAGGAGCGGGGCGTTGTGGCCGGCGTTCACGTAGCGCATGTGGCCGGTGCGCAGGTCGATCCGGCCCAGGAAGCAGGTGACGAAGCGCTCGTTGCGCGCCGCGGTCACCACCTTGTCGTTGAGGTCGTGCACCAGCTCATCGAGCGGCTCCTCGGTGTATTGCAGCAGCGCGCGGAGCGTGGCCTGGAAGTTCGACATGAGCAGGGCGGCGGCCATCCCCTTGCCGCTCACGTCGGCCACGCACACGATGGCCTCCTGCTCGTTGAAGCGGATGAGGTCGTAGTAGTCGCCACCCACCTGGCGGTGCGGCAGGTACCACGCGGCGGCCTGCAGGCGCCCGTCGTTGGGCAGCACGCGGGGGATGAGCATGCTCTGCATCTCGGCCGCCAGCTCCAGCTCGCGCTTGTCGCGCTCCTGCTGCAGGGCCTGCTTCGCGAGGCGCTTGTTCTCCAGCGCCACCACGATCAGGTTGGTGAGCGTCTGGATGAAGTTGAGGTGCTTCACCGAGGGGCTCATGCGCTGCTCGCCGTCGTCGAGGTCGCCGATCAGCAGCAGGGCCAGCGGGCGGTCGTCGTGGAACACGGGCACTGCGATGTCGAAGCCGTGGGCGATGCCCTCGAGCTCCGCGCCGATGAACTGGATGTCGCTCAGGCGCCCGATGAGCGCGCCGGCATCGATGGCCTCGGCCGCGGCCTCCATGCCCACGGACCGCACGCAGCGCCACTGCTCGGCATGCTCGAAGAGCAGCAGCCGCGTGATGCCCAGCTCGTGCAGCAGGATGTCGCCATAGAGCTGCAACAGGTCGTTGCGGCCCACGTTGTGGTTGATGGCCTTGGTGACCTCCAGCAGGGCGCGCAGCTGGAACTCCTTCAGGTCGAGCCGCTCGGTGAGGCGGTCCAGGCGCGTCATCTCACACGCCAAGCTTTTTCACGATGTCGGGCAGGCGGCCCATGAGGGCCACTTCACGCATCTTCTGCTTCCATTCGCCGGCGGGCGAACCGAAGTAGGTCTTGCCGCCCTCCAGGTCGCTGATGAGGCCGCTCTGGCCCAGCACCACGGCGCCCGCGCCGATGGTGAGCTTGCTGGGGATGCCGACCTGGCCCCACAGCGTCACGTTGTCCTCGATCACGCAGCAGCCGGCGATGCCCACGTGGGCGGCGATGAGGCAGTGGCGGCCGATGAGCGTGTCGTGGCCCACCTGTACGTGGTTGTCGATCTTGGTGCCGGCACCGACGCGGGTGTCGGCGCTCACGCCGCGGTCGATGGTGCACAGCGCGCCGATCTCCACGTCGTCCTCCAGCACCACGCTGCCCCCCACGGCCATCTTCTCGTAGCCCCCTGCGCGCTTCTTGTAGTAGAAGCTGTCGGCGCCGATCACGGTGTTGGCGTGGATGATCACGCGGTCGCCGATGGTGGTGTGCTCGTAGATCACCACGCCGGGCATGATCACACAGTCCCTGCCGATGGTGACGTCGGCGCCGAGCACCACGCTGGGGTGCACGTCGCTGCCCGCCCCGATCACCGGTTTGGCCTCGCTCCAGGCGCGGCGCGGCATGAAGCGGCGCACCAGGGCGTTGTAGTCGCGGCAGGGGTCGTCGCTGATGATGATGGCCTTGCCCTCGGGCACGGTGACCTCCTTGTCGATGAGGATGGTGGTGGCGCCGCTGTTGAGGGCCTTGTCGTAGTACTTGGGATGGTCCACGAAGACCAGGTCGCCCGGGCCCACGCGGTTGATCTCGTTGAGGCCGGTCACCGGCCGGTCCACCTCGCCCACGGCGCGCCCGCCGATCAGCGCGGCGACCTCCGTGGCGGTCATTGACTGGGGTAGCAACATCGTGGGATCAAAGGTAACCGGGAGGGCAGATGGCGGGGGGGGGCAGCGCTCAGAGCTCAGTTGACAGTTGACAGTGGGACAATAGGCCGGGGGTTAAAAGAGGAACCCCGCCGGCCTGCGGGTGCAGGGGCGGGGTCCGGGTGGGATCGGGGAATGCCCGTTACTTCTTCACGCGGTCGAGGTACTCGCCGCTCTCGGTGTCGATGCGCACCACGGTGCCGGCCTCCACGAAGATGGGGACCATGATGCTGGCGCCGGTCTCGAGCTTGGCGGCCTTCATCACCTTGTTGCTGGTGTCGCCCTTCACGGCGTGCTCGGCCTCGGTCACCGTCAGTTCCACGGTCTTGGGGGGGCGGGCGAAGATGGGCATCTCGCTCTCAAAGCCGATCTGCACCACCATCTCCTCCTTCATGTACTGGAGGGCGTCGCCGAAGAGGCTCACGGGGATGTACTTCTGGTCGAAGGTCTGCTGGTCCATGCACACGAGGTTGTCGCCCTCGCGATACAGGTACTGGAGCTCGTGCACCTCCACGCGCAGCACCTCCATGCTCTCGCCGCTGCGCCAGCGGTGCTCGTTGAGCTTGCCGTTGCGCAGGTTGCGCATCTTGCCCTGGTAGAAGGCGCGCAGGTTGCCGGGCGTGCGGTGCTGCCATTCCATGATCTGGCAGATGTCGCCGTTGAAGCGGATGTAGGAGCCGATGTTGACGTCAGCGGTGGAGGCCATGGGTAACGGGGTCTTGAAATGCGGGCGCGAAGGTAGGGAAAGGGCTGGAAGCCCGGTACAGAGCGCCTAGGCCCTCACTTCCACCGCTCCACCTCCACCACCGCCTCGCACAGCGCGTATTCCGCCTGCTGGCGGTTGCTGGCCACGATGAGGGTGCGTCCGGCGGTGTGCTGGCGCAGCAGGTCGCCGTACCAGGCGATGGCCTGCGCGTCGAGGTTGCTGGTGGGCTCGTCGAGCAGCAGGAGCGGGGTGTCGCTGAGGATGGCCAGGGCCAGCTTCAGGCGCTGTTTCATGCCGCTGCTGAAGTTGCGGACGGGTTTCTCCAGCGCGTGCTCCAGGTAGGCGATGCGCGCCACGTCCGCGGCCTTCAGCCCGTCCTTCAGGGGCTTGAAGCGGGCGTGCAGCTCGACGGCCTCGGCGAGGCTGAGGTCCTCGTACAGGCCCAGGTAAGGCGCGGCGATGGCCACCTGGCGGTACACCTCCTCCTGCGGCACCAACGAACCGTTCAGGCTGTGCGCCACGCTGCCTTCCGTGGTCATCAACGCGCCACCGGCCAGCATCAGGAGGGTGCTTTTACCGCTGCCGTTGGGACCCAGCAGGGCCGTGCGGCTGCCCGGAGCGAACACATGGTCCACACCGCGGAACACGACCTCGCGGCCGAAGCGCTTGGTGACGGAGCGGAAGACGACCTCCATTCGCCGGAGGCTACTCGGCGAGCCCGCGCATGATGCCCTTGGGGCTGTTGTTGATGAAGTCGAGGATCTGGCCGCGCTCGGCGCTACGGGGCAGCTGCTGCATCACGTTCTGCACGGCGCGGTCCACGTTGGTGTTGCGCACGAAGATCTCGCGGTAGATGTCCTCGATGCGGGCCACCTGCTCATCGCTGAAGCCACGGCGGCGCAGGCCCACCACGTTCACGCCGATGTAGCTGAGGGGCTCGCGGGCGGCCTTCACGAAGGGCGGCACGTTCTTGCGAACCAGGCTGGCGCCGGCGATGAAGCTGTGCGCCCCGATGTGGATGAACTGCTGCACGGCCACGTTGCCTTCCAGGATGGCCCAGTCGTCGATGGTGACGTGCCCGGCCACGTTCACGCTGTTGGCGATCACGCAGTTGTTGCCCACGATGCAGTCGTGCGCCAGGTGCACGTAGGCCATCAGCAGGCAGTTGCTGCCCACGGCGGTCTTCTCGCGGTCGGCCGTGCCGCGGTTGATGGTGACGCACTCGCGGATGGTGGTGCCGTCGCCGACCTCGGCGGTGGTCCTCTCCCCGGCGAACTTCAGGTCCTGCGGGATGGCGCTGATCACCGCGCCGGGGAAGATGCGGCACTTCCTGCCGATGCGCGCGCCGTCCATGAGCACGCTGTTGGGGCCGATCCAGGTGCCCTCTCCGATCTCCACGTCGCCGTAGATCATGGCGAAGGGCTCGATGGTCACGTCCTTGCCGATGTGGGCATCGGGGTGCACGAAGGCGAGGGGGGAGATGCTCATGCTTCGGCTTTGGCTTTGGGTGCGTCGGCGGGGACCTTGTCGCGGGCGATCTGCGCCATCATCTCGGCCTCCACGGCGGGCTGGCCGTTCACGTAGCCCACGCCCTTCATGTGCACGATGCCGCGGCGGATGGGGGTGAGGAGCCGCAGGTGGAACACGAGCGTGTCGCCGGGGATCACCTTGCGGCGGTAGCGCACACCGTCGGTCTTGAGGAAGTAGGTGGTGTAGTTCTCGGGGTCGGGCACCTGGCTCAACGCGAAGATGCCGCCCACCTGCGCCATGGCCTCCACCTGCAGCACGCCGGGCATCACCGGGTTCCCCGGGAAGTGGCCCGTGAACTGCGGCTCGTTCATGGTGATGTTCTTGTACCCGGTGATCGTCTCCTTGTCCATGTGCACGATGCGGTCCACCAGCAGGAAGGGGTAGCGGTGGGGCAGGATCTTCTCGATGTCGTTGATGTCGTAGACGGTCTTCGAGAGGTCGAAGTGCATCACGCCGCTCTTCTCCTCCTCGCGGATCTTCTCCTTGATGCGCTTGGCGAAGGTGGTGTTGCCGAAGTGGCCGGGGCGCGCGGCGAGGATGTGGCCCTTGATGGGGCGGCCCACCAGCGCGAGGTCGCCCACGATGTCGAGGAGCTTGTGGCGCGCGGGCTCGTTGAAGAACTTGAGGTCGGTGGTGTTGAGCACGCCGTTGCGACGGATCTCCACCTCGCGGTATTCCTTGCCCAGGAGCTTGGCGATGGCCTTCAGGTCGTCCTGCTTGGTGCCTTCGCGGTCCTCGAGCACGATGGCGTTGTCGAGGTCGCCGCCCTTGATGAGGCCGGCCTTGGCGAGCTGCTCGAGCTCGCGCAGGAACACGAAGGTGCGGCAGGGGGCGATCTCGTCCTTGAACTCGCCCGCGTGGTACATGCTGGCGTGCTGGGTGCCGAGCACGGGGCTGTTGTAGTCCACCATCACGGTGAGGCGGAACTCGCCGCCGGGGGTGGGCACGCCGAGCATCTCGGTGCCGCGCTCCTTGGTCTCGAACCAGATGGGCTCCTTGAGCACGTACCAGTTGCGGTCGGCCTCCTGCTCCTGCAGGCCCACGGCCTCGATGGCGTCCACGAAGGGGCGCGCGCTGCCGTCCATGATGGGCATCTCGGGCCCGCTCACCTGGATCAGGCAGTTGTCCACGCCCAGGGCGTAGAGCGCGGCGAGCACGTGCTCGGTGGTGTTCACGCGCACATCGCCCTTGCCCAGGGTGGTGCCGCGGTCGGTGCTCACCACCAGGTCGGCGTCGGCGTCGATGATGGGCTCGCCCTCCAGGTCGGTGCGCTGGAACTTGTACCCATGGCCCACGGGTGCGGGGCGCAGGTTGAGGGTGACGGGTTCGCCGGTGTGGAGTCCCACGCCCTTGAGCGTGGCGCTGTCCTTGAGGGTGTGCTGCTTGTCCGGGTTCATTGCTGCTGGCGAAGCGCGGCGAGCTCCTTCTCGAGCGCCTCAATGCGTTGTTTCAGGTCGGGCAGCTGGCGGTACACCACGTAGCTGCGCTTGAAGTCGCCGATGGCGAAGGCGGGGCTGCCCTGCACGATGGCATCGGCGGGGATGTTGGAGCCGATGCCGCTCTGGGCCGCGATCTTGGCGCGGTCGCCCACGGTGAGGTGGCCGGCGATGCCCACCTGCCCGCCGATCATGGCGTGGGCGCCGATCCGGCTGCTGCCGGCGATGCCGGTCTGCGACACCACCACGGTGTGCGGGCCGATCTCGGCGTTGTGCCCCACCTGGATCAGGTTGTCGAGCTTGGCGCCGCGGCGGATGATGGTGCTGCCCAGGGTGGCGCGGTCGATGGTGCAGTTGGCGCCGATCTCCACGTCGTCCTCCAGGACCACGTTGCCGATCTGGGGGATCTTCTCCTGCTCGCCGCGTTCGTTCACGGTGAAGCCGAAGCCGTCCGCGCCGATCACGGTGCCGCTGTGGATGATGCAGTTGGCGCCGATCACGCAGCGGCCGTAGATGGCCACGTTGGCGTGGATGCGGGTGCCGTCGCCGATGCGCACGCCGTCGCCGATGGTGCAGTTGGGCAGGATCTTCACCCGGTCGCCGATCACCACACCGTCGCCGATGTGCGTGAAGGTGCCGATGTACACGTCCTTGCCGATGACGGCCTTGGGGCTGATGTAGCTGGGCTGCTCGTACCCGCGCTTCTCGTACTGGTGCGCGTCGTGCATCTGCAGCAGCTTCGAGAAGCAGGCGCGCGGGTCGGCCACGCGGATGAGCGTGACGTGCTTGGGGATGGCCCGCGTGGGCTGGAAGCCCTTCTCCACCAGCACCACGCTGGCGGCGGTGCTGTAGATGTGCTCGGTGTACTTGGGGTTGGCCAGGAAGCTCAGCGTGCCCAGACGCCCCTCCTCGATCTTGCTGATGTCGGAGACGAGCACCTGCGCGTCACCGTCCACGGTGCCCTGGAGGAACTCGGCGATCTGCCCGGCGGAGAACTGCATGCGGTAGGCTTCCCGCCAAAGGCGGGACCGCGAAGATAGCCACCCTGCGGGGAAGCGCCGGACAGGGGTGCGCGGTCAGTGCGAATGCACCTCCACGGTGCGCTCGGTCACCTCCTTGCGCACACTGTCGGTGAGCTCGATCATCACCTTCACGTCATCACCGTGCAGGCCGATGTTCACGTGGCCACCGGTGATCTTCACGGTCGTGTCGCCCTGGAATCCGCTGGCCTTGATGCGGTCCACGGCCGCCTGGGCCTCGGCCTCCGCGGCGCC
>JAEUSV010000071.1 GCA_016788485.1 Flavobacteriales bacterium
ACCATGTACGGATGGCTCGTGTCCATCGGCGTGTCCAGGTGGTTCTTGCCCTTGGGGTAGCGCACGCTGTCGATGTCGAAGCCGATCTGCTGCACCACGTTGTACAGCTCGTTCTTCCCGTGGTCCTCGGTCTTCAGGCGCTCGGTGTCATAGTCCGTGAGCACCAGCTCCACGATGTTCTTGCGCAGCCGCTCCATGCGCGGGCTGTTCACCGTGATGTACATGCCCTTGCCCACGGGGGTGTGGCAGCTGGCCATCACCTTGCTGGGGCCATCCTCTTGAAGTGCCACTTCCACCGAGCACACGCGGCAGCTGCCGAAGGGCTCGAGGTTGGGGGCATCGCACAGCGTGGGCACCGGGTTCGGGCCCTTGTGCCGCTTCAGGAAGGCGAGCATTGTTTCGCCCTTGTGGATCGGGTAGGCGACACCGTCGATGTAGGCGACATCCACTTCCGTGGCCGCCTTCCCCGGGCGCGACCCGGGGTTCGAAGAGGCGGGGGCGGACAGCGTCTTGGCGACGGGGGCGGGGGAGCCGGAGTGCTTGGCCTGGGGCTGGTTCATGGCAGGAAGGGCTGACGCACGAAGATAGTGAGGTGGTGGACCGATGCCCCGGACCGAGCGAGGTACCTTGGCCGCATGGGTAGGCTGCCGATCACGCTATGCCTCGTCGCGCTGGACTTGGGTGCTCTGGCGCAGGTGCCGGGCGGCACCGGCGGCCTCGAGCCGCGGGTCCATACCCCATCGAAGCTGCACGATGAGCTCACACTTCACGCGGGCTGGTCGCAGGGCAGCTTCGGCTTCGTGGAACTCGGCATCGGTCGCACCCTCTACACACAAAGGCACATGCCGGTGGGTGCCGGCTACTACGCTGGCGTCGAGCTGCGGCCCGACCGTCCGGAAGTGATGGGGGTGAAAGCAGGGGCCTACATGAACGCGTTCGTCTCCCTCGGCGTGCAGTTGATCGCATACACCGGTCCCGATGGCGAGGGTGCGGTGTTCCGTCCGGAGATCGGCATTGGTGCATTGAAGGGCAAGGTCACTTACGCCTACAACGTCGGGTTCTCCTCGGTGCAGGTGCCGGCTGTGAACACGCACATGGTCAGCTTCACATACTACCTCAGGCTGTTGCGACTGCCCGGGGATGAGAGCCGACGCCCTGCGACGGTCCGCTGAGCGCAGGGCCGGGCGGTGCGGAATTCGCCTCATCTTGTGCGCATGCAACAGGATTGGAAGGCACTGGCCGCGCTCGCCAGCGACCATTTGGGCAGTACCATGGGCAGCGTGTTGATCGGCCTTTTCATCGGTCTGTTGGTGGGTGTGCTGCTGGCGGTGGTGTACGGCAAGCTCGGTGTCTTCCGCCGACCGGTGAACAAGTGGTACCACCGGGGTGTGAAGCTCTACATCCCCTTCCTGGTGGTGGTGGGCCTGCTCATTGGCGCGCAATGCGGCTTCCATCGTGCGGTGTACAAGGAGCTGAAGCTGGTGAACGATGCGGTCGTCGGGGAGCTCTACCAACGTGCGCTCGGCCCCGCCCTTGGCACCCCGGCAGCGCGACAGGCCTTTCTCACCTCGGTGCAGTCCGCGGCGAAGGAGGGACAGACCATGGGGCAGGCCATCACGGGCCTCATCAAGCAGGCGTTGCACGAGCGGGTGGCGGAGAACGGTGGCCTCACCGACAAGGCGGCCGTGGCCGTCACCAACTGGTTCATCGACAAGTACGAGAACGACATCGCCACGGCCATCTGCTATGGCATCTACCTGAAGGCCGGAGGCCACCTGCAGTTGCACGGCACCGGAGATCCCATGGACTACCACACCTTCAAGGAAGGGGCCGACTTCTTGCTTCAGCTCGATCTGGCGAAAGTGGAAGCGGCGGTGCAGGGGAACCTCGGCGCCCTGACGCACGGCATCATCGACAGCTATTACAAGGGGGCGTTGAAAGGCGCGCTCCTCCTGGGTGCACTGCTCGTGCTCCTTCCTGTGTTGGAATGGGGCGTGTACCGCTGGGTGATGCATCGCCGTGCGACCAGTGCACCCTTGCCGGCGGCCGATGTGCTTCGGTATGAGCCTCCAGCGGAAGGGCCGACGGAGGAGGGAGCCTAGGGCCCAGGTCCTATTTTGCGGCCATGGCCCAGGAACGAAAGGTCGACAAGGCGCGCTCGGATAGGCCCGATGCCATCAGCCATGCCGATGGAACGCCGTACGAGGTCCCCGTGGAAGGCTCCTTGCCGCTGTTGGCGCTCGGCTACCGGGGGTTGATGGCGTGGCGTGCGAAGCGTGCCCGGGTACGTCGCGACAACACCACACGATGAGCAGCGCAGCACGACGCAAGGTCCTGCTGATCGGCTGGGACGCCGCCGACTGGAAAGCGATCGACCCGCTGATGGACCGCGGGCTCATGCCCAACCTGGAGCGCCTGGTGAACAACGGGGTGCGCGGACACATCGCCACGCTCGATCCGCCGTTGTCGCCCATGTTGTGGACCAGCATCGCCACCGGCAAGCGTCCCTACAAGCATGGCATCCTCGGCTTCACCGAGGTGGGGCCCGATGGCGAGGTGCGCCCCATCACCAACCGCGACCGCAAGGTGAAGGCCATCTGGAACATCCTCACCCAGCAGGGGCTGCGCTCGCACGTGGTGGGCTGGTGGCCGAGCCACCCGGCCGAGCCGATCAACGGCACCATGATCAGCAACTTCTACCAGCGTGCCACCCGACCGATCAATGAGCCCTGGGTGATGCGCAAGGGGACCGTGCATCCGCCGGAGAGGAGCCTGCACTACGGGGAGCTGCGCATCCATCCCGCCGAGCTCACCGCCGCGCACATCGCCCCCTTCGTTCCGCGCTTCGCGGAAGTGGACCAGACCAAGGAGCGGTCCCTCGAGACCATCGCGAAGCTGCTGGCCGACTGCTCCACCGTGCATGCCGCCGCCACATGGATCCTGGAGCACGAGGAGTGGGACCTGATGGCCGTGTACTACGATGCCATCGATCACTTCAAGCATGGCTTCATGAAGTTCCACCCGCCGCGCAGGCCGCACATCCCCGAGCGGGAGTTCGAACTGTACAGTGGGGTGGTGGAAGCGGCCTACCGCTACCACGACCTCATGCTCGGTCGCCTGCTCGAGCTGGCCGGGGAGGAGACCACCGTGGTGCTGCTGAGCGATCATGGCTTCCATCCGGATCACCTGCGGCCCGTCGCGCTGCCGAAGGAACCCGCTGCGCCCGCACTGGAGCACAGTCCCTTCGGCATCCTCTGTGTCAAGGGACCGGGGATCCGCAAGGACGAGCTCGTGCACGGCGCAGGCCTGCTGGACATCACGCCCACCCTGCTCACGCTCTTCGACCTGCCCGTGGGCGCCGACATGGACGGCCGACCGCTGCTCGATGTGTTCGAGGAGCCGCCCGTGCCACGCACCATACCCAGCTGGGAGAACGTGCCCGGTGAATGCGGCATGCATCCGAAGGAGGCTGGAGGAAGCGCACTGGCCGACATGGACCGCGAGTCGCTCGCACAGCTGATCGAGCTGGGCTACGTCGAGGATCCCGGTCCGGATCCGGCGCAGGCCGGACAACGCACGGTGCGCGAGAACCGCTATCACCTGGCACGCGCGTACATCGATGGGGGGCGCATCCGCGAAGCGGCCGACCTGTTGCAACAGTTGTATGAGGAGGCACCGGAGCAGGAACGCTACGGTGCTGACCTGGTGCGTGTGCTGTTGCTGCTTCGCCGCACGGAGGAGGCACGGCGCGTGTACGACGGTCTCGGTTCCGTGCTTGAGCGCGCGCACGAAGTGCGCAGGCAGGAGGCGTTGGCGAAGGAAGGCGGAAGCGACCCGGGCTCCCATGTTCCCAGCGGTCGCATGCGTGTACTTGGGGTGTCCGTGCTCGAGGGCGAGGGACGATACCGCGAGGCCCTGGTGGAATTGGAGCGGCTCGCAGAACGACCCAACATGCGACCCAAGCTCGAGCTCCGCATCGGCCAGGCACTGACCAAGCTCGACCGCTGGCGCGAGGCGCTGAAGGCGTTCGAACGTGCATTGGAGCACGACCCCCGATCGGTGGCAGCGATGGTGGGCAGGGGCACAGCGCTATTAAGGCTCGCGCGCGCGCGCGAGGCGGCCGATGTGCTGCACGTGGCCGTGGCGATGCGCTTCCATGCACCGCTTGCGCACTACCACCTGGGCGAGTGCTACCTGCGCCTGGGTGAGCATGAGCGTGCTCTCCAGGCCTATCAGGTCGCCTTGCGCCTCGCGCCGGGCCTGTTGAAGGCGCGCACCCGGATGGCACTGCTGTACGAGCAGCACCTGGGCCGGCCCGACCTTGCCGTGCAGTTGCGTGAGCAGGCGCGCGACGCTTCCGCGGACAAGGTCATCACCGTGGTGAGCGGACTGCCACGTTCGGGCACTTCCATGATGATGCAGGCGCTTGTGGCCGGCGGCTTGGAACCGTTCACCGATGGCGAGCGCACCGCGGACGAGAGCAACCCGCGCGGCTACTTCGAGCACAAGGCGGTGAAGGGGCTCGCGAGCGACAACCGCTTCATGGCCGATGCGGTGGGGCGCGTGGTGAAGGTGGTGGCACCATTGCTCCCGTTCCTCCCACCGCACTATACCTACCGCGTGGTCTTCATGGAGCGGGACATGGACGAGGTGCTGCTTTCGCAGAACCGCATGATCGAGCGCCAGCGTCGAGGCACGGATGACAAGGCCTATCGCGTGGGACTGGAGGAGCCGTACCGCGCGCAGCTGGAGAAGGCGGTGAAGTGGGCCGGGCGATCAACGAACGTGCACCTGCTCCGCGTGCAGCACCGCGATGCCATCGCCGATCCACGCGTTGTGATGGAGCGGGTGAACGAACTGCTCGGCGGCGGCCTCGATGTGGAGGCCATGGTCGCATCGGTCGATCCTTCGCTCTATCGTAACCGGAGCACGGATGTCCCGGGCCATCCTTGAGCCCGCCGTGCGTCACCTCGTTATGCCTCGGAATGCGGCGATCTCGTATCGTTGTATATCGTAAAACCCAGACCATGAGCCAGGACGGTACGAAGAAGCGCCACGGCGCGGACAAGTGGAAGGCCTATTCGGGCATGGCCGCCGCATTCCTCGCGGTGGAACAGAACGCCGATGCACAGGTGTTGTACACCGATGTGGACCCGGACGAGGTGCTGTTGAGCTCCAGCTATGCCATCGACTTCGACAACGATGGCACGGTCGACATCAATTTCACGCATGTCATCAGCGTATCGACCTCCAGCTCCTATACGTTGGAGATCCGGGGCGCGCTCGTGGCCGGCGATGTGATCGGCGCGGTCTCGAGCAGCTACGTGTATCCGAACGCGCTGGCGGCCGGTGCGGCCATCGCACCTGGCAACCCGGAATGGAACCAGACCCCGTACGGCTTCATGGCCTTGCGCTTCGCCACAAGCTCGAGCACGGGCGTATATGGTGCGTGGCCCGGCCAGACGGCCTACCTGGGCTGCCGCTTCGTGAGCGGGATGGGCGACACGCACTATGCCTGGGTGCAATTGGCCGTTGATCCCTTGGTCGGCGATATGACCATCATGGGCTATGCGTTCGAGGCGACCCCCAACACGGCCATCGTCGCCGGTGATCAGGGCACCACCACCTCGGTGCTCGACCTTGAGGGCTCGGCTCGCATGCAGGTGTTCCCGAATCCGGTGCGCGACATCGCCGTGCTCAGGCTGGGCGATGACATCGAAGGCAATGTCTCCGTCCAGGTGCTCGATGCCATCGGTCGTGTCATGCAGCGCGCCGAGCTCAACACCATGTCGGGCTCGCGGTCCATCGAGCTCGACCTGTCGACCCTGCCCAACGGCACCTACTTCGTATCGGTGCGCAACGGCGAGCGGGTGATGCACCGCAAGGTGACCAAGGCCGATTGATCCTCCATCGCTTCCAAGCAGAGGGGCCGCCACGTGCGGCCCCTTTGCGTGAATGGTGTTGGCATCGCACGCATGTGCGTCATGCGTGCGCATCACAGGCCGCAACCATGACAACGTGATGTGCGTGCTGCATGCAACGTGCGTTGATGCATGCGTGCGATGCATCGCATCATGTGCACATGCGCATCGATCACATCGATGACGTCATCATCGATCCTTCAGCGAGATGATCGATCGTTGATCGCGATCCACGATTTCAACATCGGATGGTTCAAAGAAGAATGCAACCATGGGGATCGATCTTCCGTAGAACATGATACGTTTGTTCAAACCTCCAGAACAATGGCAAAGAAAGCTGCGAAGAAAGCCGCGAAGAAGGCCGCTCCGAAGAAGAAGGCCACCGCGAAGAAGGCTGCCAAGAAGGCCGCCCCGAAGAAGAAGGCCACCGCGAAGAAGGCCGCGAAGAAGAAGTAAGCGTTACCCGTTAACGCACGAAGGGCCCGCCTAGCGGGCCCTTCGCCTTTTACATGGGTCCATGCGCATCGCACTGTTCGTCGATGTGCGCAGGCCATGAAGAACGAAGGCCCGGTGCATCGCACCGGGCCTTCATCATACGCTCGCAGGAGCGGTATCACTCCTTCATGAACTTCACCTGCTGCATGCCATCCGCGCTCATCACCTCCAGCACATAGGCGCCCGGCTTCAGCCCCGCGATGTCCAGCGTGCCGTTGGTGATGCGGTCCACCAGCACCACCTGGCCGGCGATGTCGATCACCCGCGCCGTGCGGCCGTTCACCTCGCTGGTGCCGTTCAGGCGAAGCACTTCGGTGGCCGGATTGGGGAACACGCCCAATGAGAGGCCGGGCACCGAGGCGATCCCGGTGGCGAGGTCCTCGGTGACGGTGATGGTGCTGTTGATGGGGGGCGCCACCACCACGCTGGTGAGGCCCGAGGGCCAGAGCACGATGAGGCTGTCGATGCCCGTGTCGCTGCCGAGGCCGAAGTGCGTGTTCAGGCTGCTCATGTAGCGGAAGCCGTCGCCGCTGCGGACCTCGCGGATCTGAGCGCCCAACGCGCTCACGATGCGCACACGCGCGCCGATGCCGTTCGCGTTGCTCGCCGTGCCGATGGTGCGCACCTTCAACCAGTTGTTGGCGTTGCCGTTGTTCATCCAGACAGTGCCGCCGTTCTGCACGTCCAGGAAGCCGTCGTTGTTCAGGTCGCCGATGGGGCCGTTGCCGGGCTGCGCGGAGATCTGCGTGAAGGTCATGTTGCCGTTGTTGCGCATCATGCCGCCGCCCCCCAGCACATCGAGGTAACCGTCGTTGTCGAAGTCGTGGGTCACGAACTCGATGCTCGTCCCGTTGAACAGGTCGTACCCTGAGCCCGGCGTCACGTTCGTGAAGGTGGTGCCGTCATTGCGCATCAGTTTGTGGCCGCCGCCGGTGAAGGAGCTGGCGCCGATGAGCACGTCCAGGTCCCCGTCGTTGTCGAAGTCGCCCCAGGCCGACGACCAGCTCTGGTGGTAGTCCGTGAGGTTGAGCGAGGCGGCCACCTCGGTGTAGTTGCCATTGCCGTCGTTCTGGTGCATCTGGTCGATGCTGGCCGGCGATCCCGCACCCCGGCACTTGGCGATGAACATGTCGATGTCGCGGTCGTTGTCGTAGTCGATCCAGATGCTGCCGTAGTTGCCGCCGTCCGGGGTGTCACCCAGTCCCCCCTGGTAATAGGTGAAGTTGTTGCTGCCGTCGTTCAGGTAGTACACGTTGGGTTCCACATCGTGGCACGAGAACACGTCCAGGTGGCCATCGTTGTTGATGTCCACCGTGTTGGAACGCTGGCAGAAGATGTACTCGGGGAACGAGGTCTCGGTGTAGGCCGTACCACTGGCGTTGGCCATCATCAGGGTGATCCCGCCCCCGGCATACACCAGGTCGTTGTACCCGTTCTTGTCCAGGTCGCCGGCGCACATGCTCCAGTAAGGGGTCTGGTCGGCGGGCGTGGTGGCGTAGTTCACCGTGTTGAACCCGCCGCCCGTCAGCTGGTAGTGCACCCGGATGTTGGTGGCCGTCACGTCCACGGCATCATCAAGCCCATCGGCGTCCATGTCGACCACACAATAGGCCATGCCGGTGGTGGGCACCGCGACCGCGGTGAAGTTGCCCGTGGGGGGCGGTGGTGCCGCCGGGGCCTCGCTCACCGTGAAGGTGAAACCGAGCGAGCTCCAGTTGTTGTCCCAGGCGATCAGGTAGCTCACGCCCATCAGTACGTTGAACGTGCACACGCTGGTGTACCCCGTACCGCTGTCGTCATCACCGGCATGGCAGGTCAAGGTCGCGCACCCGCCCGTGTACACGTGCACCCTGGTGTCGACCCCGTTGTTGCCGGGCAGGTCCGAGCTGATGCGGATGGTGGTGTCGTGCGTGGCGGTGAACACATACCATTCACCTGCGGTGGGCGCACCTCCGTTCTGGGCGCAGATGGGGGCGGGTGGCTGGGTGCCGTTCACGGCGGTCACCACATAGCTGCCGAGCGTGACGGGCACGGCGGTGGCGCAGTTGTCCTGCGCGTTGGCCGGCACCGCGAGCAGGGCGCAGAGTCCGATGGTGGTCAGGTTCTTCATGTTGCAGGTTGTTGTTCCGGTGGTTCAGGGGCAGGGCGGACCAAGGGAGTCGATCCATTGGCCGATGAGGTCGAGCGCCTCTTCGTGGACCACCGTGCGCCCCATGAGGGGCATGCGCACGGCCGGCTCCACCGAGCTCAGGCGGTAGTAAAGCATGCTGCGGTTGCGGTTGCCGGCGGCCACGATGTGCGTCTGCGCCGGATCGATCGGGTCCTCCGGCGCCACACAGATGCCCAGGGCCGTCGGGTCCGTCGTTTCGTTCCACGCGAACCGCATGGGCCTGTAGTCGCAGTGCCGCCCCGTGGAATGGCAATGCGCACAGTTCATGTCGAGGTAGGCGCGCACACGATCGTTCAACGATTGCGTGGCATCGCGCCAGTCCACCACCGTGTTGATCGAGGCCGGGTACCCGGGCGCCAGGTAGCCCACCTGTTCCCACTTCGCCAGCTGGTTCATCGGGCCGTCGGGGTACGGGTACACGCTGTTCAGGTTCTGCGGCTCCGGACCGATGGGGATGTTGTCGTCGTAGTACTTGTGGCACGTATGGCATTCCGATGCCGAGGGGATCCGAAAGGTGACGCAGCGCGGCTCGTCGTCCTCGTTCATGAACACCACCGACCGGTACGCCCCGCTCAGGCTGAAGGTGGCCTCGGTCTGCTCCTCGTTCCAGATGTAGTCCGCGAAGTGCCACTCGCCATCCCTGCGGTACAGCAGGCGCGTCTCCAGGATGCGGCGCGTGTTGAAGGGCTGCACCTTGTCATAGTAGAAGCTCTTGATGAACACGGTGCCCTCCGGGAAGTCGAGCACCGTGCTGTCGTTCACGTAGGTGGCGTGCACGCTGTCCGGCATCCAGATGAAGCGCTTCTTGTGCGCATGGTCACTGAAGAGCGGGGTGATCGGCTCGTAGGGGAGCACGCCCGCCGCAGGTTCGAGCCGTGCCAGGTCGCCGGTGAAGAAGTTGTAGGCTGAAAGGGTGGCGTAGGGCACGGAGTCGAGCACGAAGCTCACCGCGCGCGGACCGCCCTCCGTGGTGGAGGGCTCCTCCAGCACATCACGCGTGCAGCCGACAACGGCCGCCACGACGAGCAACAGGAGGAGGACGGTCTTCCGCATGGGAGGTTCACCGGGTTGGAGCACGAACAAGGTAGCCAACGGGTCCTCGTCCCAGGGTTCAGCTCGTGGCCATCCTTGGGATCGCGCCCGACGGATATGACGTACGCGGGATCCGGTCCGCTGCCCGGCTCATGCCGTGAAATAGGGCCGGAGCTCCTCGGCGAAGTACTGGAGCGCGTTGCGGACGCCCAAGGGAAGGCCGCCGCCCAAGGCGCACAGCGAACCGATCTCCATGGTCTCGATCAGGTCGTTGAACAGCGCACGGTCGATGGGCCGGCCCTGCACAGCGCCCTTGATCAGCTCCTTGCCGCGGGTGGAGCCGATGCGGCAGGGGAAGCACTTCCCGCAGCTCTCCATGGCGGTGAACTCGAAGAGGTGTTCCAGGTACTTCACCATCGGGAAGTCGACCGGGATGCTGAGCACGCTGGCATGCCCGAGCAGGAAGCCCGCCTTCTGGAAGCTCTCGAAGTCGATGCCCAGCTCGTTCACCTTGTGCAGCGGTACGATGCCACCGAGCGGACCGCCGATGTGCAGCGCTTTCGTGGGACGCTTGAAGCCCTGCCCGAGCTCGTCGATCACACGGGCCAGCGGTGTGCCGCATTCCACCTCGTACAGCCCGGGGCGGTTGAAGGCGCTGTCCAGGCACACGAGCTTGCTGCCGTTGCTCTTCTCCGAGCCCAGCTTCGCGAAGGCCGCGCCGCCATGCTGCACCACCCAGGGCACGCAGGCCAGCGTCTCCACGTTGTTCACCACCGTGGGCCGGTTGAACAGGCCTTGTTGCGCGGGGTAGGGCGGGCGTGTGCGCACCTCGCCGCGCTTGCCCTCGATGCTGTTGAGCAGGGCCGTCTCCTCGCCGCACACATAGGCGCCCGCGGCCTTGATCACCTTGAAGCGCCAGTTGAAGCCGCTGCCCTTGATGTCATCGCCGATCCAGCCATGGGCCTCCAGTTCGGCCACCGCGCGCTTGGTGGCCTCCACGGCCTCGGGGTATTCGGCCCGGATGTACAGCACCCCCGTATCGGCGCCCACGCAATAGCCCGCGATCATCATGCCCAGCAGCACGCGGTGCGGCCGCTGCTCGAGCAGGTAGCGGTCACTGTAGGCCGCGGGGTCGCCCTCGTCCGCGTTGCACACGATGTACTTGCGCGGCCGACCGTTGCCCGTGGTGTCCTCGGCATTGCGGCAGGCCTCGAGCTTGAAGCCCATGGGGAAGCCCGCACCGCCGCGGCCACGGATGGTGGCCACCTTGATCTCGTTGAGGACGTCGGCCGCATCGCTGCGCAGCACCTGCTCCCACACGGCGTAGAACGTGTCCAGCGCGGGCATCGGGGCGGTGAGGATCGGGGCCTCCATCGTGGTGCCCACGTGGTAGGGGTCGGCCCCGGCGTCCGCCGCGGCACCATTCACCACCGCATCGATCCTGTCCACCGCCGTGCCGCTGTAGTTGCGGCCGCCCACGTGGAACGCGCTGTTCTCGTGGCAGCGTCCGAGGCAGCACATGTGCCCGATCTCCTCCGGCTTGAAATGCCGGGCGAGCGCGTGGTGCACCTTGTCCTGCGTGCCGGCCACCAGACAGGCGCTGCCGTTGCACACATAGGCCTTCACGCCCTTGTTGGCCTCCTTCAGCAGGTCGTAGAAACTGCTGGTGCCGTAGGTGATGGCCTCGCCCACGAGAAAGTCGTCGGCGATGCGCGTGAGCGCTTCGGTGTCCGGGGTGCCGCTGTTCGCTGCCGCCTGCTGCAGGCGTTCCCAGAGCGGATCGTTGAGCTCCTTGCCGTCGCGGCCGGAAAGGGAGGAGATGTTCTTGGACATGGCCGCACCAAAGTACGCAGCCGCACCATGCCGCAGGGTTCACTCCCCGGCGTCGGGATGCTTGGGCTTGCGCTTGTATCGCTTCGCGCTCTTCACCACCTTCTCTCGGAAGCGTCCGTCCAGCGCACCCGCCGCCTTCTGCGCGGCACGCTTGGCCTCCCGCTCCAACTGGTCGGTGGTCACGGTCTTCTTCCGGCGCTTGGCGGGCATGCCACGAAGATCGGCGATCGCCGGATCAAACCATTCTCCCGGCATGTCGTCCAACCGCATCACCACCGAACACCCCTGCCCATGACCGCACGCTCCTTCGCCTCCGCCCTCGCCTTGCTGCTCGTCCGCTCCTCCTTCGCCCAGGGGCCCGAGATCACCAGCTGGATCCTGAACCAGGGAGAGACGGGCAGCTACTACGTCCAGGGCAACAGCACGCCCGTCGTCACCTCCACGCCGGCCAACGTGCAGCTGGTGCAGTATTCCACCGACAACGTGTACATCAGTGCCACGGGGATCCCCGCGTATCCGACCGCGCCCTTCCTCGATGGCAACCCCTCCCTCGCCGGGAGCAACGCCTACATCTTCCGTGTGCCGCGCGTGCCTCAGCAACAGACCGGCACGCTCACGGATGTGCCGCTCGGTCACATCGGTGTGCTCAAGAACGGTGTGCCCATCTTCAATGCGGAGGATGCCATGAGCTACAACGGGCAGGGCATCTGGCTGCGCAACGCCGTGTACTGGGAGAACGACGGCATGGATTGCAGCAAGGGGCACCCCGCACCGAACATGGGCGGCGGCGGCCTGCAGTCGGGCCGTTACCACCACCACCAGAATCCGGCCCCGTTCAGCACGGCGAGCGTGCTGCTCTCGAGCATCTGCACCCAGTATCCGTCCACCGGGCTCTACACGCCGGATCCCGCACAGCATTCACCGCTGCTGGGCTACGCGTTCGATGGCTTCCCCATCTACGGTTGCTTCGGCCACAGCGACCCCCTCGATGCCGCGAGCCCGATCGCACGGATCGAGAGCAGCTGGCAGCCCCGCAACATCACCGTGCGCCAGACGCTCGCCGATGGTACGACGCTACCGGCCAACCAGTACGGCCCGGCCGTGAGCCCGCAGTATCCCATCGGCTGCTACATCCAGGACTTCGAGTTCGTGTCCGGCTCGGGCGACCTCGATGCGCACAACGGCCGCTTCTGTGTGACCCCGGAGTACCCGGGCGGCACCTATGCCTACTTCGCCACGGTCGATGCCGACCTCAACTCGGCCTATCCCTACTTCATCGGCCCCACCTACTACGGCGTGGTGGCCACGGACAACTTCGGCGTACCGGGTCCGGGCAATCCGCCCACGAACGTGTCGGTGCCGGGCAACGTCACCACCTGGACCGGCACCACCGGTATCGCTGAAGCAGCAGCAGCGCAGCGCATCATCGCCAGCCCGAACCCCACCGATGGCCTGGTGCGGCTCGTGCTTCCGGAAGGCACGCGTACCTATGCCGTGTGCGACATTGCGGGGCGCGAAGTGCGACGTGGCAATGCGACGGGCGGGGTGCGTGTCGAGGACCTTTCGGACCTCGCGCCGGGCACCTGGCTCATTCGTGCGGAGGGATCGGGCGGCAGCTTCACCACGCGCGTGGTGCGGCATTGATCAGCCGGCGCGCAGGCAGCCGAAGTACAGCACGTCGAGCAGGCGTCCGTCACCGGAACGGAAGTCGTGGCGAAGCAGGCCTTCCTGCGCGAAGCCGCAGCTTTCGAGCACCTTGATGCTGGCCGTGTTCCCCGGGTCGACCCGCGCGTACACCTTGTGCACGCCGAGCACGCTGAAGGCATGGTCCATGGCCCAGATCACGCCGTAGGTGGCGTAGCCCTGCCGCCGCCAGGTGCGGCCCACGAAGTAGGCGATCTCGCACTTCGGTACGCTCCAGTCGAACTGCTTCAGGAACACCATGCCCGAAGGTTCCGCCCCTTCGTGGTCGCGCAGCACGAAGGCGTACATCTCCCGGGCCTTGGCGCGCTCCAGCAGTTCCGCCACATACCGCCTGGCGCTCTTGCGGTCGGTCATGCGCGCGGTGGTCACCGGGAAGTACAGCGCCAGCTCGTCACGCTCCTCGGCGATGAGCCCGAGCAGGCCATCGGCGTCATCGGCCACCAGGGGAGTGATGATGACGTAGTTGCTCATTGCTCGTCCTTCCCGCGCAAGGCGGCCTCTCGCATCCGCAGCGCGCGCTCCCGACCAAGGTAGCGCTCCACCCCCGCATGCACCAGGTACACCAGCGGGGTGCTCAGCAGCGCCACCACCAGCTTGTAGCTGTAGGCGGTGAGCACCAGGGCAGTGGCCATGGGGAAGCTCATGTCCTTGAAGATCCAGAAGGCCACGTAGGTCACCACCACGCTGTCGATCAGCTGGCTCACGAGCGTACTGCCGGTGGCGCGCAGCCAGATGCGCCGGTCACCGGTCACTCGCTTGATGCCGCGGAACACGAAGGCGTCCACCAGCTGCCCCACCACGAAGGCGGTGAGCGAGCCGAGGATGATGTTCATGCCCTGCCCGAAGATGGCCGTGAACGCCGCCTGCATGTCGGGCACGCCCTGCGCCGCGCTGCTGCCGATCCACCAGCCCTGCTCCGCCGGCATGTGGATGGCGAACCACATCACCACGAAGGCGAAGGCGATGAGGCCTGTGGTGAGCAGCGTAAGGAAGCGCACGCCCCGCACGCCGTAGTAGTCGTTCACCACGTCGGTCATGATGAAGACGATGGGCCAGGGCAGCACGCCCACGCTCAGCACGAAGCTCAGGTGCGGCTGGCCGAGCAGGGTGAAGTCGGCCTTGCTCATCCCCAGCAGGGTCTCCAGCTGGAAGAGCTTCACGCCGATCATCTCGGCGATGAGCGCGTTGGCCACGAAGAAGCCGCCGAGGATGAGGTAGAGCCGCGTGGCCTTGTCCGCGAGGATCGAGTGGATCATCAGCGGCAAGGTAGCAAGCCCGTTGGCGCTACTCCTTCAGGAAGCGTACCGACAGATCCCCTTCGATGCTGCGGATACGCAAGGTGTAAGCCCCGGGACGCAGGTCGTCCACCGACAGACGCACACGTCCGGCATCTACTGTCCAGCCCTTCGCCGCCCGGCGTCCGAGCGCGTCGATCACGTCCACGCCCCGCGCGGTCGTTCCTTCGGGCAGGTCCACCCAGAGCACATCCGAAGCCGGGACAGGCCATGCTTTGCCGGTGCGCTGCATGTGGTCGGTCGAGCCGGTGATGATCCCCGGGCAAAGGGCCGAGTCCGTCAGGAGCCAGGTGCTGTGCGTGATGCTCGCGGTCACGTCCACCGTATCGAACACCACCGTGGTCCGTACCCAGTCGTCGTCGATGGTGGGGGTGAGGGATTGCACGGTGGAGGTGAGGGGCACCACACCGCATGCGGCGAACGCACCGGTACCGCGGATCATGATATGGCGGAACGGGACCGTGGGCGTGAGACCGGAGATGACCGGGGCTCCCGATGCATCGGCGATGAAGGCCTGTTGGGACATCGTCGCGCTCAGCTCGCCCGCGCTTACGATGGCGCCCGTCGCGTCCACGGAAAGGAAGCGAAGGGCACCCTGCCCGGATCCGACCATCAGCATGCCATCGTTGTTCGCCGGAATGGCCCCGCCCACGTTGCAGACGATATCCGGATAGACCTTCCAATAGATAAGGCTGCCATCGGACTCCAGCGCGAGCACGGAAGGAAGGATGTTGTTCTGGCCAGCTGGCCGGTACGAAAGGCCGATACGGAGCGTACCGTCGCTGAGCTCGACCGCGCCGCTGGCGAACAGGTTGCTGGTCAGGCTCCCTTGCACGCGTTCCGCCCAAAGCACCGTTCCATCCGGCGCGATGCGGGCGATGTTCTCGTACGAGGTGGTCTGGATCGCGCCACCCAGCAAGGTCCCGGCGCCACCCCATGCCAACACATCCCCGTTCGCCAACGGGGCAGCTCCGAGGAATGCCGTGGGCAGGTTGTTGATGATCAGGTAGTCGCCGCGGCTCACCCGGCCGTTGGTGTCGCTTTTCGCGAACAGCGCCTTCGAAGGGAAGAAGGAAGCCCGTCCAACGAGGAGCAGGGAGTCGTCGGGCAGGGGAACGGCCTTGAACCACTGGTTACGGGTCATCAGGGGGTCCGGGTCGTCGTATGCGATGGCCGACACCGGGGTGCCATCATCGGCCACCCGCATCAGGAAGGCGTTGCGGTCGAGCTCCCCGACCAGGAGCGAACCGGCGGTCGAGCTGGCGGACGCACTGTACAGGAACACCGTGTCCTGGGCGAAGCGGTAGCGGTCATGCCGCAACGGTGAACCATCGGCGTCGATCCGGTCCACATAGATGATCTTCGGGTCGGGGCTGTTGAAGCGCGCGCTGCCAAGTACCGTGAACCCGCTGTCCGGGCGCAGGGCGACCCTGCCGCCGTTGTACCACACAGAGGTCGTATCGGATGGTGCCTCATAGACGTTGGCGAAGGGGGTCTGGGCTTGGGCGATGCTTCCGGTGAGGGCCAGCATCCAAAGAAGGAGGGTGCGTTCCATGCGGTCGATCTTGCTGTATGACGCACGATGCACACCGGGGTGGCCTATGCGCCTCATTTCGCTGCTCCGCTCAAGGTAGCGGTCCCTTCACCCCGCCCCGTTCACCTCCGGCGTTCTGGCGAAGAGCGCACGGGCCACGGGAATGCCGCGGAGCATGGGGTACGCCCTAGTCCTTCACCAAACGGTGCGCGGACCAGTCCATACCCGACCGCACGCGAACGACAAGCAAGCCCAGCGGAAGTCCATCCAGGTCGATCACGCATGTGCCGTTGGTGTGCAGGAGGCGGTCAACGATGAGCCGGCCGGTGGCATCCAGTACCTGCACCTGCCGCAGGTCTGCCCCGTTGATGCGCACTTCCTTCGAGGCCGGGTTCGGCATCAGCTGGATGTTACCGGCCGGTGCGATGGATATCGTACCCGTGCTCAGGCAAGTGGGCATGCTCAACAGGGAGATGGTGGTGGATGGGAACAGGGTGGTCACATCGGTGACGATGGGCGAGGCCGGGTTCTGTGTGAAGAGCGAATTGGTCGCTAGGGTCGGGGTGCTCTGGGAGACCGTGCATGGTGTGCTGGGACAACCGGAGGACCCGTCCGGTGCACGCCCGCGCAGCAGGATGCAGTTGCCCGAGACCGGGGAGGTGGCGTAGGAGGCCTCCAGGATCCTGCCGTCGTCGAAGATCACCGCGTCCTCGGTCCACTCCCCGGGAACACGGTCATGGAGCATCATGGTCGGAAGGTTCAACGCCGTATCGCTTTCCAAGGTGAACGCGTCGGCGCCGCCGTTGGCGAGGCCCGAGAGCACAATCGCGCTGTCCCCTTGGAGCATGAGGGCGTAAGTGTCCAGGTAGCCGTTGGATGGCGCATCCGGGTCGAGCTGCACCACGCCGACCTCGTTCCCGTTCGTGTCCAGCGTCACCAGCACGGCCTTGTTCCCCTGCTGGAACTCGGCACGCATGCAGTACACCAGGTCGCCATGCGCCGTTCGCACCACGCCTTGCGGGTAGGTGCGCCGGCCCGCGGCCACGAACCGCCGCGCCCACTGCACCTGGCCCGTGCTGTCCAACTTGGCGATGTGGGCGGACTTGAACTGGATCTGCCCGCTGACCACGGTCCACGATCCGCCGATGACCGCATGGCCGCCATCGGCGGTAGGGATCAGATCGGTGGGCAAGGTGGCCACCTGCGCGATCGAGAAGGAGGAGGCGCTCAGGAGGTCACCGTCGGGTTCCACATCCAGTACGATGCCGAAATGGTCCGCAGGGAAGGCCTGCTGCTGGTATCCGGTGATCCGCACGTTGCCGTTCGCGTGTGGCGCCAGGCCGAAGAAGCGGGTGTTGAAGTTCAGGGAGTAGGTCCGCGCCGAAAGCACGTTCCCCTGCGCGTCCAGGTGCAGGTACAGGCCGAGCTCCGGGGCGGGCTGGTAGATGTACCCACAGGCCGCGAACGTCCCGTCGTCCAAGGGAAGCAGGTCCGTGAGCATGAGGGCATATCCGGTGGGCTGCGCAAGGGCCGAGGTCCAGAGGATCGACCCCGTGGTGTCCAGTCCACTGAAGTGGATGGTGTCGCCGGAGGCCAGCAGGAAGGGATGACCGTCGGCGCGCAGTTCGAGGTGAAGCCCGTTCAGGAAGTACGGGCTTTGATCGGTCTGGTAATGCAGCGTGGCGAACGGGAACTGGCCGTGCGCAGGGACGGCGGCGAGGGCGATCAACGCAGCGCCGAAGGTGTGCTTCATGATCATGGTGTCCAGGCTAAGGACGAAAGCAAGGTCGCCAGGTGGCCTGTGCACCTCACTTCGCTGATCCGCTCAAGGTGGCGGTCCCATCACCCCGCCACGTTCACCCCGATCAGCCGGCCGATGCCGAAGGTGATGGCCGCCGCCGCCAGCCCGAAGAGCACCTGCCGCATGCCGCTGAACAGGAGCGAGCGCCCCGTGAACAGCGTGATCGCCCCACCGATGCCGAAGAGGCCCAGCGCGCTCAGGCCCAGGCTCAGGCCGATGGCCTGCAGGCCCGTGAGGAAGAAGAAGGGCAGCACGGGCAGGATGGCACCGATGGCGAACAGGAGGAAGGAGGTGATCGCAGCCTCCCACGCCGAGCCCTGCAGCTCCTCCGCGTTGATGCCGAGCTCCTCCTTCACCAGCAGGGCGTGCGCCTTGCCCGTGTCGCGCATGGCCTCGTCCGCGAGCCGGTGCGCCTCCGCCTCGCTGATACCCTTGGCCATGTAAATGAGCACGAGCTCCTTGCGCTCGCCTTCGGGGTTCGTCTCAAGCTCCGTCATCTCCAGGGCCATCTGGCGCTCGTACAGTTCCTGCGAGCTCTTCACGCTGATCCACTCGCCGAGCGCCATGCTCAACGCACCGGCGAGCAGGCCGGCCAGCCCAGCGAGCAGCACGCCTTCCTGCCCTTCGGTGGCACCGGCCACGCCCATCACCAGGCTCATGTTGCTCACCAGGCCGTCGTTCGCGCCGAGCACCGCCGCGCGGAGCGCGTTGCCGCCCACGCTCTTGTGCCGCCCTTCGATGCGCCCGAGCTGCTCGCCGCCCATGCCGCGCTTGCCCGCCATCAGTGAGCCGAGGATGCGCACGTGGTTCTGCTCCGCCCCGCTCACCGGTGTCCCGCTGCGAAGCTTCTGCGCCACGCTGGCCTTCGCCAGGCCCTTCTCCACATCCATCAGCTGCGCGATCACGTGATCGTAACCCAGCATGCGCCCCAGGCGGTCCAGGGTGCGCGCCCGCCACGAGGGACCGGGCATCGCGCTGAGCGCACCGCTGCGTTGGAGCCCTTCGAAGGCATGCGCCGCGTGCCCGCGTTCGATCGAGGCCATCTCGCGGAACAACTGGGCGATCTGCGGGTCCGCCTCGTTCGCCGCGATGCGGTCGTACAGGAACGCGGCGTCGATCTCGGTCTGCAGGCTTTCCTTGCGGAGCTTGGGGGTGGGGCTGGCCATGCCCCGAAGTTCAGGTGGATGGCCGACCGTTCAGCTGATCACCGTCACGCTATCGCCCACCCGCACGGCGCCATCCGCATCGCCCACCGCGTTCATGCCGAACAGCACCTTGTTGCCCGCGCTGCGGAAGGTGGCCAGCGTGCGCAGGGGTTCCTTGTCCCGCGCGCCGGTGCGCTGGTCGGTGGTGATGATCGTGCAACGGGCGCAGGGCTTCACCAGGTCGAAGCGCGCCGCCCCGATGCAGACTGTGCGCCAGACGTCCTCCTGGAAGGCCTCGCCGCCCGCGATCACCAGGTTCGGCCGGAAGCGCTCCATGCCCACGGGTTCCTTCAGCCGCTCGTTGAGGTCATCGAGCGAGGCCTGCGACACGATCAGGTAGGGGAAGCCGTCGCTCAAGGAGGTGAGCCCGTCCGCATAGCGGCCATCGGTGCGGCGCTTCGTGCTGTCGGGCATGTGCACTAACGCGAGGGGCGCGCCCAGGCGCTCGGTGAACCACGCGCTCCAGGCGGGGTCGAGCGTCTCGGTGCGCACGCGGTCGCTCCACACGCTGGCCATGCGTGTGCCGGTGGCCGCCATCGTCCACGGCAGATCGAGCGTGCTCCCGTCGCGCGTGTCGGTCACGCGGAAGCCATCCGCGCGCGGTGCGGTGTGCAGGCACGCCATCGCAGGCAGCTCTCGCTGCGTCACGAACACCCCTTCCGCGTTCACCAGCATCCAGCGCCGGTCGTGTTCCAGGCCGCGGTCGGTCAACCGCGCTTCGCTCACGGGGAACCCGCCGAGCGACTTGACCGGGTGGATAAGGATGGATGCGAGGGTGAACGGCATAGTGCGAAGGTATCGGTGGCCTCCTCCGGTGGTTGGCGCGAGCAGGGTTACGTACATGCTCTCCTGTTGCATCAGTGACCTTCCACTTATGCGACTTTGGCCAGGGCGGATGTATTACTTTCAGCTATCATAGGTCGAATGTCGTAGCGGCCTCATGTGGAGTCAATGAAACCAAGGATACTCGGCTCAGCAGGGTGTCGGGTGCCGAGCGCAGTTGTTCTGGCCTTTCACTCTAAGCGTGTCTTGCACAGAACGATCATCAAGAAGTAGCACAACTCACCATGCGTACCCTATCCTTCTTGCTCTTGATCATAGCCACGGCTTCGTGTGCCGCTCAACCTTGGCTGACGACAATCCAGGTCGGTGGTCCCGGCGATGATGATATGGTTCTCGTGGATGTGGTCGATGCAGATGGCAGCTTCTACGTGCATGCGAACTATAGCAGGCAGGTGGGCACATTACCACCACCGACCTATTGCTTGGTGGGTACTGACACCTTGTTCGGAACCGAAAATGCTTTCATCGCGAAGTATACCTCCGCAGGTGCCCTTGTCTGGCTGCGGAACTTTGCGAGCAGCGGTGGTTTGGTCTATGTCATGGATATGACGTACGACACCCTCTCCAACGCGCTCTATGTCGTTGGTGGATATACTGGGAATTGCCTATTGGACACGATCCAGCTAACCAGCGGAGGTGCGTCTTTCATCAGTAAGTGGACAAGTGACGGGCACTGCCTGTGGGCAAGGGATGTATCCTCGTATTGGTGCGAGCTGACATCCTGTACCATTGGGCCGAATGGCTCCCTACTGGTAGGCGGCCACATAGGCAACACCTTTGCACAGGTGGAAGGTCATTTCTGGCCACAGGGGTCCCTGATGTTGGCCTACACCCCTCAAGGTGACACCTTGTGGACACGCTACTTGAACGCCCACGATGGATTCAATGAGGGAGCTTACCCGATCCGCTTGGACCATGGCCCGGATGGGATCACGGCCTTGCTGACCACTTATCTCCGCGAAGACAACGACACCCTGGTGATCGATGGCCTTGTACAAACAGGCTACCATGGCTTGGCCTACGGCATTCTTCGGGCAGATCCGGTTGATGGGCACGTGTTGTGGGTGCGGACGGATGGGTCGCCAACCTCAGGAGCAAGTGCCTATGCACCTGATCAAATGCTTGTGCTGAACAATGGCGATATTTTGCTCGCCCGCGCTTTTGGCGATACAGCGATCATCAACGGTGACACTTTGCTTTCAACTGCAGAGTCAACCTCCGCCTTGATACGATATAGCAGCAGTGGAAGCTTCTTGGGAGTTCAGCGATTCGACGCGAGCGAGAGAGCACTGTTCCTCGCCATTTCCGAAGCACCAGCTGGCCAATTCCTAATCACAGGAAAGATCAATGGTGACTGTCTCTGGGATGGCCATTCCTTGAGCACGGGCGGTATAGATCATGTATTGCTGTGCCGCCTGGATACGGACGGCACTTGCTTGGCGCTATCTTCATTTAGCTCAGGAATCGGGGCATCGATACGGTGTTTGCCCAGTGGGTTCGCTTTAACAGGCGTTTTCCCGAATAGCAACACCGCCACCGGCCCACCCTTGAACATGGGCCCGATCTCATACACGACCAGGGGCTGGACTGACTCCTTCATTGCGGTGCATGATGGCTCGGTAGGTGTCTCTTCGCTTCACGCGCCGATGGAGAGCGGTCTCCAGATCTACGCCAACCCCAACAATGGCAGCTTCCGCCTAGTGTTGCCAGAGGCCATCGCCAACGCGGCACAATTGCAGCTGCGGATCTACGACAGCACCGGTCAGTTGGTGAAGGAGCAGACCCTGGGTCGCGAGGAGCAGCGGCCCCGTATGGATGTCTTCGATGTGGGTGCCGGGCTGTATGTGGTCACGGTGTCCGATGGGCAGCGCACGTACAGCGGCACCATGGTGGTGGAATGACCCGGAACGAACAAGGCCCGCTCATCGCGGGCCTTGTTGCATGGGTGATCGGTATCTGCTCAGGCGGCCTGTGCGCCTTCATCCGGGGTGCGCTGCTCCGGCTCGGTGCTGCTACGCCCGCCCATGTCCAGGATCATCCGCGCATCGAAGTACTCTTGGTGGAAGGCGGGGGCGCTCTCGGCGAACTCGATCATCAACTTGTCCATTCGGTTGTTCAGGATCTTCAGGCTGTCCTTTACCAGGGCGCTGATCTCCGCCGTGGCGCCCTTGCGCACGGTCAGCGCGCTCCGTGGACTGCCGATCGTGGCCACATACGCATCGATCGCCTTCTGCAGGTTCTCCAGGTCGTCGCTGCTCACCCCATAGGCGCCCAGGTCGGCCAGCGCCGTGGTCGCCTCGGCGTGGATCCCCTGGCAGCGTTGCCCCACCACGGCGTCGCGCCCCTTCCCCAGGCTGCTCGGTGTGTAGTTCACCTTCGCTTGCAACACCGCGTCGCCCTGGTCCTCCGCATAGGCGAACACGCTGTTCGCCACCGCTTGCGCGCGGCCCAGCATACGCGCCCGCTTCGTGCGCTTGTCAAGCGCCACGCCCACAAGGCTCAGCTCTTGCCGCTTCACGGCGCCCTCCAGCGCACCCAGGTTCACCCTGAACTCCCCGTAGGCGTTCACAAAGGGCACCAACCCACCGTACACCGAGCTGTGCTTCTCGCACACTTGCGCCACCGCATAGAACATGCTCATGCGGTTCTCTTCGTTCTTCTTCATCTTCTGAGTACTGGTTTTTCGAACTGACCGGGTTCGCCCGGTCGGCGATCCCCACGTCCTGTGGGAACATGCCCCTCAACGGCGACCACCGCCCTCCAGGTTACCCGCGCCAGCCCTGATGTTTTCAACGATCCCCGTGAATATCATCCGGCGTCGGATCGATCATTCCTGTAACCCTCCGACGAGCCTCCGCCATCTACCGATGAACGGCTTCAACTCGCCGTTCATTTTTCGTCGCTTCTCGTCCCCGTGATCATCGGAAATGGCGCTTACGCGCGTCCCTTCATCGCCTTTCTGCCCATCACTTGCCCTGTGTCACTCCCCACTCACCACGCGTTACTCGTTAATCACGACTCGTTACTCGCCACCCGTTGCTCGCCGATCACCACGTGCTGCGCTCCACGCGCTGTCCGCCTCTAGCCTAGGGCCGGGACCATTGACCAAGGACCAAACTCCACATCCGGCTTTTGCGAATGCACCCTCGCCACGTACAGCGCACCAACAGGCTACTAGCCTTCTGCCTGTGTCCTCCTACCACAGACCACAGACCATAGACCTAGGACCGCAGACCATAGACCTAGGACCATAGACCTAGGACCGCAGACCATAGACCTAGGACCACAGACCACAGGACCGAGCGCTGGCTTCACCGTCCATTTCCACCTCACACAGCCGGCATCGCATCACCCGCACGAGCCATTTCCTCCCTTCCGCATTCAATTTCCCCACCTCCATCTGCAAGAGCGTCATATCCCAAGGCAGTGGCTTCAACCTTCGTCATGTGGGACAATGTCCGAACGAGTTGCGCGGGGCCCGAACATGAATGAATGGCGGTTCAACCTGCAAGGGTGGCATCCGAATCGGGCTTGGAGAAGAAGTCAGCTAGCGTGGAGCCCTATCCATACGTCGCGGCGTTGTTCACACCTGCCAGAGTTTCAGCCACAGCATCGATCGCATGCAGGCAAGTGCCATGGCCAAACGGTCCGGATCATGGACCGGTTACCATGGAACCGACCACCGGGTCATGAGTGCCTTTCCACCTCTTGCCGCACGCTCATTCCCTTACGACCCGTTCCACGCGCTCCTGCCCGTCGCGCTCGATCACGAGCAGGTAGGTGCCCTTCGCCGCAGGCAGTGCGATGCGCGTTCCGCCTGCTGCGCGTTGCACGGTCACCTGCACGCGCCGGCCGCTCGCATCGAAGGCGTCCACCACGCTGGCGCGCGTGTCGTTCAACCACACCGTGCCGTCGCGCGTGGGGTTCGGGTGCACGCGCAGGTGGTCAACGCCGGCCTCCATCAGCCCCACGGGGCCGCCGTAGGTGCTGTCCTGCGCCACCAGGGTGGGTGTGCCGTCCGCGCTGTCCACCATCGTGCGGAAGGCGTCGATGTGCGTGCCGTTCAGGCTGAACATCTCGGCGTTCCAGCGGGGCGGCACCGGCTGGTACCATACGGATGCCTTCACGTGCAGGGCGCCGCCGTAGCCGTTCAGCGGCACGTGGTAGTGCACCTCGTCGCCGCCGTCGCCTTCCAGGCCGAGCGCATCGTGGTTGAAGTCGAGGTCGGTTGCGGGCACGCCGGCGATCACGGTGGTGTCGTAGCTCGGGTGCGTGGTGCTGAAGCCGAGCGGCACCAGGCGGTTGTCCTTCAACGGGCTCTTCGCGCGTTCGAGCACGGTGGTCACGTCGTCGTTCACATCGCCCATCACCAGCTCGTAGATCTGCGCCTGGTCCGGCGAGGTGATCACGTCATGGTGCGGCTCCATGTCGGCATCATGCCCCTCCACCTCGTAGGTGGCGTCGAAGCGGCCGCTGTGGAAGAGCGTGTCGCCGTTGGCGTCGAGCACGTCGAGCTCCACGAAGGCGCGGCGGCTGGGGTAACCGCTGGGGAATTTGTGGCCGGTGAGGTTCAGCAGGCGCACATCGATCCACGCGGTGTCGGTGGTGCGGTCGAGCAGCTGCACATCGAGCTCCAGGGTCCGGCGCTGGAGGTTGTCGAGCGTGCGCGCGATGGTGCTGTCGAACTGCACATCGGTGGCGGGGATCCCGAGGGCCGCGCGGTGCTTCTTCAGCAGCTCCAGCATGTACACGTTGCCGCCCGCGAGGTGGTGCAGGCCGAAGGGTGCGTGCCCGGGCAGGAAGGCATAATCCGCCGCGAGGATGATGCTGTCGTTGATGCGCGGCATGTGGCAGCCGCGGCAGTTCATGGCGGTGCCGTTGTAGTCGCTGTTGAGCCACTCGTGCCAGGTGGCCTGCTCCACGAACTCGTCGCCGGTGGGGTTGCCCTGCAGGTCGAGGGTGGAGGTGAGCAGGGTGTGGCAGCCCGCGCACACGCGCCCATCGAGGATGTGCTGCCCTTCCTGCGGGCGCCAGCCCACGAAGAACTCCATGATGTTCGGGTTGATCACATCATCGGGGTAGGGGCCGTAGACCTGTGCGCTGTCGAAGTGCAGTTGGCCGCTGAAGTGGCGGCCCGCACTGTCGGGGTTCTGCATGTGGCAAGAGAGGCAGCTCACCCCGTCGTGCCCGATGGTGCTGGTGTCGAGCATGGCCGCGGTGAACGGTGCCCCGCCGAGCATGCGCTGTTCGTGGAAGCCGAGCGGGGCATGGCAGCTCAGGCACTTCCCCTCGATCTCGCCCTGGTGGCCGGGGTTCACCAGCACCTCGTGCTCCATCTTGGCGCGGAAGAAGGGGTCGCGGGCGCTGTTGGCCATGAGCGTGCTGCGCCAGTCGTCGGCCACGTTCACGTCGCGTCCGCTGGCATCCACGCTGGCGAGCCCCACCGTGTCGTGCCCGTGGCAGCCGGCGCAACGGCCCGCCGTGGCGAAGTAGGCGCTGTGCAGCACCGTCAGGTCGGTGTTCGCCGAGCGGTACACCCACAGGTCCAGGGCGCTGTGCGGGCCGTGCACGGGGCGGATGGCCTCGGTCCAGGCGGCGCTCAGCAGCACCAGTCCGGCAAGTCCGGCGAGGATGGCGAAGGGTCGGCGCATGCCCATGGTCGGGCACGCAAGTTATTCCGCCGCGGCCCTGCCGTGCGGTACAACACCTCTGGTGCTCCTTGGGTTCCCGGAGAACGCACAGGGGCCCCCTTGCGGAAGCCCCTGCACGCTCACAACATGCGCACTCAGTTCGTGCGCAGCTTCGTCACTTCCTTCTTCTCGTACACGTACACGAAGGCACCGTCATAGCTCAGGGTGCTCACCGCGCCGTTGCGGGCGTTGAACTCGCGGAAGGCGCAGTTGTTCAGGTCGAAGGCGGCGATGTCGCTGCGCTCGGTCTTCATCAGCAGCACCCGGTCGTGGCGGCTCTCGATGTCGGCCACCTTCCACTTGTTGCTCTTGCTCAGGCTGCCATCGGCGCGGCGGTGTATGGAAACGCCCTTCTCGCCCACGATCACCACGTTGTCCGTGTAGGGCAGGATGGCGTTCGCGTTGCCCACGCCGTCGTCGCCCAGGGGCACCTCGTAGATGTCGGCGCCGGTCCTGTGGTCGATGCAGTACAGGGCCTTGCCGCTGCAGATGTAGAAGCGGCCGTCCTCGATGAAGGCGTTGGTGATGCCTTTCTTGAAGCGCTCGCTGTCCCAGGCCAGGGCGCCATCGCTCACGTTGAAGGCCTGCACGCCGCAGGGCTTGATGTTGCGGTACTGGATGCGCCATTCCTCCACCAGGGTGCTCGACCCGTCGGACTCCCGGCGCATGTAACGGATGTAGGCCTGCGTCTCCACCAGGCCGCCCACCTGCAGGATCACCTTCCCGTCGGCCACCCACATGCCGGGGATGGCCTTGGCATCGGCGATCTCGGGGCTTGTCCACAGCAGCTTGCCGGTCAGGCGGTCGTACTTCTTCACGTACTGCTTCTTCTTGTTCTGCATGTCGAGCACGTACAGGTCGTTGCCGTCCACCACGGGCTTGGCGATGGCGCCGTACACCCCGAACTTCTTCGCGTTCGCGGGCGCACCGGCGATGCCTTCGGGCGTGAAGTCATAGGCGGCGCTCCACTGCGTGGCACCGGTCTTGGCATCGTACACCTGGATGCCGTTGAGCATCAGGAGCACCTTGCCCTCCTCGAGCTTCAGGTCGTAGATGAACTCGCCGGTCACCACCTTGCGCTCGGCGCGGCCCACGTAGGTGTTCTCCCACTTGATCTTGCCGTTGGTGAGGTCGATGCGCGCGATCTCGTTCTTGAAGCCCTTGAACAGGTGCGCCAGGCCGCCGGGCACGAAGTTCACGCAGACCATGTCGTCGCCGTCGATGATGTACTTGCCCACCGCGCCGGTGAAGGCGTTGGTGCTCCACATCTCCTCGCCGGTGCGCGCCTTGATCATCGTCAGGGCGTCCTCGGTGCTGATGGCGAACATGTCCTTCTCCTTCAGGTAGATCACGTTCTCGTCCGTGAGGTTGCTGTACTTCTCGGTGGTCCACAGTGCATTGCCGGTGGGCAGGTCGATGCAGGCGATCACGTCCTTGCCGCCCTTCTTCTCGAAGAGGAACACGGTGTTGCTCTCCCAGAAGGGGATCAGCTCGTCGATCTTGCGCAGCCGGGGGGCCAGGTCCTTGAAGGCCTTGGTCCACACCGTTCCGCCGTCCTTGTTCCGGAACACGGTCATCTCCTTGTCGCTGGCCGCATAGCTGATGTTGTCGTCGCCGGGGTTGGGGTCGGTGCCGGTGTGCTCGATCTTGTGCTCCAGGCGGGTGTTCCAGACCTGGGACATCTCCTCCTGCGCGCTGAGCTGCAGGGTGCTGGCGATCAGGATCGCCGCAAGTGAACGTGAGGTACGCATGTTGTGTGGGTATTGAGGTTGTCCGATCTCAGTTCATGGGGAAGCGGAGCGGCACGGTCACCGTCTCCTTGTGCCCCTTGGGCAGGCGCAGGTCGAAGCGGTGGTCCATCCACTGGTCCTTCACCTTGTTCTTCCAGTTCACGGCCAGCGTGGAGCGCGGCACGAAGACCGTTTCCGCGCGCCCCTTGTCGTCGATGGTGAGCTCCAGGTCGATCTCGCCCGCCAGCTCGCCGCCCGCGATGGCCTCGGCCCAGAGGCCTTCGTGCAGCTCGGTGGCGATCGCCGCACGCACGCGCTCCTGCACCGCGGCCTGGTCATAGAGCTCCTCCTTCTGCGCATGCAGGCTGTGGCCCGCCAGGAGCGCCAGCAGGAGAAGGAGGGGATGGAGGAGGTTCTTCATGGGGTATGGATGCCGAGGTTGCCGCCGAGCGCGATGAGCAGTCGACCGTCCGCGAGCCAGGCATAGGCCGTGCGGCCATCGTGCCGCTCCTGCTCGCCGGTGTCGTAGCGGTGCTTCTGTTCGAGGTCGATCATCTCCAGCGTTTCACCGGAACTGATGTCGTACAACGTGAGCTTGCGCTTGTTGCGGCCTTCGGTGCTGCTCAACGCCAGGGTGCGGCCGGCGGGGCTCACGGCGAGGAAAGGCTCGTTCATCAGGCTCTGGAAGCCGGCGCGCAACGGATCGCCGGTGGCGGCGTCCACCTGCTGCACATACCCCGGGCGGTCCACCATGCTCATGTTCCACACGTTGCCGCCCGCCGTGGGGGCCACCCCGGCCCGCAGGTCCTGCGAGCTGTACACCAAAAGCCGCGATCCATCGGGCGAATAGGCCATGGCGCGGATGATGTCGTAGGCCTCGGGCACCACGTGGCGCACCGCACCCGTGCCCGCGTCGAAGAGCGTGATCATCTGGCGGTACTTCAGGGCCGCCTTCAGCGACTTCTTGTCGTTGCGGAAGCTGGGCACCAGCTCCAGTTGCGCCTCGGTGGGCCGGTGGCTCACGGCGATGGTGCTGCCGTCGGGGCTCACCGCCACCGCGTTCGTGGCCTGGCTCACGTCGATGCGGCGCAGCTCCGTGCCTTCGGGCAGCCGCTTGAGCGTCACCGTGCCGCCGTCGAGCACCGCAAGCACCGATCCGTCCGCGCTCAAGGAGGCGTCCATCGCCGTGCCGGCGTCCACCACCACCGCACCCGTGGCGGCATCGATCACCATGTGCCGGCCCTTCATGTCGCCCTTGCCCTCCACGGCGAAACGCCACAGCTCCTTCAACAGCAGCAGCCGACCATCGCGCGAGCCGCGGATGCGCGGACCGTCCTTGAACCCGTTCAGCGGCAGGCGTCGGGTGACGCGCCAGCCCACCGTGTCGATGAACAGCAGGCCGCCGTTATCGCCACAGCCCGCCACGATGGTGTGGCCGTCGGCCAGCGGCTCCAGGCAGGTGATGGGGCCCTCGTGCGCTTCGAGCTCCACCTTGCGCAGCTGGTCCTCGTCGATGATCTGCGCCTGCGATACCAGCGCGAACAGGCACGCCAGGGCCACGAGCAGCCAGCGGTCGAGGCAGGTGCTGATGGGGGTGGAGGGGCCGGTGCGCATCGCTGTTGTTCCGATGGGCCAAAAGTGCCGGCATCACCATCCGGCGTTCATCCGGTGCCCACCGTGTTCCACTACGGTGATCACCGTAGGCCGTTTCGACGTGTCCTCCGCAGGCGCTCAGGCCAGCACCAGCAGCACGGCCAGGCAGACCAGTGCGATCACCGGGACGAGGATCGAGGAGCGGTCGAACGGATCGGTGCGCATGGCGGTAGGTCGTGCTTCCGACGAAGAGGGTGCCACCGGTCACATGATCGTGCATACAGCTGTTCGTGCGCCGTGCGTTCTCCTCCTCCGAGGCCCTCCGACCAGGGCTACTTTCGCCGCATGACCACCTTCCGTTCCTTCCTGGTCCTGCTGTTCACAGGTATCGCGCACATGGCCGGGGCGCAGTCCGTGCAACCGTACGTGGACCATTGGGACAGCCTGCGCACCGTGAAGCGCAGCGAAGGGCTCTTCGTCAACGGCCGCGAGTGGGGTGAATGGAAGTTCTACGACCGCCAGGGCCGCGTGAGCGAGGTGGCCGAGTTCAAGTCCGGCGAGCGCGATGGCCATGTGGTCACCTATTACGACAACGGGCAGGTGAAGCAGGACGGCCACATCCACAAGGGGGTGCCGGACAGTACCGTGAAGAGCTTCTACCGCGATGGGAAGCTGATGGAGGAGGGGGCTTACGCCAAGGGGGTGAAGCAGGGCCCCTGGTCCTATTGGTACGCCGATGGCCGACCCATGCTGAAGGAGCTCTGGGATGCGGGACAATGCGTCACCACCGATGCCTGGGACCGCGATGGCAGGCAGACCCTGGTGAGCGGTGACGGTGTGGTGCGCACCTACTACGCGAGCGGCGCCCTGCAGGAGGAGGCCACCTACGCCAAGGGGGTGCGCAACGGTCCGGTGCAACTGAGCTGGCCTGCCGGCAACCCGAAGGTGAAGGGGAACTGTACGGGTGGCCTCCCGTCAGGCAGCTGGGAGCATTGGCACTCCAACGGCAAGCCGTACAAGCGCGAGACGTATGCCGCTGGCAAGCTCAACGGTGCGTTCACCCAGTGGTTCGAGAACGGCCAGGAGAACATCCAGGGCTTCTTCAAGGACGATGAGAAGGACAGCACGTGGACCTGGTACGCGAGCACCGGCGCCAAGGACATGCTCGGCCATTTCAAGGCCGGTGTGCAGCACGGCCTGTGGAAGTACTGGTACCCGAACGGGCAGCTCAGCTCCGTCGGCACCTACGTGGACGGAAAGCAGGACGGTGACTGGATGTACTACTACGAGGGTGGCCAGAACTGGCGCAAGGGCCAATACCGCGCTGGTGCGAAGGAGGGCGTGTGGACCACGTGGTACGAGAGCGGCAAGAAGCTGCAGGAAGGCCCCTATGTGGCGGGTGTGGCGGAAGGCGAGTGGAAGAGCTGGTTCGAGAACGGCCAGCAGAAGGACATCGGCTCGTTCAAGGCGGGGAGGATCGATGGCTTGTGGCGCGGCTGGTTCCCGGATGGGAAGCAGGAGTACGAAGGCTACTGGAAGGACGACCTGAAGAGCGGTGCCTGGCGGTTCTGGCAGGAGAACGGTCGCGTGAAGGAGGAGGGCTCCTACGTCGAAGGGCGGAAGAGCGGACGTTGGACCACCTTCAACCAACAGGGCACCATCATCTCCGAGGGCATGTTCGTGAACGGTGCCCCCAGCGGGCCCTGGACCTACTACGACGATGCAGGTGTGAAGATGCGCGAGCAGGTGCTCGCCAACGGGGAGCCCAACGGTCCGTGCAAGGTGTACGACCAGCGCGGCCGCGTGATCCAGGAGATGGGCTACAAGGACGGCCGCCTGCACGGCACCATGGTCATCTACGGCAAGGACGGGAAGCCCGTGAAGAAGGTGGAGTACGCCGATGGCCAGCAGGTGAAGGACCTGCCGCCCGCCATGCAGCAACGCCGCTGATGGGAACCGTACCAAGTAACAAGGCCTCCCGGAAGGGGGGCCTTGTTACCTGTCGCTTCAACCTTCTGGCAGCAGGCGCAGGGTTGCACGATACCTAGCGATAGCCGTTGATGTAGGCGTTCGCCACGATCTCACTCTCCCGTACCAGGCCCTGCACGATCTCACGGATGAGGTCGTTGAGCTGCTGGTCCGAGTACCGGGTGAGGTCCTGGTACACGTGCGTTTTCCGCTTGCTGCTCTTGATGAAGGCTATTTTGTCCTTCTTCGTCATGGCCCCTTGTACGGGGACTGTTCCCGAAAAGATCCATGATCGGGCACATTTCCGCCGAAGCCGCCACCGGGCCGGATGAACCACCTCGAAGCTGCCGATGGACACCCCTGGAACCGGCGGCGGGCCCTCCGGAATATCCGGGGGCCCGCCGTCGGCTTTCACCAAAACCTCAATTCGAGGATCGTTCACCCGGGCACCACCCCGGGTCACTTTTCAAAGGCACACATATCGTGCCATATCCGTTGTTGCGGGCCGATTTGAGCTTAACCGGCTGATGGTCAGGCGATGGCGCCGCGGACCCGCAGCTCGTGCAAGCGCTTCAGCGTATCCATGTAGCGCTTCAGGTCACCGGTGAGCATCAGGTGCATGGCCCGGCGCTTCAATTGCAGGTATTCCTTCATGGGGCTCAACATGGCGTTCCGTGTTAGGGGTTCTGAAGCTCTAACTCCCAAGGGCGTGCCAGAATTGTACGACCGCACGGAACGCTCGTCCGGCAAGGCTTCCGGAGCGGGCGGCCGACCCGCTTGGGGCCGAAGGCTCCCGCACCGTATTTTCGCGGGGCCCCTCCCCGGGGCGCACACCCCATGCAGCGCGGCGCTTACCTCGTAGGAGTGGCCGGCGGCAGCGGATCGGGCAAGACCAGCCTGGTGCGCGCCCTGCGCGAAAGCCTTCCCGATGGCCTCGTGAGCGTGGTGAGCCAGGACGATTACTACCTACCCAAGCACCAGCAGCAGGTGGACCCCAACGGCAAGGTCAACTTCGATCTGCCCACCGCCATCGACCTCGATGCCATGGCGCGCGACCTGCGCCTGCTCGTGGGCGGGGAGCCCATCTACCGCCCGGAGTACACCTTCAACAACGACGCCATCGAACCGCGCTGGCTGGAGGTGAAGCCTTCACCGGTGGTGCTGGTGGAGGGCCTCTTCGTGTTGCACCATGCCCCCACCCGGGAGCTGTTCGACCTGCGCGTGTTCATCGAGGCCAGCGAACAGAGCCAGCTCGAACGCCGCCTGCGCCGCGATGCCGTGGAGCGCGGCTATGGCGAGGAGGAGGTGCTGTACCAGTGGGACAACCATGTGCTGCCCGCCTACCGCAACTACCTGCTGCCCTATCGCCATCATTGCGACCTGCACGTGGTGAACGAGGCCGGCTTCCAGCGGGCGCTCAACGTGCTGCGCCACCACCTGCTGCAGGTGGCCGGCGTGCCCGAGCCCGTCGTTCAGCCCGTGTAGAGGTTGTGCCGGCGGATGTACGCCTGCACCGTCGGCTCCACCAGCCCGTCCAGCGGCTTCCAGTTCCTGATGCGCACGCGGATGCCCGTGGAGGAGATGTCCATGCGCGGCGCATCCTCCACCAGCCGCACCTGCGGATGGCGCGCATGCACGGCCTGGGCGAGGTGCTCCTCGATCCCGGGGCGCGGGTATACGAGCAGGGGGTGGTGCGCCAGGATCTCTTCCGCGTCCTTCCAGGTGTGGAAGCCGGCGAGGTTGTCGCTGCCGATGATCAGGCTGAACCGGTGGTACGGCCAGCGCCCGCGCATGAAGGCCAGCGTGTCCACCGTGTAATTGGGCCTGGGCAGGTCGAGCTCGAAGCCCGCGGCGGACAATCCGGGCCGGCCTTCCACGGCGAGCCGCGTCATCGCCAGGCGGTGCTTGTCGGCGCTCAGCTTGCGGTCCTGCTTGAAGGGGTTCTGCGGGGTCACCACCAGCCACACCTGGTCCAGTGCGCAGGCCTTCAGCATGTGCTCGGCGATGGCCACGTGGCCCGCGTGGGGCGGATCGAAGGTCCCGAACAGGCAGCCGATGTTCATGCCCCCAGGAATTCGCGCACCAGCCGCGTCGCCTCGGCGCAGGCCCGGTCCAGGTCGTCGTTCACGATCACCGCATCGAACCGGTCGCGGTAGCTCATCTCGTGCTCGGCCTTCTCCACGCGCATGCGCAGCGTCTCGGGCGTTTCGGTGTTGCGCCCGTTGAGCCGCCGCTCGAGCTCCGCCACCGACGGCGGGCTCACGAAGAGCGCCAGGGCCTTGGTCTGGTAGATCTCCTTCAGGTCGAGCCCGCCCACCACGTCCACATCGAAGATGGCGTGGTGCCCCGCGGCCCAGATGCGCTCGAGCTCGCTGCGCAGGGTGCCGTAGAAGCGGCCGGGGTACACCTCCTCGTACTCCACGAACTCGCCCGCCGCGATGCGCCCGCGGAACTCATCCGCGCTCAGGAAGAAGTAATCACGGCCGTCCACCTCGCCCGCACGCATCGGCCGGCTGGTGGCGCTCACGCTGAACTCCAGCCCCAGGCCCTGCGCCAGCAGGTGCTTCACGATGGTGGTCTTGCCCGCGCCGCTCGGCGCTGATACGATGATGCTCTTGCCGGGGACATCCTGTCCCGCCTTCAACCCCTTGGTCATCCTGCTGCTCGCGTGGCGTTCGTGGCGTCGTTGCGGTCCGTCCTAGAGCACGTTCAGCACCTGCTCCTTGATCTTCTCCAGCTCATCCTTCATCAGCACCACGCTCCGCTGGATGGTGGCATCGTTGGCCTTGGAGCCGAGCGTGTTGATCTCGCGCCCCATCTCCTGGGCGATGAAGCCGAGCTTGCGGCCCTGCGCGTCATCGGCCTCGAGCGTTTCCATGAAGTAGGTGCAGTGCGAGCGCAAGCGCACCTTCTCCTCGTTCACGTCCATCTTCTCCAGGTAGAACACGAGCTCCTGCTCGAAGCGGTCCTGGTCCACCGTGGCCTGCAGCTCGGCGAGACGGCCGCGCAGGCGTTCGCGGGTGCGTTCGGCGCGGCCCTGGTCGAGGCCTTCCACTTGGTGCAGCTGGTGCAGGATGTGGCCCACGCGTGCGGCGAGGTCGTCGTGCAGGCGCTGCCCTTCGCTCCGGCGGAAGGCGTCAAAGGCCTTGAGCGCGTCGTGCACCAGCCCGCGCAGCGCGGTCCATTCCGCGTCGGTGAGCTGGTCGCGCTGCGTGGTGCTCACATCGGGCATGCGCAGCACCAGGCCGAGGATGTCGGTGCCGGCCGCCGGGTCGGTCTCCTGCGCGATGGCCTTCAGCTCGGCATGGTAGGCCTTGATGAGGTCGCGGTCGAAGCTGGTGCGTTTCTCGGCGTGCAGCAGCTCGGCGTTCACCACCACCTCGGCCTTGCCGCGCACGATCATCTCGCCAGCGATCCCGCGCAGCTCGGCCTCCTTCTCGCGCAGCATCGAGGGCACCTTCAGCAGCAGGTCGAGCTGCTTGCTGTTCAGGGAGCGCACCTCCACGGTGACCTTGCGGTCGTTCACCACGCCTTCCGCACGGCCGAAGCCGGTCATCGATCGGAGCATGCCGCGAAGGTAGGCGCGCGCCCGTGTCACGCGGACTTGCGGTCGGCGCGCGTCACCAGGTGCACGCCCAGGAAGATCGCCGCGCCGCACACCCATTGCAGCAAGCCCCCTGTGGCGTCGGGCGTGGGCGGCTTGCCGGGCAGCTCGATCCCGCTGCGCAGCTGCGCCCAGGTGAAGAAGGTGGCCAGCAGGGGTTGCAGGTAGATGAAGGTGCCCACCACGCCCGGGTTCACATGGCGCAGCGCCCAGGTGTTCAGCAGATAGGCCACGAAGGTCACCATCACCACCACGAAGCTGATGCTGCCCCACAGGCCCGGCGTCAATGCGCGCCAGTCCACCGCACCCAGCTCGCCCGCACCGAAGGGCAGCACCATCACCGTGCCGAGCAGGAAGGTCCAGCTCATCACCGTGGTGGCGGTGTACTTGGCCATCAGCGGCTTCACCAGCACCAGGTAGATGGCGAAGGAGCTGGCGTTGATGAGGATGAAGAGGTCGCCGAGCAGGGTGGCCGCGCCGTGGTCGCCGTTGGGGCGCACGAACACGAGGGTGAGGGCGCCGCCGGCACCGAGCGCCACGCCCAGCAGCTTCTCCCAGGTGATCCGCTCCCCGATGTAGATGCCGCTCATGGCCAGTACCAGCACCGGCGTGGCCACCATGATCAGGCTGGCGTGCACCGGTGTGGTGCGCATGAGGCCGTTGAAGAACATGAGCTGGTTGAGCGCCACGCCCGTCACCGCGCACAGCACCAACCGCAGCGCATCGCTCCACGCCACGCGCTCACGCAGGAACAGCCGCATCACCCAGAAGAGCGCCGTGGCACCGATGGCCCGCAATAGGATGAAGCCGCTGGGCCCGATCACCTCGGGCATCAGGCCCTTGGCCACCACGTAGTTCACCCCGTAGATGAGGTTCACCACGAAGAGCGCGACCAGCGCCCAGCTGCGGGTTGCCATGGCAGGGGCGAAGATGGGGAACACCTTCCGCCGGTCGGTTACCTTCGCCGGCCAATTCCCGGCCGTGCGCGGCCGGCAGCAATCCGCAGAAACATGCGCTTCGGCACCAAAGCCATCCACGCCGGTGTGGAACCGGACCCCACCACGGGGGCGATCATGACGCCCATCTACCAGACCAGCACCTACGTGCAGGCCGCGCCGGGCGACCACAAGGGCTACGAGTACAGCCGCACGCATAACCCCACGCGCACCGCGCTGCAGAACGCGCTCGCCGCGCTCGAGAACGGCAGGCACGGCCTCTGTTTCGCCACGGGCATGGCCAGCATCGACGCGATCTGCAAGCTGCTGAAGCCCGGCGACGAGGTGGTGAGCACCAACGACCTCTACGGCGGCACCTACCGCCTGTTCACCAAGATCTTCGAGGGCTTCGGCCTCAAGTTCAAGTTCGTGGACATGGGCGACCTGCGGAACGTGGAGGCCGCCATCACCCCGAACACGAAGCTCATCTGGGCCGAAACGCCCACCAACCCGCTGCTGAAGATCATCGACATCGCCGGCCTCGCCGCGATCGCGAAGAAGCAGGGCTGCCTGCTGGGCGTGGACAACACCTTCGCCAGCCCCTACCTGCAGAACCCGCTCGACCTCGGTGCCGACATCATCATGCACAGCGTCACCAAGTACCTGGGCGGCCACAGCGATGTGGTGATGGGCGCGCTGGTGGTGAAGGACGATGCGCTGGCTGAGCGCCTCGCCTTCATCCAGAACAGCAGCGGTGCCACGCCCGGGCCGCAGGACTGCTTCCTGGTGCTCCGCGGGCTGAAGACCCTGCACCTGCGCATGCAGCGCCATTGCGAGAACGGCGCGGTGATCGCTGACTTCCTTTCCAAGCACCCCAAGGTGGACCGTGTGTACTGGCCCGGCCTGCCCGCGCACCCCAACCACACGGTGGCCAGGGCGCAGATGCGCGGCTTCGGTGGCATGATCAGTTTCACGCTGAAGGGCGACCGCATGGAGGATGCCACCCGTGTGCTGAGCAGCACCAAGCTGTTCTCCCTGGCCGAGAGCCTCGGCGGGGTGGAGAGCCTGCTGGGCCACCCGGCCAGCATGACCCATGCCAGCATCCCCCGCGAGGAGCGCCTGCGCAACGGTCTGGCCGACACCCTCATCCGCCTGAGCGTGGGGGTGGAGGACGCCGAGGACCTGGTGGCCGACCTGGCCCAGGCCCTGGGCTGAACAGGCCGGGGGACCGATTCGTCGGGGGGATCGCCGGTTCCATGGGCACCGGTGCGGTGAACAGCCGGTGCCGTTCGTTCGTTTGGAACCCAAGAGGGGGGTGCGGAATGTGATTTCCGTGACAGACGGGGCACCCCCTGCTCCGGTAAATTCGTGATCCCTGAACCCAACCCCTTGTTGCTCCCTACCATGTCACGTTCCTTCAGCGCGCTCCTCGCCATGGCCATCGGCCTCTCCGCCGCGGCCCAGGGGGGCTTCACCTGCGGCAACAACGAACTGCACCGGATGGCCTCCCTTCACCAGGACCGGGCCGACCGCCTGCAGGAGATCGTCGACGGCAATGCCCAGCTCGAGGCCTGGACCCAGCAGTACCTCAACGATCCCGCGCTCCGCAGCGGCAGCAACTACGTGATCCCCGTGGTGTTCCACATCATCCACAACAACGGGATGGAGAACATCAGCGACGAGCAGGTGCGTGATGCCGTGCGCATCCTCAACGAGGACTTCAACAAGCTCAACGCGGATTGGGACGATGTGAACCCTGCCTTCCTGGGCATCGTCAGCGACATCGGCATCGAGTTCCGCCTGGCGCAGAAGGACCCGAACGGCGACTGCACCAACGGCATCACGCGCACCATAAGTGCCCTCACCAACGACGGCACGCAGGACATGAAGGACCTCATCCAGTGGCCGCGGAACCGCTACCTCAATATCTGGGTGGCGGCCAGCGCTGATGGCGCGGCGGGATACACCTTCCTGCCCGGATCGGTGAACGGTCAATGGGGCGCCCCTGCGGACGGCATCGTGATCCTTCACGACTACTGCGGCAGCATCGGCACCGGCAGCCCCGGCACCAGCCGCGCACTTACCCACGAGGTGGGCCACTGGCTGAACCTCAAGCACACCTGGGGCGGTACCAACCAGCCCGGCGTGGCCTCCAACTGCAACGACGACGACGACGTGAGCGACACGCCGAACACCATCGGCTGGACCAGCTGCAACCTTAACGGCCAGAGCTGCGGCGGTCTGAACAACGTGGAGAACTACATGGAGTACTCCTACTGCTGCAAGATGTTCACCGAGGGGCAGAAGGACCGCATGCTCGCCGCGCTCACCTCCACTGTGGCCCAGCGCAACCAGCTCTGGACCGCCTCCAACCTGGCCTTCACCGGGGTCTCGGGCAACGACATCCTCTGTGCCGCCGATTTCGTGAGCAGCGCGCAGGTGGTGTGCGCCGGTGACTCGATCACCTTCACCGACAACAGCTACAACGGGGTCATCAGCTCCGATTGGGCGCTGCCCGGTGCGTCGCCCGCCACGGCCAACGGTGCCGAGGTCACCGTGCAGTACGCCACCCCCGGCACCTACAGCGTGTCCCTCACGGCCACTGACGGCCAGAACACGGTGAGCCGCACGGAGAGCGACTACATCCTGGTGCTTCCGGCCACGGGCAGCCCGGCGCCCTACGTGCAGGACTTCGAGGGTGTGTCGAGCCTCGGCACCAACGAGTGGTTCGTGTGGGATCCCGATGGCGCCGAGGGCTTCAGCCTGAACCAGGGTGTGGGCTACAGCGGCACGAAGAGCATTCGCCTCCGCAACGACGTCAACGACGATGGTGACAAGGACGAGCTGATCAGCACCACCTACGACCTCACGGGCGCCACCGACATCACGCTCACCTTCCGTTACGCCTTCGCGCGCAACAACGCCGACAACGACGATGTGCTGCGCATCTGGGTGAGCAACAACTGCGGGCAGAGCTGGAGCCTCCGCAAGCAGATGAAAGGTTCCACGAACCTGCCCACCGTGCCCGACCAGGGCGCGTCCTTCACGCCCAGCAGCACCACCCAGTGGCAGCAGGCCGTGGTGAACAACATCCCGCAGAGCTTCGCCGTGCCCGATTTCCGGTTCAAGTTCTACTTCGAGAGCAACGGGGGCAACAACCTGTGGATCGACGACATCAACCTGAGCGGCGCGCCGGTGGGCCTTGCCGAGCTGGGCGACGAGGAGGTGGCCATGCGCGTGGTGCCCAACCCCGCGAGCGGCCATGCCGACCTGCAGTTGGACCTGCGTGAGGGCGACCGGGTTCGCATCAGCGTGCTCAATGCCATCGGGCAGGAGGTGGCCGTGCTGGCCGATGGCCCGATGGCCGCGGGCCGCCACAACGTGGCCGTGCCCGTGGGCACCCTCGCGGACGGCCTCTAC
>JAEUSV010000077.1 GCA_016788485.1 Flavobacteriales bacterium
GCCTTCACCTGCCGCACGGGACCGAAGCGCTCCAACGTGTTCTGCTTCACGAAGGCGTCCACTTCCAGCATTTCGGCATCCGTGAGGCCGCTGTAAGCCTTGGCGAAGGTGACGAGCTGCCCGTCGTGCCACAGCCCGAAGGTGTGATCGGTGTAGAGGTCGGCGCGGCGCCCGTGGCCCTGCATGCTGAAGGTGAGCACGGCGTCGACGCTCAGCGGGTCCACCTTCCATTTCCACCAGTCGCCGCGACGGCGGCCCACCTCGTAGGTGCTGCTGAGCCGCTTGATCATGAGGCCCTCGATGCTGGCGGTCCGGGCGTGCTCGCGGTGTGCAACGATGTCCTCCCAGGATGCGAATGGAAGGGTGGGCGAGAGCATGAGCATCGGGTGTTGCGCGGTGACCACGATATGCTCCAGGAGTTCTCGGCGTTCGCTCAAGGGCCGCTGGCGGATGTCCGCGCCGGCATGCTCCATCAGGTCGTAGGCCATGAAGGCCACCGGCACATCGGCCAGCAGCTTCCTGCCCACGCTCTTGCGACCGATGCGCTTCTGTAGTTCTGCGAAGGGCAGGGGCGCGCCGTCCTTCCAAGCGAGCAGCTCGCCATCGAGCACAGTGCCATCGGGCAAGGCCTTCCGCAAGGATTCCAGCTCCGGGAACTTGTCGGTGACGAGTTCCTCGCCTCGGCTCCACACGTAGTGCTTGCCGCCGCGCACGATGAGCTGCCCACGGATACCGTCCCACTTGTGCTCGGCTTGCCATTCGCGCGGATCGCCCAACGGCAGCAGGTCCTGCAGCCCGGCACCGGCCGCCGTGCCTTCGGGGCCTTCGATGCCGTAGGCGAGGTAGAAGGGGTAAGGACGGCTGTGATCGTCGCCTTCGTTCGCACCGAGCACCAGGTCATGGAAGGTGGTACGGTGCGGGCTCCAATCGCCCATGAGGCGGTGGGCCAGGGTGTCCTCGTCCACGCCCGTGGCCTTGCTCAGGCCCTTCACCATCACTTTCTGGCTCACACCGATGCGGAAGCCTCCGGTGATGATCTTGTTGAACACGAAGAGCGCCATGCCCTCGAGCCCGGCCCACGCGGACTTCACGCGGGCGGCCTTCTCCGCTTCGGGCAGGTCCTTCAGTTCTTCCACATAGCTCACCCAATCCGCCAGCGAACGGTCCATGCGCTGCTCCAACTTCGCGATGTGCGTCACGGTCTCCGCGAAGTCACCCACCACGTGGTAGCTGGCCTCGAACAGCCAGTCGGGAATGCCGCTCACCTCCGCCGCCCATTGGCGTAATTGCGTGCTGGTCACCGGCCGTTTGGGCCGCCGTCCGCTGAGCAGGGCGATCACCCATAGCTTGTCCGCGTCATCCGCCTCGCGGAAATATGCGGCCAGCGCGTCCACCTTGGCGTTGGTGGCCGTGGTGGAGTCGAGGGCGTCGAAGAGGGCGGCTTCCCTGTTCATGACGCGTCTGTTTCGGGTCGACCCATGCTGAGCGGGGGCGATGCAGGGTCGACACCACGGGTGCCTTCCGGACCGTCGTCACCCGCTTCTCCCGCGAACGCCGTGGATTCAGCTGTCGCATCCAGGCCAACGCTGCGCAGGTACTGGCTGAACAGGTCCGTGTATCCGTGGGTGGCGATGACGCGCTCCGCTCCGCTCTCCTTCACCGCCAGCAGCAGCGCATTCCAGTCCGCATGGTCGCTGAGCACGAAACCCCGGTCGATGCTGCTGCGCCGCCGCCAACCGCGCAACTGCATCCACCCGCTGGCCATGGCGGTGCGGTAGGGCTTCATCCGGTTCATCCACGGGGTGTCCAGGGCTGAACCAGGCGTGATGACGAGCGCGTTGCGGAAACGCTCCTTGGGCGTGTCCTTCGTGATGTGCTCCCAGGGCGGCAGATCCAACCCGCACTCCTGTAGCACGGCATTCATGTTGGCCACGGCCCCATGCACCAGGATCGGGCCGATGCCGCTGTCCACGCCCGTCATCACGCGTTGCGCTTTGCCCAGGCTGTATGCGCTGATCACGGAGCAGACGCCGTTGGCCGCGTTGCCGCGCCACCAGGCGTTGATCTCCGCGAACACATCCAAAGGCTCCTTCCAGCGATAGATGGGCAGGCCGAAGGTGCATTCGGTGATGAGCGTATGGCAGCGCACGGGCTCGAAGGCATCGCTGATGCCATCGGCGTGTCGTTTGTGGTCGCCGGTGACCACCCACACCTCGCCCTTGTGCTCCACCCGCACCTGCATGCTGCCGGGGATGTGTCCGGCCGGGTGGAAGGAGAACCGCACGCCGTTGATGGTCCCGGCTTGGCCAGGCTGGAGGGTGTCGATGCGGAGGTCGTCGCCAAGGCGGGCGTGCATCAGGGCCTTGGTGACGGGGGAGGCGAGGTAGTGCCGGCTGCCGCGACGGGCGTGGTCGCTGTGGGCGTGGGTGATGATGGCCCTGTCCACCGGCCGCCAGGGGTCGATGTACACATCGGCCGGCTCGCAACGGATGCCGTGGGGCGTGAAGGAAAGGAGATGGGCCATCGATCGACGAACACGCCGTCAGAGCGGGATGTTCCAAGATGGGCACCTGGGGCGTCCCCTGCAACAGGGAAACGACCTTTGCCTACCTTGGCCGGGCACGCACAGCCCGCACGCCGCCATGCCCGTAGCCGTTGCCGAGAAGCTCTGCCTCGAATGCGGGGAGCCGATCAAGGGGCGCACCGACAAGAAGTTCTGCTCGGACGCCTGCCGGAACATCTACCACTACCACGCCAACAACGCGCCCATCAACTACGTGCGCAACGTGGTGAACATCCTGAAACGGAACCGAAGGGTGTTGAGCGAGCTGAACGACGGGCCGGAGGGCACCAAGAAGGTGCACCGGGACAAGCTCGTGGAACGCGGCTACAACTTCCTCTACCACACGAACACCTATCGCACGAAGGCGGGGAACACCTACGTGTTCTGCTTCGAGCATGGTTACCTCGAGCTCAGCGAGAACTGGTTCACGCTCGTACGGCGTGACGAATACCTGGAACGGTCGGGGGACGCGAAGGGCGACTGAGCGGGCTCAGCAGCCGGCCCAGATCAGCAGGATCACGGCGGCGAAGCAGAAAAGCGCGAACACGACCGGACCGCCGATCTCGTTCTGTTCCGCTTCCTCGGGAAAGTGCCCTTCGTGGTGATGCTCTGCCATGGTCGTTCGGATGTTGCGGCAAATATATCGGCCGGCACCGAAGCGGGATCGTCCGCCGCTTGGAGCTCACCAACAAGGTCCCGTGGAAGCCTGCAGTAACGGACCCGGGCTCAGTTCATGCTGAACGTGGGCTGGCGCAGGACCATCCGGGCGATGACGTTCGACTCGTTCACCCGCATCCGCCGGATAATGGCGGCCACCTGCTCGTCCAGCTCACGGTCGCTCAACTTGCTCAGGTCCTTGTACACCGGCAGGCTGTTCCGGCTCTTGAGGATCAAGGCTATTTTGAAGGCGCGTGACATGGCGTTCTGAAGAAAAGACGCGCGTACCCGGAAGAAGGATGCCTCTGTTCCGCGCCGATCGGACGGACGGTACCGGAAGACCGACGAACGGTGGCTTCAGCGGGAAGGAACGGTAGGCCTGGCACGAGAAAGCCCCGGTGACTTCGTCACCAGGGCTTGGTCTGGTCGGGGTGAGAGGATTCGAACCTCCGACCTCGTCGTCCCGAACGACGCGCGCTAACCGGGCTGCGCTACACCCCGAACTGAGGGCCTCGCATTGCTGCAAGGGGCCGCAAATATAGAAGAGTTGGCCGTGCGCGGTGACCTAGGCGTCGAACTTGTAGCCGATGCCCTTCACCGTCTTGATCCGGTCCTCGCCGATCTTCTCCCGCAGCTTGCGGATGTGCACGTCGATCGTGCGCTCGCCCACGAAGAGGTCGCTGCCCCAGATGTGCGAATAGATCTCGTCCCGCTTGAACACCTTGCCGGGCTTGCTCATCAGGAGCACGAGCAGCTCGAACTCCTTCTTGGGCAACTGGAGCTCCTCCTTGCCCTTGTAGATCATCACGCGCTCCAGATCGACCTTGATGCCATTGGCCTCGAGCACCTGGCCCTCGACCCGTTCGCCGGTGGAGCGCTTGAGCAGCGCCTTCACCTTGCTCACGAACACCTTGGGACGCACGGGCTTGGTGATGTAGTCGTCCGCGCCGGCATCGAACCCTGCGATCTGGCTGTAGTCCTCGCCACGCGCGGTAAGGAAGGTGATGAGCGTGTGCTTGAACTCGGGCAGGTTCCGCAGGGTGGTGCAGACCTCCACGCCGTCCATTCCGGGCATCATGATGTCGAGCACGATCAGGTCGGGCCGCTCGGCCTTCGCCACCTTCACCGCATCCTTGCCGTTGTTCGCCGTGAACACCCTGAAACCCTCACGCTCCAGGTTGTAGCGCAACAGCTCCAGGATGTCCGGTTCATCATCCACCAGAAGCACCTTCTGTACCGCACCTCCTGCCATGATATCCTCGATCTTCTGCTGCAAAGGGATCCGGATGGGTTGTGATGAGCGTTAAGCGATGGTCAAAGTTAGGTTAAGCCCCCAGCCCCCGGTGGTGGGCATTTTCACACGGCGCCACCTACATTCGCACCCGCAAGCGGGAGTAGCTCAGTTGGTAGAGCATCAGCTTCCCAAGCTGAGGGTCGCGGGTTCGAGTCCCGTTTCCCGCTCAAAGGCCCCGGGGATCGTCCGGGGCCTTTCGCTTTGAGCGAGGTGTTTAACGATCGATAACAGCCCTCCCATGAACGAAGCCACGCCGGCCGCGTTGTTCATCCCATGAAGCGAACATCGTCCCTGTCCGGCGTGCTCCTCATGCTGGCCACTGCGCTGCAGTCCTGCGCCAACACCCCATCCCACGCGAAAGACCACCCCTCCATGACCACCAACGACCAACAAGGCACGGATACCACGGGCCTCGATACCGCCACGTTCGGAGCAGGATGCTTCTGGTGCGTGGAGGCCGTCTTCTCCGAGCTCAAGGGGGTCGTGTCCGTCACATCCGGGTATGCGGGCGGTCACGTAGCCGACCCCGACTACAAGCGTGTGTGCACCGGTACCACCGGACACGCGGAGGTGGCCCGCATCGTGTACGATCCCCGGCAGGTCACCTTCGATGAGCTGCTCGAGGTCTTCTGGCAGACCCACGATCCCACTACCCTCAACCGCCAGGGGGCCGATGTGGGAACGCAATATCGTTCCGTCATCTTCTGGCACACGGAGGAGCAGCGTGCGAAGGCAGAGCATTACAAGGCCGAGCTCGACCGCAGCGGGGCATTCCCGGCACCCATCGTCACCGAGATCTCGCCGCTCCCCACGTTCTATCCGGCCGAGAACTACCACCAGGACTATTACGCCGCCAATCCGGATCAGGGCTATTGCCAGTATGTGATCAGACCGAAGATGGAGAAGTTCAGGAAGGCCTTCGCGGGCAAGCTGAAGCACTGAAGGATTACTTTCGGGCCATGTTCAGGCCCACCCGTTCCCTCCTGTTACCCGCCCTGGCCGCAAGCCTGGCCGCCAACGCACAGACCGCCTTCGAGCTTGTTTCCAATGGCGGGTTCGAGGTGGTCACCGCCACGCCCAACACCTTCGATCAGCTGAACCTCGTGGAAGGCTGGTCCAACGTGACCATCGGGCTTTCGGACGTCTTCGACAGCACGGCCACGGCCAAGACGGTGGGGCTGCCGGACAACCTGTACGGCAAGGTGGAGCCCAAGGAAGGCGAGCGCTGCGTGGGCTTCTTCGCGTGGAAGGACGACAAGCGACGGACCTGGGAGGCCGGCCATTCGGACCCGTTCATGCCCGGCTGGAGCTCCTATTCGGAGTATGTGATGACCCAGCTCACCTCGCCGTTGGAGGAGGGCAAGGAGTACACCTTCAGCATGGACGTGATGCTGGCCGGTGGAAGCGACCGTGCGGTTTCGGCCCTGGGCGGCTACTTCTCCCCGGTGCCCCTGAAGTACCAGCACCGGCGCTTCCTGGAGGAAAAGGCACAGGTGGCCGCGGAAAAGGTGGTGGATGCCCGCGGGGAGTGGACGCGCATCACCGGGACCTTCGTGGCCGACGGGGGGGAGCGCTACCTGATCATCGGCGTGTTCCCCTACGTGGGGCTGGATACGAAGGCCGTGGTGGAGGGACCGGACAACCAGTACGCCTACTATTACCTGGACGCGGTTTCGGTCAAGCTCGCCCCGCCTCCTGTGCAAGAATGACCGGGTGAACACCCGGCTTTGTTCATGTGTTGGAATTCCCACCGATCGGTATATTCACGTTCGGTAGAGTGACCTTATCTCCCGGAGGTCGTCGGAACGTCGTCCAAAACCAACCTGATCTCTCATGAAAGAACGTTACAGCCTGCTCAGCATGGGCGTACTGGTGAGCCTCGCCACCATGGCCCAGAACGCGCCGAACCTGGTGCCCAACCCTGGTTTCGAGGAATTCACGAGCCCAGTGACCACTTGGGACCAGCTCGACCGCGCTTCCGGATGGTCCAACGCCAACGGTGGCTCCTGCGACATCTTCACGGACGCCGCGAAGGCCTCCACCGTGGGGATCCCGCAGAATGAACTGGGGGCGAACGCCAGCCCGGCCGAAGGCAAGTACTACGCCGGCTTCGTGGCCTACAAGGATGACCAGCGCCCCAATTGGAAGCGTGCGCTCAGCGGCCAGGAGCCTCCCTTCTCCCCGGCCTACCAGAGCTACAGCGAGTACATGCAGCGTGAGCTGAGCGCCCCCCTCACGGCCGGGCAGGAGTACGACATCACGATCAAGGTGAAGCTGTCCTCCAACAGCGACCGCGCCGTTTCCGGCATCGGTGCCTATTGCTCGCCGGTGGCGCTGAACTACGCCCACCGCCACTTCCTCAATGAGAAGGCGCAGGTGGTTTCCAAGGGCATCGTGAGCGACAAGCAGAACTGGACCGAGATCAAGGGTTCGTTCGTGGCCGACGGCACCGAGCGCTTCATCGTGATCGGGGCCTTCCCGGCCGCCGGCATGGAGAAGAGCAAGGCGGTGGAGGGCGGCGACAGCCAGCGCGCCTACTACTTCGTGGACGATGTGAAGCTCAACATCCACCCCGAGCCGGACACCGATGGCGACGGCGTGATCGACAAGCTGGACAAGTGCCCGCAAACGCCCGGTCTGGCCAACCTCGCCGGCTGCCCTGACGGCGACGGTGACGGCGTGACCGATGCCATGGACGCCTGCCCGAGCCTTGCCGGCCCCGCCGACAAGCAAGGGTGCCCCGACAGCGATGGCGACGGCATCAGCGACAACCTCGACAAGTGCCCCAAGGTTCCCGGCGTGGCCGCCATGAAGGGTTGCCCCGAGGTGAGCGAGAAAACGAAGAAGCTCTTCGAGAAGGCCCTCACCGGCATCCAGTTCGAGACCGGCAAGAGCACCATCAAGAAGGTGAGCTTCCCGATCCTCGACCAGGTGGTGACCGTGATGAACGAGAACCCCAGCTACAACCTGGAGGTGAACGGCCACACCGACAGCCAGGGTGATGATGCCGCCAACATGAAGCTGTCTCAGGATCGCGCGGCCGCCGTGGAGAAGTACCTCGAGGACAAGGGCGTTGCGCCCAACCGCATCAGCTCGAAGGGCTTCGGTGAGACCATGCCGGTGGAGGACAACAAGACCGCCGCCGGTCGTGCCAAGAACCGCCGCGTGGAGTTCAAGGTCTCCTACATGGAGTAAGGTCCTTGACGGATCGAACGCAAGGGAAGGGGGCTTCGGCCCCCTTCCTCTTTTCCGCCCTGGTGACCGCGGTCACGGAGCGAACGGGACGCTGAAAGGCAACTTTGCACCATGATGTGGAAGCGGACAAGGCTGTACAGCATCCTGAACTTCAAGTGCCCCTATTGCCACGAAGGTGAGTTCTTCGTTGCGCATCCGTACGACCTGAAGCATGCCGGCGACCTGCACAAGGAGTGCAACGTGTGCCACCGGCGCTACAGCATCGAACCGGGCTTCTTCTACGGGGCGATGTACGCGGCCTACGCCCTCGCCGTGGCGTGGAGCGTGACCTTGTACGTGGCGATGGCCGTGCTCTGGCCTTCCGCCTCGATCCTCACCCAGTTCCTGGTCATCACCTTCGGGCTGGTGGCGATGGGCCCCTTGCTCTATGCTTTGTCGAAGATCGTTTGGGCCAACCTGTTCTTCGGTTACCGCGGCATCGCACCCACGGAGCAGGAGCTCAGGGCGAAGCAGGAAGCGCGCGCCTGAGCCTTACTCGCCGTCGTCCTCGCCGGGCTGCGGCGGGTTGGCGAGCTCCATGGCCTGGATCACGTACCGATAGGGGAGCTTGGAGCTCCACGAGATCACATCGGAGAAGCCGGCGGGCGTGAGCTCGTCCATGATCAGGTCCTCGTTGGTGCGCAGTTCGAGCGGCGGACCCATGGGTGTCTGCGTCGGCAGGAACTCCACGATGAAGAGCTGGCCCTCGTGGCCCAGCGCGCCGTGCACCTTGGCGAAATAGGGGATCCGCACCGTTTCGGGGATGGTGAGGTAGGTGCGGGTGCAGAGGGCACGGTCCACCTCGCCGGGCGCAATGCCGGGCTCGCCTTCCAGCGTCAGCCGTGTGGTCAGGCGCTCAGGGCCGAAGCCCGCGGCCTGTGCCTTGGCCACCAAGGCGTCCAGGCGCGCCTGGTCGTTCTCCACCGCGATCACGTTGGCGCCGGCCTTCAGCAACGCAAGGGTGTAGTGCCCATCGCCAGCGAACAGGTCCGCCACGCGCCGGCCCCGCAGGTCGCCCATCATGGCAAGCAACGTATCGGTCTTGCGCCAGTCATCCACCGTCCCCGGCCCCTGGCCGGTGATGGGGGGTGGAGCGGGAGCAACGGGTTCCTGGCAGGCCAGAAGGAGCGAAAAAGCGGCGGGAATGGCCAGCAACATGGGGCTGTACGTGTTCTGCATGGTCAACGTTAGCAAAACTAGGGGATGGCACTTTCGCATCTGTGCTTATTTCCATGGAAAGTGTCGAGCGGATAGCTTTGCGGCGTGGCCACCATCGGAGAGGAACTGGTAAGCCGGTTCGAGAGCGAACAGCAGAAAGCGGTGTTGAACATCCTGTTCACGTCGAACTGGCTGCGCAATGGGCAAACGCTCCTGCTCACGCCCTACGGCATCAGCATCCAGCAATACAACATCCTCCGCATCCTGCGCGGGGCCAAGGGCGAGCGCATGAACATGCACAGCGTGAAGGAGCGCATGATCGACCGTGCCCCCAACGCCACGCGGCTCACCGACAAGCTGCTCGCCAAGGGGCTCGTGGAGCGGGAGCGCTGCGACCAGGACCGCCGGGTGGTCTACATCCGGATCGCTGAGAAGGGGCTTGACCTGCTGAAGGAGCTGGACGCGGCCATGAAGGACCATTGGGCGACCATGCACGCGCGCATGCCCGAAGCGGACGCCGTGGTGGTGAACCGCGCCTTGGACGCCCTCCGGGGCTGAGCGCTCAGCGCTTGGACGGTGCTGCGATGTCGTGCTGCCACAGCACCCCGCCGTTCGCATCCCGGAGCTCCATGGTGAGCACCCGCGCGCTCTTCGGCCCTTTGAAGTGAAGCAGGGCGAAATTGTGCTGGTCGACCACGGTACCCGGCACGGCCAGCTCGTTCACCTCCTTGGGCGCGTGCACGCCCGAGGTGAGGGGCGACGTCGTCAGGTCGTACACCTCGATGCCGCTCGGCAGCACCGCCTTGCTCAACACGCCGTGATGCCGGTCGCCGGTGAGGAACACCACGCCGGTGATGCCCTCCTTGTCGATGCGGTCCAGCAGCTCCTGGCGCTCCTTCGGAAAGGTGGCCACGTTCTCGAACACCGCGCCCGTGTTGAGCACCTGCCCGCCCGCGCAGACCACCTTGAAGGTGGCATCGCTGTACTTCAGCATCTGCACCAACCGGTCGATCTGTGCACGGCCGAAACAGGTGGGTTCGCCCGTGACCACATCGGGCGGCACGCGGAAGCTCCGGTCGTCCAGCAGGAAGAAGTCCACGTCAGCGTGGCTGAAGGCCGTGCCGTTGCCGCCCACTCCGGGCAGGCCATGCGTGGGGTTCGCCCAGAACAGGTCGAAGGCCCGGTGGCTCCATTCGGCGTTGACCCAGCTGCCATCGCAGTCGTTGGGGCCGAAGTCGTGGTCGTCCCAGATGGCGTAATGGTGCGTGCTTCGCAGCAGGTGCTGAAGCTCGGGCAGCGACCGTGTGTGGGTGTACCGGTGCAGGTAGCCGGGCCAGCTTCCCCAATCGGGCTCGCGCAGGTACACGTTGTCGCCGAGCCAGAGCATGAGGTCGGGCTTCGCGTCGGCGATGCTGTTGAAGATGCCATACCCGCTCCCGTAGGGCTTGCCGGGCCTGTCGTACGCCGCCTCATTGACGTAGGTGCAGCTGCCTGCCGCCACGGTGAACGCGGGCGGATCGCCGCGGAACTTCCACAGGGGCTGGGTATGGAACCACAGGGGCTCGCCCACGTCGACCGCCTTGCCGTCGATGAGCACACGGTAACCGTAGGTGCGCCCAGGCACCAGCCGGTCCACCATGAACTCCAGCGTGTACGCCTTGTCGGCCTCGCTGGTGAGCACCCCGGTGCGGAGCAGGCTATCGGGCTTCTCCATCACCCAGTACTCCAGCTGCGCCGTGCAAGGGCCGGTGCATTGCATCCAGATGGAAGCGCCCAGCATGTCGACATGGCCGGGCATGGGGCCGATCACCGGCAGCTGGCCGAAGGCCTGCATGGCGGCGATGGCGGCGGTGGAAAGCAGCGCGCGGAGCATGCGACCAAGGTAGTGGCCGCCCTGCTCCGCGCGTCATCTCCGATTCCTCAGCTCCGCTTGAACCAGCGGAGGAAGCCGCCCTTCTTTTCCTCGTGTTGCGAGCGGTCGCCCTTCTCGCGACGCTCCTCCTCGGCGAACAGCTCACGTGTGAGCTTGTCGTAGTCGGGTTTCACCGGCTGCTCGCGGCGCTCACCGGGGCGCTGGTCGCGTTGGCGGGGCTGCTGGGGGCGGGGACCGCGCTGGCCCTGCTGCTGCGGACGGCCATCGTTGCGGCGCTGGCCTTCCGGGCGCGGACGGTCGTCGCGACGCGGCTGGCGGTCGTTGCGTTGCTGCTGGGGCTTGCGGTCGCCCTGCTGCGGACGGCCATCACGGCGCTGCTGGCCTTGGGGACGGTCGCCGCGCTGGCCCTCGCGCTGGGGGCGCTGGCCACGGCCGGGGCCGCGCGGCTGGCGGGGTTCGCGCACCTCGGGCTCGGCCTTCTTCGGGCCGCCCACCATCACGTAGGGATGCTCGGTCACGACCGGGATGTCGCGCTTGATGAGGCGGGTGATGTCGCGCAGGAATGCCTTCTCCTCGTGATCACAGAAGCTGAGCGCCTTGCCCGATGCGCCAGCGCGACCCGTGCGGCCGATGCGGTGCACGTAGGTCTCGGGGATGTTCGGGATGTCGAAGTTGATCACGTGCGTGAGGCCGTCGATGTCGATGCCGCGTGCGGCGATATCGGTGGCGACCAGCGCACGGATCTTGCCTTCCTTGAAGTTCTTCAGGGCGTTCTGGCGGGCCGTCTGGCTCTTGTTGCCGTGGATCGCCTCGGCGCCGATGCCGGCCTGGGAGAGCACCTTGGCGACCTTGTTGGCGCCGTGCTTGGTGCGGGTGAAGATGAGCGCCTCGCGGATCGCATCACCCTCCAGCAGGTGCAGGAGCAGCTTGTTCTTGTCCGTGCGGTCCACGAAGTACATGTGCTGGTCGATGGTCTCGGCCGTGCTGCTCACCGGCGCCACCTCCACCTTGATGGGGTCGGTGAGGATGCTGTTGGCGAGCTTGGCGATCTCGGGCGGCATGGTGGCGCTGAAGAAGAGGGTCTGGCGCTTCTGCGGCAGCTTGGCGATGACCTTCTTCACGTCGTGGATGAAGCCCATGTCGAGCATGCGGTCGGCCTCGTCCAGCACGAAGATGTCGAGGTCGTTGAGGTGCACGTAGCCCTGTCCCATGAGGTCGAGCAGGCGGCCGGGGGTGGCGATCACGGTGTCCACGCCGCGTTGCAGCGCGTCGGTCTGGGGTTTCTGGCCCACACCGCCGAAGATCACGGTGTGCCGCTGTTTCAAGTGGCGGCCATAGGCGGTGAAGCTCTCGCCGATCTGGATGGCGAGCTCGCGGGTGGGGGTGAGGATGAGCACCTTGATGGGGCGCTTGCCTCCCTGCGCACCGATGCCGCGCTCATGCAGCTCCTGCAGGATGGGGATGGCGAAGGCGGCGGTCTTCCCGGTGCCGGTCTGCGCGCAGCCCAGGAGGTCGCGTCCCTTCACCAGGTGCGGGATGGCCTGTGCCTGGATGGGGGTGGGGTGGGTGTACCCTTCCTCCTGAAGGGCCTTGAGGATGGGCTCGATGAGCCCGAGGTCGTTGAACGTGGTACGTTCCATACGGCTTCGCCATTGCCCGGGCGATGCGGGTGTGTGTGGTGGTCGCAGGCCATTGCACCTGGACACACCTGTCGTGTGTGATGATCGCCCCTTCGATCCGTTCCGGCGTCCAATGATCCGCTGGGAGATGGCGCCTGGACAATTCGGTCGTCGGCCTTGGCCGACACGGAGAGCTGGGCGCTCGGGGCATGTCCGCTTATCAGCGAACGGCCGCAAAGATAGGCTATTTCGGGTCGGGCGTTACAGCACGGCCTCCTCCTCCACGCGGAAGAGGTAGCGTCCGTCCTCGAAGACCCACGTCGCCAGCCGCTGCTTGCGGCCTTCGCCCGCGATCAGGAACACGTACACGCGATCACCGTCCTGCGAGCGATAGGCGCCGCAATAGGGCAGCACGCGCTGCAAGCCGGCATCCCACCCGCAGAACGCCTCGCTCCGGAACTGCGCATTGCGATCGTCCGTGAAGGCCAGTTGGGTTCCGTCCACGACCACGCGCATGGCCAGACCCTGTGGCCCGTTGCGCAGTTCCACGCGCACATCCTCGCCCTCAAGCTCGGCCGACGTGGATGAGCAGGCGCGGAGCGGCACTTCGTTCAGTTCGACGACGGGCAGCACGCCTTCCAGTTCGGGGTAGGCCCCCAAGGCCGCGATCTCGGCGTGGAGCAGGCTGTCGTGGACGTCGGCGAGGGTGAGCTGTTGTTGAAGGGCGGCATGGCCGGTCAATGCGTGGCCGGCGGAAAGGAGCATCGCTACGAACGTGCGGCACAGCGGGAAGTGCATGGGGCGGGGTTCTGGCGACCCCGTGCCACAATAACGCAACGCACGCGGCCTTCAGTGCGTGGCGAGCTTGGCCACGAGCGCCTGGGTCATCGGGGCGGCGTCCACGCCGTAAGCGTTCACCAGGATCCCCATGATGCGGTGGTCCTTCGAGCTGATGGCGTACACGATGCTCTGGTCCTCGGGATCGCTGTTGCCTTCGAACCGGTGGAACTCGTCGATCTCGAACTCCGAGGGGTCCAGGCTCAGGCCGCGCGCATCGCACACCAGGCAGTGGCCGCCCAGGGCGAGGTCGTCGGTGTACCCGCGCCGCTGCAGGTCGTTCACGGCTTCGGAGAGGGTGGAGTAGGCGGGCATGGGGTCCGAGGCAGGACAATGTGCTTGGCTGGCCTGAAGTTAACGCCAACGAGAACGCCCCGATGGTCGGACCATCGGGGCGTTGCGTGTTGTAAGGGTCGCTTAGCTCTTGAGCGCCTTGTTCGCGTCGAGCATCTCCTTGATGCCGCCCACGCTGCTCAGCACTCCGCTGGCCTCGTAGGGCATGTAGATGACCTTGTTGCCCTGTCCGCTGGTCATCTCCTTCAGCGTTTCCAGGTACTTCATGGCGATGAGGTAGTTGGTGGGGTCGCCCTTGCCACCGGCCACCGCCTCGCTCACGAGGCGGATGGCCTCGGCCTCGCCCTGCGCGCGGCGAATGCGTGCCTGGGCATCGCCCTCGGCCTCCAGGATCTGGCTCTGCTTCTGGCCCTCGGCCTGGGTGATCTGCGATTGCTGGATGCCCTCGGCCTGCAGCACGGCGGCGCGCTTGCTGCCCTCGGCGTCGATGATCTGGGCGCGACGGTCGCGCTCGGCGCGCATCTGCTTCTCCATGGCCTCGCGGATGTCGCGTGGCGGGTTGATGTCCTGCAGCTCCACGCGGTTCACCTTCACGCCCCACTTGTTGCTGGCCTCATCGAGGATGGTGCGCAGCTTCATGTTGATGGTGTCGCGGCTGGTGAGGCACTCGTCCAGGTCGAGCTCACCGATCACGTTGCGGAGCGTGGTCTGCGTGAGCTTCTCGATGGCCAGCGGCAGGTTCTCGATCTCGTACATGGCCTTCACCGGGTCCATCACCTGGAAGTAGAGCAGCGCGTTGATCTCGGTCATCACGTTGTCCTTGGTGATCACGTTCTGGCGCGGGAAATCATAGACCGTTTCGCGCAGGTCGATACGCTCCTTGCGCTGGAACTGCACGTATTTGTTGCCATCGGGCAGGTCGCGGGTGAAGCGGAAGATGATCTCGCGCGGCTTGTCGACGATGGGGATGATGACGTTGATGCCCGCGGTGAGCGTCTTCTGGTACTTGCCGAGGCGCTCGATGACCATGGCCTCGCTCTGCTGCACGATGCGCAGGCCTTTGGCCACGATGAAGACGATGAAGACGGCGAAAAGGAGGAGTACGATGGTTCCGGCTGTCATGGGTAGGGGAGTTGGTGTTCAGGTATGGGTGATGGCCCGGGAGGGGATCAACCCTCGATCGGGCGCACGATGAGCGTGTTGCTGTCCACGCGCACCACTTCGACGAGGTCGCCCACACGGAGCTGGCGGTCGCTGGTGCACTCTGCGCGCCAATCGTCGCCTGCGGCGCTCACGCGGCCCAGGCGCAGGCCCGGCTCGAAGTCCTGGGTCACACGACCGCGCTGGCCCACCAGGGCGTCCATGTTGGTCTTCACATCGGGGCCGTTCCACATGCGCTTCATCAGCAGCGGGCGGATGGTGAGGAAGGAGAGGAGCGAGAAGGCGGAGAAGGCGATGAGCTGCGCGCTGGCCCCGAAGCCGAGGGCCGCCACCACGCTGCCGCCCACGCAGCCGATACCGAGGCAGAGCAGGAAGAAGCCGGGGACGAAGATCTCGGCGATCATCAGCACGAGGGCCAGTCCGGCCCACCAATGCCATTGGAAGAATTCCATGGTTTTCCGTTGTCTGTGGTCGAAGATAGAGGGACGTTCCCACGCGGAACGTGCCGATCGGGATGAGCGGTCGCATCGCCTGATGGGAAGGGCCCGCACGGTGCGCGGGCGTTCCGCTATTTTCGGCGGCAGATGTGGGGGAAGATCCAGGGCATGCTGCGTTCCCGCGAAGGACGCGACAGCCTGTTGACCTATGCGGCCGAAGGCCTGGCGATGGTGGGCATGGTGCTGGCCTACCGGCTGGCGGCCATGGAGGGCCGGCACGAGCTGGACCTTTACGTGGTGGTGCGCCGCACCGTGTCGTTCATCTTCCCGGTGCTGCTGCTCGGCGCCGCCGTGGGTGTCACCCGGTTCGTGAGCATGCGCAGCCGGCCCGAGGAGCAGCGCCGCTACCTGCTCGCCGCCCTGCGCTGGAGCGTACCGCTCGCCCTGGTCACCGTGCTGCTCGGGTTGTTCCTCCCTGCGTCGTTATCGTGGCTGGTGTTCGGCTCGGGCGACCAGAGCGACCTGGTGCCACCGCTGGCACTGATGATCGCGAGCGTGGCGTTATACGGGCTTGGCTACTCGTTCCTGCGCGGTCAGGGCCGCTCGGTGGCCGCCAACACCGTGCAGGTGCTGGCGCTGGCCGGTGCGCCCTGCATGGCCTTCGTGGTGAGCGACGACCTGGTATCGGTCTGCTGGACCACCGGCATCGCCTGGACGGCCCTGGCGGCGGTGGGCATCGTTCCCGCGCTGCTTCAGCCCAACCCGGAGCCGAGCCACCGCGAGCGCGGCGAGCTGCTGCGCTACGGTCTGCCCCGCGTGCCCGGCGACCTGGCCATGGGGGCGCTGCTCACCGTGCCGGTGTACATGGTGGCCCGCACGCACGGCCTCTCGGCCAGCGGCGAGATCGGCTTCGGTGCCACCCTGCTCAACCTGGCGGCGGCGGTGTTCTCGCCGCTCTCCCTCGTGCTGCTGCCGGCCTCTGCCTCGCAGCTCGCTGCGGGCGACCATGCCGGGCTCAGCCGCCGCATCGGCAAGCTGTCGCTGCTCACCCTGCTCGCCTGCGCGGCCATGACGCTGGTGTTCGAAGTGGCCGCCGACCCCATCCTGCACATCTACCTGGGCGAGGCCTACGGTCCGTACGTCACCACCAGCCGCATCGTGTTCCTGGGTGCGCTGCCGTTCGGCGTGTTCATCGGCCTTCGCAGCGTGCTCGATGCGTACTACCACACCCCGCGCAACGGCATCAACCTCACCACGGCCTTCCTCATCCTCATGGCCGGCGGCCTGTTCCATTTCGTGGTGCCCACGCCCTCGGTCTTCGTGGCCTGGGTGCTGGTGGTGGCGCTCACCTACCTGGGCTGGGCCACCTGGCGCGATGTGCGCAGCGTGCGGCACGAGCTGGACCGCTTCGCCGCCGAGCCGGACCAGCGGCTGCGCATCCTGGTGGTGATCCCAGCGGCGGAGGAGAGCGGGCACTTCTCCTCCTCGCGCCGACAGGCCCGGTCGTTCAGCGAAGTGCACGGGGCGGAGGTCGGCTTCTTCCACCTGGAGGACCGCTCGAGCCTGCGCCGGCTGCTGCGCGACCGTTATCGCTTCAAGCGTCAGCTGCGCGCCTTCCGCCCGGATGTGGTGCACGTGCACTACGGTTCGGTCTCGGCCCTCTTCGCGGTGCTCAACAGCCCGGTGCCGGTGGTGATCTCCTTCCTGGGCAGCGACCTCGACCGCCCCAAGGACATGGGGGCCATGCGCACGGTGCTGGGCCGCTTCTTCTCGCAGGTGGCCGCCTTCTTCAGCGCGGGCATCATCTGCACCACGCAGGAGCTCCGCGAGCTGCTGTGGTGGCGGCAGGACGAGGTGCGGGTGATCCCGCACGGCGATGCGCCCGACGCGGACGGCGCCACCATCGCCTACCTCCGCTCCACCACCCTGGTGCAGGGGGCCAAACGCTGAGGCTCTCGGGCCGTATCCGCATCTTTGCGGCCACCAAGCCCGTTCGCATGCTCAAAGGCAAGACCGTCGCTGTCGTCGTTCCCTGCTACAACGAGGAGAGCCAGATCGGCTTCGTGATCGACACGATGCCCGACTTCGTGGACCGCATCGTGGTGGTGAACGACTGCAGCCCCGACCGCACGGCCGAGGTGGTGAAGGAGCTTATCGCCCGGGACCGTGCGAGAGGCGCAGGGAAGCGCATTCCGCCGTACAAGGTCGAGCGCACCCGCTGGAACGAGGCCGAGCTCGTGCTGCAGGAGGAGAGCGAGCGCGAGATGGCGCACTACGTGCCCAGCGAGGTGGTGAACGCGAACCCCGAGACCGACCGCATCATCCTCATCAACAACCTGCAGAACGGTGGGGTGGGGGCCGGCATCGCCCGCGGCTACAAGTGGTGCCAGGACCATGCCATCGACTGCACCGCGGTGATGGCCGGCGACGGACAGATGGACCCCAACGAGCTGGCGAGCATCTGCCTGCCGGTGATCGACGAAGGCATCGACTACGTGAAGGGCAACCGCCTGATCCACCGCAGTGCCTGGCTGGTGATCCCGCGGGTGCGCTTCTTCGGCAACAGCATCCTCAGCATCCTCACCAAGCTCGCCAGCGGCTACTGGCGCGTGAGCGACACGCAGACCGGCTACACCGCCATCAGCCTGCGCGCCATGCAGGCCATCAAGCTCCACAGGATCTACCGCAGCTACGGCATGCCCAACGACATGCTCGTGAAGCTCAATATCGCCCAGTGCACCCTGCGCGAGGTGGAGATCAAGCCCGTGTACCGCGTGGGCGAGCAGAGCAAGATGAAGGTGATGAAGGTGATCCCCCGCGTGAGCCGCCTGCTCATCAAGAGCTTCTTCATCCGCCTGTGGCGCAAGTACCTCTTCAAGGACTTCCACCCGCTCTTCATCTTCTACAACTACGCCTTCGTGGCGGGCCTCATCGCGCTGCCCTACCTGTGGAAGATCGGCAAGGCCTTCGTCACCGGCGCCACGGTGAACACCGAGCCCCTGATCGCCTTCCTGTTCCTGGCCACCAGCAGCTTCCAGGCGCTGATCTTCGCCATGTGGATGGACATGCAGGACAACGAGCGGCTGTACAAGTAGGCCACCGGCGCCCGCCGGGTATCTTTACCGGCCATGTGCGGAATATTCGGGATCATCGCCAAGCCTGAGGCGGGGCTGGACCGCGCGTTCACCGAAGGGGTGATGCGGGAGCTGTTCGTGCTGAGCGAATCGCGGGGGAAGGAGAGCAGCGGCATCGCCGTGCGCGATGCGGTCGGTCGCACGATCCATGTGACCAAGGACGATGTGCCGGCCACGGACCTCATCCGGTCCGCGGCCTACCGGAGCTTCCTGGAGCAGGCCCTGGCCCCGTCGTTCGCCAACGGTCAACAGGAGCTGGCATTGATCGCCCACAGCCGCCTGGTGACCAACGGCAGCCAGGAGCACAACTTCAACAACCAGCCCGTCATCAAGGACGGCATCGTCATGATCCACAACGGGATCGTGACCAACGTGGATGCGCTGTGGGCCAAGTACGCCGGCCGGATCGAGCGCAAGTACGAGGTGGACACCGAGGTGCTCGCCGCGCTGTTCCGCCTGTTCCTGAAGGAAGGGAAGGGGCCGGTGGAGGCCGTGCGCGCCGTGTTCGCCGAGATGGAGGGCGCGGCCAGCGTGGCCATCCTCTTCGAGGATGCTGCCCAGGTGCTGCTGGCCTCCAACACCGGTTCGTTCTACACGCTCACCGACCCCAAGGGAAGCCTGGTCTTCGCCTCGGAGGCCTACATCCTGCGCACCTTCCGCGATAAGGAGGGCATGAAGGCCCGGTACGGCGGGCTCGAAGCCACCTGGCTCGCTCCCTTCACCGGCAAGCTGATCGATCTGGTCTCCTTCACCGTCACCGACTTCGGCCTGAAGGAGTCCTCAGCGGGGGCAGCACCCGCTTTCACGGAGCCCTTCCGCATCATGGACCACTCGCAGGGCGGTAAGGCCTCGGCCCCAGCGATCGCCACGAGCGACGAGGGACGGCTCCGCAGGCTGATCGAATTCCCCGAGGAGGTGATGCGCACGATCCGGCGCTGCAGCAAGTGCCTGCTGCCCGAGACCTTCCCCTACATCAGCTACGACGGGAAGGGTGTGTGCAATTACTGCCACAGCTACAAGCCGAAGGGCCTGAAGGTGGACAAGCGCCCGCAGTTCGAGGAGGTGCTGAAGAAGTACCGCCGCAACGATGGCAAGCAGGACTGCATCGTGGCCTTCAGCGGCGGGCGCGACAGCAGCTACGGCCTGCACCTGCTGGTGAAGGAGTTCGGCATGACCCCGCTCACCTTCACCTACGACTGGGGGCTGGTGACCGACCTGGCGCGGCGCAACATCGCCCGCATGACCGGCAAGCTCGGCGTGGAGAACATCCTGGTGAGCGCGGACATCAGGATGAAGCGCCGCAACGTGCGGTTGAACATGGAGGCCTGGCTGAAGCAGCCGCGCCTGGGCATGATCCCGCTGTTCATGGCCGGCGACAAGCACTTCTTCGTGCACGTGAACAACATCCGGCGGCAGACGGGCATCCACTGCGACATCTGGATGGAGAACAAGCTCGAGAACACCGACTTCAAGGCCGGTTTCGCGGGCATCCGTCCCAACTTCGACAAGGAACGGATCGACAAGCAGACCACGCTGGCCAAGCTGCAGATGCCGCTGTACTACCTGCGCAACTTCGCGGCCAATCCCGGCTACCTCAACGCCAGCCTGCCCGACACCTACAGCGCGTTCAAGGCCTACTACACCGAGCCCCGCGACGTGTACCTGCTGCTCTTCGACTACATCCCGTGGAACGAGGAGACGCTGGACCGCACCCTGAAGGACGAATACAACTGGGAGATCTCGCCCGATACCACCAGCACCTGGCGGATCGGTGACGGCACGGCGGCCTTCTACAACTACGTGTACGGCCTGGTGGCGGGCTTCACCGAGTTCGACACCTTCCGCAGCAACCAGATCCGCGAAGGCATGATCACCCGCGAGGAAGGCCTGGCCCATGTGCTGCGCGAGAACCGCCCGCGCTTCGAGAGCATGCTGTGGTACTTCGAGACCATCGGCGTGGACATGGAGCGCGCCCTGAAGGCGATCAACGCCATCCCGCGCCTGTACCGCAAGCCCGTGGTGGCATGATGGAGGTCTTGGTGCTCGCGCTGCTCGTGCTCGTCACCAACCTCGCGAGCGGGGGCGCCGTGGCCGCCTTCCTCCTGGGCCGCAACGAGCGCCTGCTGCTCCCCGCGTGGCCCCTGGCGCTTGCCGGCTTCGCGCTGGGGCCCTTCCTCACCACCCTGGTGCTCTACTACACGCTGGCTCTGTGGCATGGCGTGCCGGTGTTCGTTGCCTTGCTCTTACCGCTGTTCTTCTTCGCGCTGCTGGTGCGGATGGCGGGGGCGGGGAGGGGGCGTCTCCTCACCCTGCTTGTCAGCATCCCTTCGAACCTGAAGGACCGGTCCCTCTGGCCTTTTCTGGCGGGCACCTTGTTCCTGCTGCTGGTCGCCGTGGTGTTCCTGGTGAACAAGCCCCTGGTGGACCACGATGTGCTGGAGTACGGTGTGCAGGGGCGGATCTTCCTGCGCGACCGGGCCATCAGCTACCAGCGCTTCCAGTTCGATGCGGCGAGCGGCTTCCATTACGTGGGGCTGCACGGCTTCTCCTTCCCGCTGCTCTTCACCTGGGAGGGCCTCTGGGGCTCGCTCCTCGGGGTGCGCACCGATGTGTGGGTTCGCAGCATCACCATGTGGTACGGCTGGCTGCTCATCGCCTTCTGCTGGGCCCTCCTGCGCCGCTTCGACCGCTGGGCCGCCGTGCCTGCCGGCATCGCGCTCACAGCGCCCATCGGCTTCCTGTTCCTGCTGACCATCTACCACCTGGACAGCTTCCGCATCATGCTCTTCACCTGCGCGGTGGCCGCTTTCGTGGCCGTACTGCAGGCGCCCTCACGGGAGCGCTTACTGCTCTTCGGAGCGCTGGCCGGCGCGCAGGCCTTCGTGCACTCGGTGGGTGCCATCCTGGCCGGGGTGCTGGTGGCCGTGCTGCTGTTCGCGCTGCCCGTGCGCTGGAAAACCCGCATCAACTGGCTGGCGCAGGGCGTGGGCATGCTGCTGCTCTTCGGGGCGGTGCATTACCTCGTGGACATCGCGTTCGGCACAGGCTGGATCTTCCAGGACATCATCTGGTACTGATGAAGCAGCGGCACATCGACCTCCTCGCCTGGGCGCTGCTCGCAGCCTCCCTGGCGTTGAGCGTGGTGTACCACCGGGTGCTGATGCCGGTGAGCCGTGCGGGCATGGACCCGGAGGACTTCACCCGCGGTATCGGCAGCCCCTTGCTGCTCTGGCTGAACGGCTACCTGGGCGTGTTCCTCAACCTGCGCCACATGGGGCCGGCCATGGTGCTCGCGCTTCCGACTTGCGTGGTTGCCCTGCTGCGATGGAAGCGCCTTGCGCCCTGGCAGCGCGGCCTGCTTGCCTTCGTGCTCCTCGCCGTCACCGTGATCGGTGCGTTCGGCGGTTTCAACTACCGCTACGCCTTCACCCTGCAGCCGTTGTTCACCCTGGCCGTGGTGGGCATCGCGTGGAACGTGCTGTCGCCCGGCGCGCGCATGCCCTTCGTTGTCGCGCTGGCCGTGGTCACCGCGCTCAACACCGCCCTGGCCTTGGAGCATAGGCAGCGGGTGAAGGCCGCCACGCCCGGCTATGCTTCACCTGATACCGGTGAAGGAAGTCTTTCAGAGCGGCTGAACACCGGTCCCCGCGACCTGGAGGCCTGGTTGTTGGCCCAAGGCGTGCGACCCACGGACACGGTGCTGGTGAACAACCTGCCCATCTGGTACTACGTCACCGACCGTCCGGGCATCTACTTCTGGTGCGGCAGCGACCAGCTCTTCCTGGCCAACGGCAAGCCCTTCCTGTTCCGGGGGCGCGACGAGGCGCAGGTGTTCCATTACCTGCGCGACAGCCTCCATTGCAGGCACGTCTTCTCCACGGAGGAGTACGACCGGTACGATCCGCGTTACCAGGCCTTCCTGGCCACCCAGGCCCGGCTGCTCGCGCGGGACGACCGCGGGCATGTGCTCTACCGGCTGAAGGATACCTTTAGCCGCTGACCATGCGGGCGCCCAAGGGCAAGTTCACCACCGACCTTCTCTGGAACGCCGGGGCCTTCGCGTTGAGCGCCCTGTTCGGCGTGCTGGTGAACCTGCTCATCGTGCGCTACCACGATGCCGCGGCGCTGGGTGTGTTCAACCTGGTCTATGCCATCTTCATCCTGCTGAGCCAGCTGGCCGTGGGCGGTGTTCACCTGGCCGTGCAGGCCTTCGTGCCCAGGGAGCTTGCCGCCGGGCAGCGGGCCGATGCGCAGGTGACCGCCTCCCTGCTGCTCGCTACCGGCACGAGCCTGCTGGTGATGGCGCTGGCCTGGGCGTTCCGCGAGCTCCCCGGGCGCTGGTTCGACAGCCCGGGCGTTTCGGTCGCCTTCCCCCTGGTGGTGCCCGGACTGCTCTTCTTCAGCTGGAACAAGGTGCTGCTCAGCTTCCACAACGGCGCGCGTCGCATGCGGCTCTTCGCCGTGTTCCAGCTCCTGCGCTTCGCCGGCCTGTTCGGCGGGGTGCTGTGGCTGTGCCTGCAGGATGCGCCTTCGGAGCACCTCGCGATCACCCTGTTCTGGACCGAGGCCGCGCTGTCGCTGTTGCTCATCCCCATCTCCCTGCGCTTCTGGCGGCCCTGGCCGGGCGCGGGGCTTCGTCCCGCCCTGCGCGAGAACTTCCGCTTCGGCAACCGGGCATTGGCCGGCAACCTGCTGCTCGATGTGAACACGCGCGTCGACGTGTTCATGCTCGGCATCTTCCTGGATGATGCGGCCGTGGGGCTGTACAGCTTCGCCGCCACGGTGGCCGAAGGCGTGCTCCAGCTGCCGGTGCTGTTCCGCAACAACATCAACCCGGTGCTCACGCGGGCCTGGCACAAGGGCGGTGCGGTGCTGCTGCGGCATGTGATGGTGCGCAACCGGCGCGCCTTCCTGCGCCTGCTGGCCCCGCTCGTGCTGGTCACGATCCCGCTGTTCCCGCTGGCCCTGTGGGTGCTCGGCATGCAGGAGCAGCCCATGACCGTGTGGGCCGTGTACGCGATCCTGGCCGCCGGCATCGCGGCCACCAGTGGCGACCAGCCCTTCCTCATGCTCTTCAGCCAGTTGGGCCATCCTTGGACGCAGACGCTGTTCATCGGGGGCTTCTGCCTCAGCAACGTGCTGCTCAACCTGGCCTTGATACCGCCCATGGGCATCCATGGCTCCGCGCTCGCCACCGCATTGTCCTTCGGGGTCATGGCCTGGCTCCTGCGCGCATTGGCGCGGCGCACGCTCCAGCTCCACGCCTGAACATGAACGGTCAGGCGGGATCCACCTTCTCACGCAACGTGCTCACCCTGATGGGCGGCACCGCGCTGGCACAGGCCATTCCGCTGCTCGCCAGCCCGCTGCTGGCAAGGCTCTACGCCCCGGAGCAGTTCGGTGCGCTGGCCATCCTGCTCGCCGTGGCGAACCCGATGAGCCTGCTGGTGTGCGGCCGCTACGAGCAAACGGTGGTGCTGCCGCGCGAGGACGAGAAGGCCACGGCGCTCGCACGGCTCGGGATGGTGCTGGCGGTGGTGGTGTCCCTGGTGCTGGGCGCCGTTCTCTGGGCTTTTCACCCGTTGTGGAGCGCATGGCTGGGTGGTGAAGCGGCCCGGGTGCCCTTGTTGCTGAGCCCGGCGCTCTTCCTGCTCATGGGCCTCTTCCAGCCCATGAACAACTGGCTGATCCGCAAGGAGGCCTTCCGGGCCATGGGGCTCAACAAGCTGGTGCAGACCTCGACCATCACCGCGGTATCGCTGCTGCTGGGGGTGTTGGCGGCCCGCCACGGCCTACTTCTCGGCTACATCGCCGGCTGGGTCGCTTACGTGGCCATTGGCGCGTGGCAGGGCCAATATGCAGGACTTCGCTATGGCCCGCTGCACCTGCCCGAGCTGCGTCGCGCGGCGCGGGAGTATGCGCACTTTCCGCTGTACAACGCCGTGCCCGCGGTGCTCAACACCGCCACGCTCAGCGTGCCGGTCTTCCTCCTCGCCAAGGCCTTCGACGGCGAGGTCACCGGCCAGTTCAACCTGTGCAGGCAGACGATCCTGGTGCCGGTGACCTTCCTGGCCTCGAGCTACATGCAGGTGTACATGCAACGCGCCAGCGGCACGGTGAACGATGCGCGGCCCGTGCTGCCCGGGCTGCTCAGCGGCCTGCGCCTGCTGGGCCTCGCCGCAGCGGGGCTCGTGGCGGTGCTGGTGGTGGCGGGGCCCTGGCTGTTCGGCCTGGTGTTCGGTGATGCATGGACCACCGCGGGTGCTTATGCGCGCATCCTCGCACTTCCCATCGCGTTGCAGCTCCTGGTGGTCCCGTTCACCCCGCTGCTGCCTGCACTGGGCCGCATCCGCGCGCAGAGCCTCTGGCAGGTGGCCTACTTCGCCGGCGTCGCGCTCATCGGCCTGTATCCCTTCGCGCACGCCACCGATTACCTCGTGGCCCTGGCCGTCGTGGAATCGGCGTGCTTCCTCGCCCTCGGCCTGCTGGTGCTGCGCAGCGCGAAGCAGCACGATGCCCAACTTGCAGAACCGCATGATGGAACAGGCGTGGATTGACCGTGTCGGAGCCGCGCGCCGCGTGGCCTTGCTGGCCGTGGCCGTGTGCCTGCCGCTGTGGCCCGGTGGCCTGCCCATGCTGTGCGGCCTGCTCGTGGTGCTCATGCTTCCGTGGGGCCGGGGTCGGTGGCGCTTGCGTCCCATGCAGCGCAACAGCCTGCTCCCCTGGTTCCTGGGGTATTACCTCGTGCACGTGGTGGGCATGGCCTGGTCCACGAACCTGAAGCACGGCGCCTTCGACCTGGAGGTGAAGCTGCTCGCTGCGCTACTGCCGCTGGTGGTGGCGCTCGACCCGTTGCCGTGGCAGGTGGAACGCGGCCTTGTGCTCCGCGCCTTCCGCTGGGCGACGGCGCTCACCTTCCTGGTGCTCCTCTCGCGTTCGTCGGTGATCTTCATCGCCGAGCTCCTGTTGCGCGCGGAAGGCCCGGTGCCCAACACGCTGCCCTGGACCAACATCTTCTTCAGCACCTATTTCTCGCCCTGGCTGCATCCCAGCTACCTCGCGCATTACGGCGTGTTCGCGCTCGCCTCCGGGGCCCTCGGGCCGGATCTGCGCAGCGGGCCGCGCTGGGCCTCGGTGATCGACCGGGGGCCGGTGCCGCTGCTGCTCGTGCTGGGCGTGGTGCTCACGGCCAGCAAGGCGGGATGGATCGGGCTCGCGCTGGTGGCCGTGTACCTGCTGGTGATCCACTGGAGGGAGCGCGCCGTGCGACGCGCCCTGCTGGGGGCCTCGCTCGGTTCGGCGTTGTTGCTGGCCGGGCTCGTCGCATCCTTCGGAACCGTGCGCGCCAAGTTCACCGACACCTGGCATGCGCTGGTGCATACCGACCCGCAGGGGCACGACAGCAGCTCGGCCCGGGTGCTCGTATGGAGCGCGGCCATGGAACTGGTGAACGCATCGCCCTGGATCGGCACCGGCACAGGCGACGTGAAGGACGAACTGATCCGGGTCTACGGGGAACGCGGATACGCCTACCCGCTGGAGCACCGCCTCAACGCCCATTCGCAGCTCGTGCAGTCGGCGGTGGCGCTCGGCGTGCCCTTCGCGCTCTACCTGCTCCTGGCCCTGCTGGTGCCGCTGGTCTCCGCGGTCCGCGCCAGGGACCACCTGCTCGTGTCCTTCATCGTGCTCGCCCTGGTGAACTGGAGTTTCGAGTCCATGCTCGAGGTGCAGGCCGGCGTGGTCTTCTTCCTGTTCTTTGCGGCGGTGCTGGACCCTTCGGCCAAGCCTGAACGCCATCCATGAGGATCATCCTGCTCACGCAGTACTTCCCGCCTGAGGTGGGTGCGCCGCAGAACAGGCTGTTCGCCATGGCGAAGGGGCTTCGGGCCAAGGGCGCGGAGGTGGAGGTGCTCACGGCCATGCCGAACTACCCGGACATGCGCATCCATGCCGGCTACAGGGGGCGTTGGAGCATGAGGCAGGAGATGGAAGGCCTTCGTGTGCATCGCGTGTGGCTGTTCGTTTCGAAGGGCCGCGGGCTGGTGGCACGTCTGATGAACTACTTCTCGTTCGTGTTCACCGCACTGGCGTACGGCCTGTTCAAGTTGCGCAAGGCCGATGTCCTGCTGGTGGAGTCGCCGCCGCTGTTCCTCGGCATCACGGCCATGTGGCTGGCCCGGGCGAAGGGTGCGAAGCTCGTGTTCAATGTGAGCGACCTGTGGCCCGAGAGCGCGGTTCAGCTCGGCCTGGTCACCAACCGCTTCGCCATCGGCCTCAGCGAACGGCTCGAGATGCGGTGCTATCGGCGGTCCGCGTTGATCACCGGGCAGACCATGGGCATTGTGGACAATATCCGCTCGCGTTGTCCCGACCGCACCGTGCTGTGGATACCCAACGGCGTGGACATCGACCTGATCGAACGGGTGGGCGATGGTGCAGGTGCGCGAGCCCGCCATGGGGTGCCGGCCACCGCCTTCGTGCTGGCCTACACCGGGATCATCGGCCATGCGCAGGGCCTGGAGGTGGTGCTCAACGCTGCTGAACGGCTGGCGGACCGGCCCGAAGTGCTGTTCCTGCTGGTCGGCGACGGTCCCGAGCGTGCGGGCCTGAGGGAGATGGCGGCTGCGAATGGGCTTGCGAACGTGCGTTTCATCGACCCCATGCCCCGCGGGGAGGTGCTGGCGCTGGTCGCGGCCTGCGATGGGGTGGTGGTGCCGCTGCGCCGCAACAAGCTCTTCGAAGGCGCGATCCCCAGCAAGATCTTCGAGGCGCTCGCCCTTGGAAGGCCGTTGCTGCTGGGCGTGGAAGGAGAGGCCCGGCGGCTCTTCGTCGAGGAGGGACAGGCAGGCCTCGCGTTCGCGCCTGAGGATGCCGGGGCGCTGGAGCAGGCCGTGCGCCAGTATCTCGATGAGCCCGCACTGCGCACCGCCCACGGTGCCAACGGCGCCCGTTACGTGCGGGAGCGCTTCGACCGGCGCATGATCACCGAACGGCTCTGGAACGGCTTGCAGGACCTGTTTGGAGCGCAGCGGCCGGGCGACCGCTGAACAGGGCATTCACGACGCTCCCCGCCGACCGGATATCACCCGACCTGCTCGTCACCATGCTTGCCGATGGGTGCTTGCAGCGCGGTCGCACCGGGCCGAGCGCGGACCAGGAGCACCAGCACGAAGAGGAGCGTGAACGAGAGCAGCTTGTAGTGGTCGTGGAACCAGAAGAAACTTCCGAACAGCAGGTGCACGTTCGCGCCGAGCAGCAGCAGCGCCCCTGCGATGAGGACGCCTTTCCCCGGGGCACGCGAGGGTGGCGCTTCCGTGGCTGCCATCGCCAGGTAGAGCACGGCCGGCGCCATGTAGAGCATGGCATAGTTCTGCTGGTGCGGGAAGATCAACGGAATGCTGGCCAGGAGGTACCCGACCTCGCAGGCCCGTTGGAGCCCTGACGGCGCAGGTCGGAAGGGCGGGAGCCGAAGCACGATCACCATGCCGAGCCCAAGGACAAGCCTGGCCAGCCAGGTGAACTTGCCGACCTGTTCATCGGTCATGCGCACCACCCGGCGCGGCAAGGTCACGCCGTAATCCCGCACATGGTCGCCCCCGCCGTAGGCCGAGATCAAGCTCCCCAGCGCGATGAAATCGGGCTCCTCATCGTCGAGCACATGGCGCTTGTCCGTGGGGTTCAACAGCTCCACCCGCGAGCGGAGCATGTCAGCCCCGCGCTCCTTTCCCGTCAGAAGCAAGGGCGCGGCCACCCAGAGGGCCAGCGCGAAGGGCAGCACCAGCAGGGGCCGCCATGTGGCACGGTAGACCCAGTAGGGCACCACGATCAGCGGCAGCAGCTTCATGTCGATGCCGAAGGCCACGATCACCGCCGCCAGCACCGGCCTTCCCCGAAGCGCCTGTTCGATGCCCTCCAGGCAGCACCAGAGCAGCACGAACGAGGCCTGGCAGGTGTTCAGGTTGTCGCGTACGGCCTGCAGCAGCACGAGCGCTGCGATCGCCTGCACCAGACGCTGTCGCTCCAGGGGCCAGGTGTCAAGTCCGGCCCATGCCGCCACGATGCGGTAGCTGCGCCACAGCAGCACCATCCCCAGCAGGCCCCACAGCATCTTGGCCAGCGCGAGCGGCAGGGCGTTCAATGGCGCGATCACGTAGGCGAAGGCCAGGCCGTAGAAGAAGCGGTAGCCCTGGCGGTAGCCGATGGTGTACACGTTGCCGCCGTCCACCAGCTCCTGCGATGCGTCGAGGAAGATCTCGAGGTCGTTCGGATTGGGGATGGCCAGCACCAGGGTGATGAGCTGGAACACCGCGAAACCCCACAGCACGAAGGTGGTCCAGGACGGCAGGGAACGCGCCATGCCGCGAATGTAGGCGCGTGGTCCGTGCACTTGAGGCAGGGGCGGCACCAGGGCATGGGCCTTCTACCTTCGCCACCGATGATCCCCTTCAGCCCGCCCCGCATCGACGAACGCACGATCGCCGAGGTCACCGCCGCGCTCCGTTCCGGCTGGATCACCACCGGTCCGCGCACCAAGGAGTTCGAACGCAGGCTGGCGGCCTATTGCGGGGTGGAGCAGGTGATCGCGCTGAACGCATGGACCAACGCCTGCGAACTGGTGCTGCGCTGGTTCGGCATCGGAACGGGCGACGAAGTGCTGGTGCCCGCGTACACCTATTGCGCCACGGCCAACATCGTGCTGCATGTGGGGGCGCGGCCCGTGATGGTCGATGTGAAGGACGACTTCACCATGGACCTCGAAGCCGCGCGTCGGCTGGTGACACCCGCCACCAAGTGCATCATGCCGGTGGACATCGGCGGGCTCCCGGCGGACCAGGAGGGCGCGATGCGCCTGGCCGAGGACATGCGCACGGTGTTCCAGGCCGAGGGCGAGGTGCAGCAGCAGCTGGGGCGCATGCTCGTGCTCAGCGATGCCGCGCATTCCTTCGGGGCGCACATCGGTGCCCGTCGTGTGGGCGCCATCGCCGACATCACCGGGTTCAGTTTCCACGCGGTGAAGAACCTCACCACGGCCGAGGGCGGAGCGCTCGCGCTGAACCTGCCCGCCCCCTTCAGCAACGCGGTGTTGTACCGCCATTTCAACGTGATGAGCCTGCACGGCCAGAGCAAGGATGCCTTGAGCAAGATGCAGGCCGGGGCCTGGCGCTACGACGTGACCATGGCCGGCTGGAAGTGCAACATGACCGACCTGCAGGCCGCGATCGGACTGGTGGAACTGGACCGGTACGACAGCGAGACACTGCCCAGGCGCAAGGCCATCTGCACCCGGTACAGCGACGCCTTTGCCGGCGACCAGCGCTTTCTGGCACCTTCCTTCGGCGATGCCGCGCGCGAGGGGTCGTACCATCTGTACATGCTGCGCCTCACCAACGCCTCCGAAGATCAGCGCGATGCGGTGATCGCGGCCATCGCACAGCGCGAGGTCAGTGTGAACGTGCACTTCATCCCCATGCCCATGCTTTCGGTGTACCGCGGGCTGGGCTACCGCATCGCCGATTTCCCGAACGCCTACCGGCAATACAGCCGCGAGATCAGCCTGCCGGTGTACTACGACCTCTCCGATGCGCAGGTGGACCAGGTGGTGAAGGCCGTGAAAGAGGCCGTGACCGAGGTGATGGGCTGAGCCATGGGCATCAAGCGCGCGTTCGATATCGTCTTCGCCTTCGTGGCGCTGGTGATCCTGTCGCCGCTGCTGCTGGTCTTCACCTTGGCCGTGGCGTTCAGCTCGCCCGGCGGCGCCTTCTTCCGCCAGGTGCGCGTGGGCCGGAACGGCAGGGAGTTCAGGCTGCTGAAGTTCCGCAGCATGCGGCCGGGCAGCGAGGCCAAGGGGCAGCTCACCATCGGCGGTCGCGATCCGCGCATCACACCGGTGGGCTACTTCCTGCGCAGGACCAAGCTGGACGAGCTTCCGCAGCTGTGGAACGTGCTGGTGGGCGACATGAGCATCGTGGGCCCCCGGCCCGAGGTGCCGCGCTATGTGGCCTTGTACACGCCCGAACAGCGCCGCGTGCTTTCCGTGCGGCCCGGCATCACGGGCATGGCCAGCCTCGATTACGTGGACGAGAACGACCTGCTGGCGAAAGCCGCCGATCCGGAGCGCACGTACATCGAACAAGTGATGCCGGCGAAGCTGGCGCTGGACCTTCGCTACGTACGCGAGCGCAGCATGGCCCTCGACCTGCGCATCATCGCCGCCACCTTGAAGCTGATCTTCCGGTAGGCACGGCTCACTTCACGCCCAGTTTCTTACGCACCTTCTCCGGTACCATCATGCCCATGAGCGCTTCCATCTCGGGCTTGTACCCCACGAACTTCCAATCACCCAGGGCAGGGTCCTTCACGGCGAACATGGTGTTCCCGCTGCGGATCAGGTAATCCCTGGACCCTTCGTCGAAACGGACCTGGTCCTTGCCCATGCTCGCCTGGAGCATGACCAGCAGGGCCTGGTCGCGTTCCGCCTGTTCCGCGGCATCGAGGGGGGCGCCATCCGGTCCCTGGTCGGGTGACGAATGCATGCGCATGTGGTTCTCATAGCTGATGCTGTGATAGACGATGCCCGCCTCTTTCACGGGCCCCTTGATGCGTTGTACCATCACCGTATCGATCACCATGGACACTTCCGGATCGTTGAAGGTCTTCTCCATGGCCTGCAGCATGGCCTCCTTGGGGATCACGGTGTACAGCTTGGGATGCACCTGTTCCAGCACATAGGCGAAGTCGCCGCGCTGGGTCGCCAGCAGGTAAGCGTTCATGGCGCGGGCGAGGGAGGTGTCGGCCGGTGCCCCTTTCTGTGCGACCACGGGACGGCCGAGCGTGATCACGAACAGGAAGGGCAGCAGGCGAAGGAGGTGCATGTGGTGCATGACGGCAAGGTAGGCGTGGACGTGCGGAAGGAGAAGCCCCTGAACGCACGAAGCGCCCCCGGTTCCCCGGAGGCGCTTCGCAAGGCAGTTCGGCAGCTTACTGCTTCACCACACGGCGGCTGGTCTGGCCGTTCTCCGTGCGCACGGTGATCATGTAAACACCGGTGGGCTGGCTGGTGAGGTCGATGGTGTGCTGCAGCTGGCTGGTGCGGCTGGCGGCCACCACGCGGCCCGTCACATCGGTCACGGTGATGTCCACCTGGCCGATGCCGTTCAGCATCACGTTCAGGTTGCCATTGGTGGGGTTGGGGAACACGGCCACCTTGTCGTCGAGGGGGTTCTCGCTCATGCCGATCGCGAAGGCGAACTCGGCATCGTCGAAGCCCACGCCCTTGAGGTACCAGAAGCCGCAGGGGTCGGTGTCGGCAGCGCCGGGCTCAGCGTAAACGATGGGCAGCTCGTAGTCGAAGTCGGCACCGTTGCTGATGCTGATGTTCGCCACGGTGTGGAACCAGGCGGCACCCTCGGCGTTCGTGTTGAAGGTGAGGTTCTTGGCGGCGGTCCAGAGGCCGGTGCTCACGTTCAAGCCGGCGCAGTAGATGTCCGGAAGGATGTTCTCGGTCTCGTTGGGACCGCTGGTGTTCCAGCTGAAGAACACCTTGGTGCCATCGGCGGTGCGGCTGGCCTGCGGGCGGTTGCTCTGCAGGGGGCCGGGAGGAGCGGGGGCGGGCCACTCGTAGTCCTCGCCGTACACATCGCTCAGCAGCTCCACGTCCCAGGTCACACCGTCGGTGGTGGCCAGGTGCAGGATCTTCTGGGTCACGATGTCGCTGAACACGTAACCGGCGCTGTCGCTGCTGTTGCCGAGGCTCTGGCACAGCTGCTCGCTGATCATGTGGAGCTTGCCGTTGGCGTCGACCACCATGTCCATGTCGCTGAAGTAGGGGCGGGGCTCACCGGTGTCGTTGGCGCCGGGCACGTTGTCGATCACCCACTGGTTGGCGGCGAAGTCGTAGTCGGGCAGGGCGCTCCAGTTGGCACCACCGTCGGTGGTCTTGTACACGTAAGGCTTCGGAGCCGGGCGGGGCGTGGTGTTCACGTCCACGCCGTTCACCACGGCATACCCGGTCTGGCCATCGGGGCTGAAGGCGATGCTCCAGCTCGTCACCTGGCTGGTAAGGCCGTTGTCCGGATCGTTGTACACGAAGCGCTCGAAGGGGAGGGTGTAGGCCACGCTCCAATCCACGCTGTTGGTACCCGTGTTGAACACGCCCTTCAGCACGCTGAACGACTTGTAGTCCACGCTGTCGGAGTTGTCCGTGGTGGTGCTCAGGCGGCCGGCCAGCGACCACAGGGTGCCGTCGGGGGTGGACTGCAGGTTGTAGGTGTGGAAGGTGGTGTTGTCACCGTACACATCGATGTAGGCGTCCACGTTGTTCGAGCCATCGAACTTGGCGGAGCTGGCCTGGATGATGCCCCACTGTCCGGGGTTCACGCTGTTCAGCGTAACGCCACTGCTCACCGCATAGGCGTTAGCAGGGTCGGTGTTGCCGGCGGGGTTGTAGATGGTGATGTTGGGGTAACGACCACCCGTGACAGGAGCGGCCGTGTTGTTGAAGATGCCCGGGGTGAGCAGCTTGTTCAGCGTGAAGGTCGCGCCGCCATCCGTGCTCACGTCGAAGCGGATGGTGCCGGAGCCACCAACACCGCCGTTGTCAGCCGCGTTCTGGCGGTGCACGAACACCACCGAGTTCACGTCGGGGTTGTAGGCCACCTGGCTCTGCCCGCTGAGCAGGACGGTGTACATGTTCTGGGCATTGGCCAAGGCTACCGAGGCGGCCTTGTTGCTGCCTTTGTTGCCTTTGCTGGCGACAGGGGCCTGCTGGGCCTGGTTGTCGATCAGCTTGTGCTGGGTCCGGTGGGGTACCATCTGCTGGGCGTTCGCACCCGCAAAGGCTCCCACGGCCAGAAGAGAGAGGTAGATCTTCTTCATCAGAGTGGTATTGATGGTTGGTACAGGGCCGGAAAGTTAATTCCGCCAAGGCACCATCCAAACGGAAAATGAAGCGCCCCGATCCAGGCCTTTCTTTCGATCCTACGCCGGGTCGCCCAGCAGGGCACGCAGCCGTTTGAGCTCGGAGGCCCTTTCGGCATCCCCGGCCTTCTCGTAGCTGTGCACCAGGTTGTTCAGCTGGCGCCGCACGATGTCGATGTTGGAGCAGGGCTGGTAGAAGCTCTCCCGGGCGTCGATGTCGAGCTTCCGGAGGAACTCGTCGATCTCGTTCCGGCCGAGGATGTCGCCCTGGCTGAAGGCGTTCACGTAGAACAGCACGCCCTGCCGGCCCTCGCCCGCGCCGATGCTCTCCTCGTCCAGGTAGGCGAGCACGAAATGGTTGGGCAGGTTCACCCCCCGGAGGGGCAGGCCCAGCTCCTCGGCCAGCACCTGGTAGATGATCGAGAGCGAGAGCGGATTGCCCGTGCGGGTCTCGAGCACGTCGTTGATGTAGGAGTTCTGCGGCGCATGGTAGTTCCGCTTGTTCCCCTTGAACCCGTGCACCTGGAAGAAGATGTGGTTGAACACGCGCACCTTCTCGAAGGCGGTGAGGTTATCGTTCAGCTCCAGCCAGATGTCCTGGCGGATGGCCGAGAGCTTCGCCCGCACGCGCTGCACGTCCAGGTCGGGGTAGCGGTACCGGCACACGAGAAGCGCGCCCTCCAGCAGGTCCTCGCCGCCCGCGGCATGCCAGGCCTTGAGCCCTTCGTACACAGCATCCACGTGGATGGTGTGCAGGATGTCCTCGATCCGGTTGCGGTACAGGTCGCCAAGGTCCTCGGTCTCCCAGGCCCGTTCCAGCACGGGCACCACCGGCACGCCGATGGCGATGATCCGGGCCCGCACCTGCCGGTAGATGTCCTCGTCGGGATCGTCGATCAGGTTGATCAGGGCGCGGATCTCGTTCTCGCTCATCGTGCCAGGCAGGGAAGAACTGCCTCGCTAAGGTCGACGGGCGCATCCCCCGGACGCGCTGGCCCGGTGGCTTGTTTCCACCAGCACCGTGTTGATGGGGCTGGGATGATCAGCCCACCAGGCGCTCAAGCACCAGGTCGATCATGCGGCCGATGGCCCGGTGGTGGTCCTTGCTGTATTCGCGTCGCATGCGGTTGGCCACCACGGCGCACACGGTGCAGGTACGGTGCCCCAGCAGGCCGCCCAAGCCGTACAGCGCACTGGTCTCCATCTCGTAGTTCAGTATCCGCAGCCCCTCGTGCTCGAACGCGCTGAAGGCATCGTTGATGCCTGCCGCGCTGGGCACGGCGCGAAGCTGCCGGCCCTGGGGCCCGTAGAAGCCTCCGGCCGTTACGGTGATGCCCACGTGGTTGCCCAGGCCCAGCAGCTCCACCAACCGCTTGTCGCCGGTGCCCACGTAAGGCAGGGGCAGGTTGTCCGGCCAGCCGGTGTGCGCGATGAAGTCGTTCAGCAGCCGCCGCTCGGCATCGTCCTGCTCGTTGGCGTAGTAGTGCAGCACATTGTCCAGGCCCATGCCGTAGGCCGAGACCACGAGCTCATCCACGGGCACATCGGGCTGCAGCGCCCCACAGGTACCCAGGCGCACGATGCGCAGGGACTTGTGCGTGGACCGCACCTTCCGCTCGGCCAGGTCGATGTTCACCAGGGCGTCGAGCTCGTTGAGCACGATGTCGATGTTGTCCGTGCCGATACCTGTGGCCAGCGCGGTGATGCGCTGCCCGCCCACGGTGCCGGTGTGCGCGATGAACTCGCGGTTCTGCGAGCGGTGCTCCACCTGGTCGAAGCGCTGGCTGATCAAGGCCACCCGCCCGGGGTCGCCCACCACCAGCACGGTGTCAGCCAGCTGCTCCGGCAGCAGGGCCAGGTGGTACACCGAACCGTCGGGGTTGAGTACCAGTTCGCTCGGCGCCAGCTCGGTGCCGGCCTCGGTAAGGATGATCGGTCGCATGGGCTCAGGCGTCGTTCTCCATCAGGCGGGCCAGGGCGATCCGCCAGGCATCGGGCACGCTGATGCTCGTTCCGGCCACGTAATCGAAGCATACCATCACGCTGCGGCCCTGGGTGCAGAGCTTCCGGCCGTCGGGCTGCTTCACGAACAGGGCGTAGCTCAGGTCGAAGCTCTTGTTGCCCACGTTGCTGCACCAGGTCTCCACCTCCACCTGGTCGCTCAGGTGCACGGGCTGGCGGTAGTCGACCTCGTTGCGCGCCAGGATCAGCCCGAACTTCTTCCAATCATGGTCCTTCTCGATGAACTGCCGCAGGAAATCCATGCGGGCCAGCTCGAAATAGGAGAGGTACACCGCGTTGTGCACGTGGTGCGCCATGTCGATGTCGTGGAACCTGACCTGGATGGGTGTCTTGGTGCGCATGCCGCGTCGGGCTGTGGGCGTTGGTTGATCGGAAGGTGATACCTGACCCCGGAGGGCCGGGGGCCGCTCAGGAGATCGGGTTCAGGATCACGGAGAACACCGTGATGCTGTTCGGGTCCCGGTCATAGAAGAGCTTGTCGAGGGCCTCCAGCACGTTCTTGGCCCTGAAATACGAGGTCTGGAGCGTGTTCTCGCCCTTGGCGCTCCACTGCACGGTGTAGCTGCTCGTGCGCTCCTTGTACGAATGCACGTACTCGAGCATGTTCCGCAGCGCATCGAGCTTGTCGCTGCCCTCCACGGCGTGGAAGAGGAAGCTCTGGTTGTGGCGCGGGTTGATGGTGATGAGGTGGAGCTTGCAGCGGTTGGTGCCCAGTTCCTCGAAGTTGAAAACGAGGCTGTCCGGTCCCACACCGATGTGGTCGCCGATCTCCTTCTGCAGCCTGGCGATCTCCAGGTTCCTGTCCCGCGTCATCCTGCGTTGGTGGTGTTGGTCAACCCTGCCGGCCGTCGGGGCCGCCCACAGGGGTGTCGAAGGTAGCATAGACCGAGTTCTGGCTCCGGTACTCGGGGATCAGGTCCTTGAGCGCGCGCACGCAACCGGCATCATCACCACGCGCTGCGGCTTCCGCCAGGGCGTGCATCACCCGTTGCGTGTGGCCGGGCTCCAGGTCGCGCACCTTGCCGATGAGGATGCGCGGGTGGTGCGTGGGCAGCGTGTCCTCCTGCGTGGCCAGCAGTTCCTCGTAGAGCTTCTCGCCGGGGCGCAGGCCGGTGTAGCGCACCTCGATGTCGCGCCCGGGCTCCTTGCCGCTCAGGCGGATCATGCGGTCGGCCAGGTCGGCGATGCGCACGGGCGCGCCCATGTCGAACACGTAGATCTCGCCGCCCTTGCCCATGGTGGCCGCCTCCAGCACCAGCCGGCAGGCCTCGGGGATGGTCATGAAGAAGCGTGTGACCTCGGGGTGCGTCACCGTTACCGGGCCGCCCTGTGCGATCTGGCGGCGGAACAGCGGGATCACCGAGCCGTTGCTGCCGAGCACGTTGCCGAAGCGGGTGGTGATGAAGCGGGTGCCCGCGTGGCCCTGCGCAAGTGACTGTACCAGCACCTCGGCGGCGCGCTTGCTGGCGCCCATCACGCTGGTGGGGTTCACGGCCTTGTCGGTGCTGATGAGGACGAACTCGGCCACCCCGTGCTTCACGCTCGCACCGGCCACGATGCGCGTGCCCTCCACGTTGGTGCGGATGGCCTGGTGCGGCTGCGCCTCCATCAGGGGCACGTGCTTGTAGGCGGCGGCGTGGAACACCACCTCGGGGCGTTCGCGCACGAACAGCGCCTCCACGAAGGCCGCGTCGCGCACGTCGCCCACGCAGGGCACGAAGCCCCTGAGCCCGCGGCCAAGCAGCTCCATCTCCAGGTCGTAGAGCGCGCTCTCGGCCACGTCGAGCATCACCACGTGCGTGGCGCCCAGGCCGATGAGCTGGCGCACGATCTCGCTGCCGATGCTGCCGGCCGCACCGGTCACCAGCACGCGGCGGCCGGCGAAGCGGGCGCGCACCTCGGCATCGTCCAGCCTGATCACCGGGCGGCCGAGCAGGTCCTCGATGCGCACCTCGCGGATCTGGCCCGAGCTCAGCTGGCCGTTGATCCAGTCGCTCACGGGCGGTATGCTGAGCACCTGCACGCGGGCCGCCATGCACGCGTCCACCACCCGGCGGCGGTATTCGGGGTCGGGCTGCTGGATGGCGATGATCACCTGGTCCACCGTGCCGTCGGCGAGCATGCGCCCCAGCTGGTCGGTGCCCGAGATCAGCACGCCCTCGAGGCGCTTGCCGGCCTTGCGCGCATCGTCGTCCACGAAGGCCTCCACCTTGTAGCGGGCCGAGCCCTCGCGGTCCAGGGTGCGTTTGGTGATGAGGCCGGCCTCCCCGGCACCGTAGATCACCACGCGCACGGTGTCCTTGCCCGAGCCCCGGGCACGCAGGTACAGCAGCTTCACGGCGATGCGGCTGGCGATGAGCAGGATCGCCGTGGCCATGAAGTCGATGATGATGACGGAGAAGGGGAGGAAGTAGACGCTGGCGAGCAGGTGGTAGCGCGCCAGGTTGAGGAGCACGAAGACGAGGGACCCGCCCAGCACGGTGAGGAAGAGGCGCTTGGCATCGTCGGTGCCGGTGTGGCGCACCATGCCGCGGTGGGTGCCGGCGAGCACGAAGGAGAGCAGGCGCACGCCGAAGAACCAGGGCAGCACGGGCAGCAGCAGGTCCACCTCCTGGGCGGGCACGCTGAAGTTGAAGCGCAGCTGGTAGGCGCCGGTGAGCGCCACGCCACACAAGGCCAGGTCGATGAGCAGGATCACCCAGCGGGGAACGGAGCGCGACGTGGCCATGCGAGCGAAGGCCGAAGATAGCGGGAGGGGGCGCCATGAACGGCGAAAGGACCCCGAGGGTCCTTCCGAAGTGTCGGTGGACGGCCGGGGCCGCCCGCGCAACAAGGGGCTTACTTCAGCTTGGTCACGATGGCCTTGAAGGCTTCGGCATCGTGGTAGGCGATCTCGGCCAGGGCCTTGCGGTCCAGGTCGATGTTGTTCGTCTTCAGCTTGTTCATGAGCACGCTGTAGCTCATGCCGTGCACGCGGGCAGCGGCGTTGATACGCTGGATCCACAGGCTGCGGAAGTCGCGCTTCTTCAGGCGACGCCCGTCCCACGCGTGGGAGAGGCCTTTCTCCACGGTGTTCTTGGCGACGGTCCACACGTTCTTCCGGCGGCCGAAGTTCCCTTTGGCCAGCTTCAGCACCTTCTTGCGGCGGGCGCGGCTGGCGACCTTGTTCTTACTACGAGGCATTGTTCGCTTGGTTTTCGGACGAGAGCGTCAGCGCGGTGGCTGGTCTTTGGGGCTGCACGTCCTGGTTAACGCTACCTGTTCTACCCGGTGCGATGGGTCTTACTTCAGAAGGTCGAGAATGGCTTTCTCGTCGCGCTTGTGCACCACGGCCATCTTGGCGAGGTTGCGCTTGCGCTTCTTGTGCTTCTTGGTAAGGATGTGGTTGTGGAACGCATGCTTGCGCTTCACTTTGCCGGTGCCGGTCAGCTTGAACCGCTTCTTGGCGCCGGACTTGGTCTTCATCTTCGGCATGGCCTCTCTGCTTTGACTGTTGACTGTCCTTGGTTATTCGGGTTGAACGGAAAGGGAGGACGGTGCGGGCACCGCCTTACTTTTTCTTTTTGGGGATCAGGAACATGATCATGCGCTTGCCCTCGAGCTTGGGCATGCTCTCCACCAGGCCCACGTCCTCCAGGTCCTGGGCGAACTTCAACAGCAGGATCTCGCCGCGCTCCTTGAACACGATCGTGCGGCCCTTGAAGAACACGAAGGCCTTCACCTTGTGCCCCTCGGTGAGGAAGGCGCGCGCGTGCTTCAGCTTGAAGTTCACGTCGTGCTCGTCCGTGTTGGGGCCGAAGCGGATCTCCTTCACCTCCACGGTGCTCTGCTTCGCCTTGATCTCCTTCTGCTTCTTCTTGAGGTCGTAGAGGAACTTCTTGTAGTCCACGATCCGGCACACCGGGGGGTCGGCCGTGGCACTGATCTCCACCAGGTCCAGCGCCATGTCCTGCGCCATGCGCAACGCCTGCTCGAAAGGATACACGCCCTGCTCAACGCCTTCGCCCACCACGCGCACGGTGTGCACGCCGCGGATCTTCTCGTTGATGCGGTGCGGGTCCTCCTTGATCACACGCCCGCGGAAGGGGCGACGGGGACCGGAGAAGCCGCCCCCGCCAGGAGGACGGGAGCCGGGAGGACGGTTGAAGGGAGGACCTGCCACGTAGGGGTGTTTGGGTTCTTGCGTCGTTCGTTCAGAGGCGCTGCAGCTGCTGGTCGATGCGGGCCTTCACCAGTTCGCTGAACTGGGCCGGCGTCATGGGGCCCAGGTCGCCCTGGCCATGTTCGCGCACCGCGACAGTACCTGCTTCCGCCTCCTTTTCCCCGAGGATGAGCATGAACGGGATCTTGGCCAGTTCCGCATCGCGGATCTTGCGGCCGATCTTCTCGTTCCGTTCGTCAACGGAGGCGCGAATATCGGATTCTTTGAGCAATTCGAGCATCTTCCGGCTCTGATCCAGGTACTTGTCGCTCAACGGCAGCACCACGGCCTGCTCGGGGGTGAGCCACAGCGGGAAGTTGCCGGCCGTGTGCTCGATGAGCACGGCCACGAAGCGCTCCAGGCTCCCGAAGGGCGCCCGGTGGATCATCACGGGGCGGTGGCGGGCGTTATCGCTGCCCACGTACTCCAGCTCGAAGCGCTCGGGCAGGTTGTAGTCCACCTGGATGGTGCCCAGCTGCCACTTGCGGCCCAGGGCGTCCTTCACCATGAAGTCGAGCTTGGGGCCGTAGAAGGCGGCCTCGCCGTATTCCACCACGGTCTTCAGCCCCTTCTCGGCGGCCGCGTCGATGATGGCCTGCTCGGCCTTGGTCCAGTTCTCGTCGGTACCGATGTACTTGGCCCGGTCCTCCTTGTCGCGCAGGCTGATCTGGGCCTCGTAATCCTTCAGGTCCAAGGCCTTGAACACCAGCAGCACCAGGTCGATCACCTTCATGAACTCCTCTTTCACCTGATCGGGGCGGCAGAAGAGGTGGGCATCGTCCTGCGTGAAGCCGCGCACCCGCGTAAGGCCGTGCAGCTCGCCGCTCTGCTCGTAGCGGTACACCGTACCGAACTCCGCCAGGCGGATGGGCAGGTCCTTGTAGCTGCGCGGGCGGCTCTTGTAGATCTCGCAGTGGTGCGGGCAGTTCATGGGCTTGAGGAAGAACTCCTCGCCCTCGTGCGGCGTGCGGATCGGCTGGAAGCTGTCCTTGCCGTACTTCTCGTAGTGCCCGCTGGTGACGTACAGGTCCTTGTGCGCGATGTGCGGCGTGGCCACCTGCTCGTAGCCGCTCTTCTCCTGCGCGGCCTTCATGAAGTTCACCAGGCGCTCGCGCAGCGCGGTGCCCTTGGGCAGCCACAGGGGCAGGCCCGGACCCACCTTCTCGCTGAAGGTGAACAGGTCGAGCTCCTTGCCCAGCTTGCGGTGGTCGCGCTTCTTCGCCTCCTCCAGCAGCACCAGGTACTCGTCGAGCTCCTTCTGCTTGGGGAAGGTGATGGCGTACAGGCGCGTGAGCTGCTTGCGCTTCTCATCGCCGCGCCAGTAGGCTCCGGCCACGCTCATCACCTTGGCGGCCTTGATGAAGCCGGTGTCGGGGATGTGCGGCCCGCGGCACAGGTCGGTGAAGTTGCCTTGGGTGTAGAAGGTGATCTCACCGTCGTTCAGGCCTTCCAGCAGCTCCAGCTTGTACTCGTCGCCCTTCTCGGTGAAGTAGGCGATGGCGTCGGCCTTGCTCACCTCCTTGCGCTGGTAGGCGCTCTTCTTCGAGGCGAGCTCCTTCATCTTGGCCTCAATGGCCGCGAAGTCGCCCTCGCCGATGGTGCGGTCGCCCAGGTCGATGTCGTAGTAGAAGCCGTTCTCGATGGGCGGACCGATGCCGAACTTGGTGCCGGGGTACAAGGCCTCCACGGCCTCGGCCAGCAGGTGCGCGCTGCTGTGCCACAGCGTGCTCTTGCCCTCCGCATCGTTCCAGGTGAGCAGCTGCAGGGTGCAGTCGCCCGGCAGGGGACGGTCGGCATCGCGCACCTCGCCGTTCACCTTGGCGGAGAGGACGTTACGGGCGAGGCCTTCACTGATGCTCTTCGCCACGTCCATGGCGCTAACGCCGGGGTCGTAGCTCCGGACCGAACCGTCCGGGAGGGTCACGTTGATCTTCATGGTCGTGTTCGCTGCCCTACGAGCGGCAGGCGAAAGGGGCCGCGAAAGTAGTGCTTTTCGGGCCATGGAAGGCGTGAGCACCAAGGGTTTTCAAGGTGCCGCGGTGAACGGGCGGGCTTTGCGCTGGAAGCAACGCCGTATAGGCCGTGGGGTGCGAACGCCGAAAGGCAATGCGATGGAGCTTTGATCAGGGTGATGTATACTATTGGATATCAAATGAATATGATGTTCGATAGCGGATGCTGATCAGCTGCACTGGTCGAATGAGATCAGCCCGGCTTGGAGGACAGGTCCGCAGAACACGCAGACCACGCAGAGGATCAGGTCCGATGGGCCGGAGCGGGTCGTGGAAGAAGGCCGCAGGTGATCAGCTGCGCTGATCGAACACATGCTGGCGGGCGAGGGGGCGTCCGCAGAGCACGCAGACGTTCAGTGGGAAAGAACGGACCGGGTGGGATGGACTTCGCTCAGAAGGACTTGACCATGCGCTTCACTTCCAGCTTGGTGGCGCCGAAATTGAGCAGAAGGCCGCGCTTGAGCCCGGTGGCCTTCAGGTAGTTCAGCAGTTGGGCCTCCTCGGTCCCTGAAAGGTTCCGCAACGCCTTCAGTTCCACCACGACCTCACCATAGCACACCAGGTCGGCGCGGAAGAAGGTGGTCAGACGTTCACCCTTGTATGCAATGGGAAGCTCCACTTGCGCCTCGAAGGGTATCCCCGCCATCGACAGTTCGCGCTCCATCGCCTCTTGATAGACGCTCTCCAGGAAACCTGAACCCAGTTCGGCCTGCACCTCCAGTGCAGCGCCGATGATCGCGTGCGTCTGTTGGTCCCGTTGTTCCATGTTCTGCTTTGTCAATAACCTGTCCTGTCCTGATGCGTATGCGAGCCCGCGAGCGCGTTCCTCTGTGTGTTCTGCGTGTTCTGCGGACGTTCACTCGCTCAAGCGAGCCCGCGAGCGCCTTTCTCTGCGTGGTCTGCGTGTTCTGCAGATGTTCACTCGGTCACGCGAGCCTGAGAGCACCTTGGTCGGCGTGGTCTGCGTGCTCTGCGGATGTTCACTCGGTAAAGCGAGCCTGCGAGCGCCTTTTCTGCGTGTTCTGCGGATGACCACTCAGCCAAGTGAGCCTGCGAGCGCCTCTCTCTGCGTGGTCTGCGTGTTCTGCGGATGACCACTCAGCCAAGTGAGCCTGCGAGCGCCTCTCTCTGCGTGGTCTATGTGTTCTGCGGATGTTCACTCAGACAAGCTGTTCTGCGAGCGCCACTCTCTGTGTGTTCTGCGGATGACCTTCCTTCCTCAATGCTTCTCCTTCAGCTCCGCCACGCTGTAGTCCTGTTCCCAGGCGAAATAGTCGCCCACTTCGCGTTCGTGCTCCTTCAGCCACTTGAGGGCGTCCTTGTCCTTGGTCACGTACGCCAGGCGGGCCACCACAGGCAGGTGCCCCGCATTGTCCACCGCGATCAGCCAGTCAGCGTGGTACTCCCACAGGAAGCCGTGGTTCTTGCCGCGCCCGTCGCGCAGCAGTCCGGCCAGCATGTCCAGCTTGTCCGCGAACCCGCTGCCCGTGCCTGGACCGCCCACGGTGATGGTGGCCTGCAGGCCGGAGCCCTCCAGCGCCTTGGCCAGTTCATTGGCCAGGTCCATGCCCTTGGTCACGCTCCATACCAGCTCCTGGTCGCGGAAGTCGTTCACCACGTGCACGGTGTCGGTGCTGTCGCGCAGCATGCCGGCGTCCACGCGGATCTCGGTGCCGCCGCCGCTGGTCCTCCGCGTGTTCCCGGTGAGGGTCTGCTCCAGCAGGCGGCCGTTCTCCATGGCGCGCTGGCCCTCGGGTTCCAGCACGAAGAAGCGGCACAGGGCCAGGGTGGTGGGGATGCTGGTGCCTTCGCGGGCCAGCAGCCGGGCCATGGCGTTCTGCGTGCCGGGGTGGAAGGGGTCGAGCCGTGCGGAACGCTCGAAACAGCGCATGGCGGCCGCGGAACTGTCGGCTCCCATGCCGCTGAGGGTGATGCCCTTGTTGAAGTGCAGCATCGCCAGGTAGGGCAGCACGCTGATGCCCTTGTCATAGACCTTCAGCGAGGCCTCGGGGCGCCCCATCTGGTCCATGTTGTTGCCGTAGGTCACGTACACCATCGGCGCCTCCTTGGCGCCGTTGTGCTTCTCGATGATGTCCTGGCAGATGGCCGCGCTCTGCTCGTACTGGCCCAGCGAGTTCAGGCTGTAGGCCTTCTCGGCCATGGCGAGCAGGTTGTCCTGATCGATCTTCAGGGCCTTGTCGAACTTCTTGATCGCGCCCTTGTGGTCGCCCTTGTCCTCCAGTTCCACGCCCTCGTCCACGAGCTTGCGCGCGCCGATGGGGTCCTGTGCGAAGGCGGGGGATAAGGCGAGGAGCAGGAGCACGCCTACGCCGAGGTTGCGGCGATGCGAAAGCAGGGGCACGCCTACGCCGAGGCTACGGCGATGCGAAAGCAGGGGCACGCGAATCATCGTTCCGGTGGGTTGGGACCGGAAGATAAGCGCCCGGGGCCTTGGTCAGTCGCAGTACGAGAGCACTTGCGGGCCCATGTCGGCATCGCCGAGGGCTTTGGCGCGCAGGGCGTCGCCGCAGGCCTGGCCGCGATCGCCGGCGGCGGCGTGGGCGTAGCTGCGGGCGGCGTAGGCGTTCACTTGCTGGGGATCGAGGCGGATGGCCTCGCTGAGGTCGGCGATGGCACCGGCGTGGTCGCCCATGCGGCTGCGGGTGATGCCACGGTCGCACCAGGCGCGGGCGTCGGTGGGGGCCATGGCGATCAGGCGGTCGTAGGCCTTCAGCGCGGCAGCGTCATCGTCCTGCATGCTGCAGGCCACGCCCAGGCTGAAGAGCGCGTGCACGGCGATGGGGTCGCTGGCGTGGCGGCGCAGCAGCTCCTCCAGCTCCTGGCGGGCCTCCTGGTAGTAGGCGCTCACGATCAGGATCTCGGCCTTGGTCAGGTGCACGTTGGGGTCGGCGTTGTCCAGGGCCAGCGAACGGTCCACGTCCTGCAGGGCGGCCTCGGCGTCGCCCATGTTCTGCAGGGTGACCCCGCGGTAGTACCAGGCCTTGGCGTTCTCGGGCTGCACCTTCACGGCCTCGGTGAAGAGGGTGTAGGCATCCTCGAAACGCGCGGCACGCAAAGCGGCCAGCCCGTTGCGGAAGGGGTCGTCGGTGGGATCGGCGGGGGCCAGTGCGAGGGTGCTCTGTGCGAACACGGCGAGGCCCATCAGAAGAGTAGCGATGTGCTTCATGGCGGGGCTTGTACGCCCCGCGGGGGATCAGGGTTGCAGCAGGCGTACCCCTGGCCTGCACGCATTGCGGCTGAAGCGTGCAACCCAGGCCGAACACTGCCGGCTAAGCCCCTTTCACGCGGCGAACGGTGCGGTAGCCTTGTGCGACCTACCCTACACCCAGTCCCACGAACCCGGCCTTGGGCCAACCTGGCCCTTGATCCATCTGGCCGCCTCACCGTCCCTTACAAGGAACGCGTTGTGGCAGGGGGGGCTGGGTTTATGCGGTGCGCGAAGCAGTCGCGCTTCTTGAACATCCGCGTTGCAGACGCGGACGAGGAATCCGCGCACTCGCGGGCCAGTGTGGCTAATTCCGGCCGCGGCACTAGGATGTCCTCTGCTAACTCTCTAATTTGTACTTGACTGAAACAGTTTCTCCTGAATCTGCCCAACGGCATAATAGCTTATGCAGTCCTTCTAATCGAATAAATTTGTTATTCACAGGAAGTCGCGGGTCCATCAGGACATTTTCATTGTTGACTTCATATTTGATATATGACATAGTCCCGGGTCCAAGTTGTTCCTTAGTGTAGCCTATTATAATCATAGGCAGTAGGTATTTCAGTTCCAAATTAATTAACGAGGAGAGCTCTTGGCACTGAGACGGCAACAAGATAATATTATGTTGCCCTTTGTCCCCAATATTTCTAAGGAAACGATTAAGCTCTAGCGAAGTATCGTTCATGATGGAGCACCGTCGAACGCCGCTAACCTCAAAATCAATAGTGTCCTTTTTCATCTTGAGAACGTGGCTTGAACGCCTGTACATCCTTCTGCACTTTCAATAGATTCGCTAGTGAATCCAGCTGCTTTGGCCTGCCTTCCAGACCAGGTCTGCCAAGCGGCCTCTTCCCGACTCATGCACTTTGCAACTTTCCCCGACCGGCGTTCGGCTGTGCCGAGTGCCCATTTCTGCCCCTTCCTCCAGCCAAGGTCGAGCTTCGTTCCCCATCGCATCCCTCCCAAACTACGCAACACTTCATTATCCCCCCACCAACCCCGCCGCCTTTCGTGCCACCCGGATGCCGATGGCCACGCCCATGCCGCTCAGGCGCACGGCGGCCACCACGTTGGGGGACAGGCGCTCCACCAGCGGCTCCTTGCCCGCGCTGCCGAAGGCCATCACCCCGCTCCAGCGCCGCGCGATGGTGCAGGGCGTGCCGGGGATGATCACGGAGCGCAGCAGGTGCTCCAGGTGGTCCTGGATCAGCGGGGTCACGCCGTCGGCGGTGGTGGTCTCGCCGGCCTTGTCCAGGTCGCGGCCGCCGCCCAGCAGCACGGCGCCGTCGAGGTCGCGGAAGTACACGTAGCCCTCGTTGGCGTGGAAGGTGCCCTTGAGCCGCAGCCCGGGGATGGGGGCGGTGAGGAGCACCTGGCCGCGCGCGGGCAGCACGTCGAGGCCGGGGAACAGGTCGCGCGTGTAGCCATTGGTGCACACCGCCACGCGGCCTGCGAGCACGGCACCGCCATCGGCCAGCCGCAATGTCACGCCATCGGGCCCGTCGTCCACGGCGGTAACCGTGGCGTTGGTGCGCAGCTCCACCCCGGCCTCCTGCACCTTGCGCAGCAGGGCGGTCACCAGGCGGCCGCTGTCCACGGGGCCTTCGAGGTCGGTGCTGGCCAGGTGGGCGGTGCGCAGGCCACGGTCACCTATGCGGCCATCGGCCCATTCATACACGCGGCGACCGAAGATGCCGTGGAGCGAGCGGTTCAGCCCGTCGAACCCTTCGGCCACGCGCGTGTACAGCGCATCGTCCGCGAACAGCTCATGACCGCCCGACGCCTCGAACCCGATGGCCGCGTCGCCCAGCTCGGCGCGCAGCTCCTGCAGGCCCAGCCAGCGTTCCTCCACGCGTTGCAGCGCGCGCGCCTCGCCCTCTGCGGCGATGTCCGCGAGCAGCTCGCTGGGGCTGCCGAAGCAGGCGAAGCCGGCGTTGCGCACGCTGGCGCCGCTGGGGTGGGGGCCGCGCTCCAGCACCAGCACGCGGTGGTGCGGGTGGGCGCGCTTGTGGTGCAGGGCGGTGAACAGGCCCACGATGCCCGCGCCCACCACCGCCAGCTGCGGCCGGGCGGCGAAACTGCGTTGTTCCCAGATGCTGTGCATGTCCCTGCTGGTCACCGGCTGGACCCCGGCACCAAAGTTGTCGTAAATTGGCGCACCGGAACAGCTTGTGGATCAGGCGTTCCGAGGGAGGACCTGCCGAGGAAGACCATGCTGAAGACCCGCCTGCTTTGGACGGTGCTGGCCGTCTGCCTGTCCACGCTGCTCTTCGGGCAGGTGGACAACGTGTACGTGTACGGCACGGTGAAGGACTACATCAGCGCCAAGAAGCTCGATGGGGTCACCGTGAGCGTGTTCAAGAACGGGCAGAAGCTGGCGGAGACCACCACCAACGCCAGCGGCAAGTACGAGTTCAACCTCGACTACGGCAGCGACTACAAGATCGTGTACGGCAAGGGCGGCATGGTGGCCAAGAACATCACCATCGACACCCGCAACATCCCCGAGGAGGAGCGCGTGGGCGGCCACGGCATGAACGTGGAGATGACCCTGTTCAACGAGCTGCC